>NZ_KB913037.1:4309693-4628702 GCF_000384295.1 Amycolatopsis balhimycina FH 1894 | reverse complement strand
GATTCCTCCGGCTCAATCCGACAACATACGCGGATTAAGTGTCATGCCCGGTGGCGGAGTTGTGCCACAGGATCACGCGCGCTCGGTGATTGAAAGTCCAATGATCTACTTTAATAGCGTGCTGGCGGTTGCGGGCGCAACTGAATCGCGGTTCTTGCCTACCGCAGATTCCGATCTTATGTTGCTACGGCAACGCGTGACCGATGCCGGAAAACTAAATAGGCAGATCCGTGACAGTCTCGCCGTCGGCAGTTTGAAACGAGTACTCGTTCCGGTATTCGATGAGGCTACGTTTGAGACTATCTGCAGCATTAGAGCTTCGGAAGATTCATTCAATGATTGGCGTGACGGTGTCCGCGAACTTGCTGATGGGGGGTATCCGATACCAGCGAACGAAATGCAAGAATATGAGAGCATCATGGATGAGCGCCTCGCTCAACATGTATTGAAGATTGAATCTTCTATCGAAAAAACCGCGAGCCTGCGAGGAAAGATAAATGCGGTCCGACCGAGCAAGCTCGATATTGGCCTTGCGGCAGCTGTATGGCTACTGCCTCCTCAGGCCTCGATATCGAAGCTTGGCGCTGGAGTCTTGGCTCCGGTACTCAAGGCCGCGTTGAATTCTTTCACGACATCACGCGGATCAGCAAATTCGGTTGTCATGAAGCTTCAAAAGAGATCATAAGCTTGTTGAGGCGAGCCGAGTGAGGATCAATCAGATGCGAGCAGTGAAGGTTGGTGCGCGCTGGCTGTTTTATGGGCGGTGGTCGGCACGGCTGCGCTGTCATTGCTGCACGGATCGTGCTGGCAGTGCGCTTAGCCCTGACTTGGCTCAAGATCGCTGATCTTGGGTAGGGTGCTGGCTGTTGAGCTGCGGTTTCGTCGTGTGAACGGCGAAAATCTGCGCACTAAGCGGCCGGTTCTAGGGGTCTGCCCATCGCTTCCCGGTTACGGCTTCAGCGACAAGCCGGCTGCGCCGGGGTGGGGGATCGAGCGGATATCCGACGCGTGGTGCGAGCTGATGGCCCGGCTCGGCTACCGGCGGTTCGGCGCCCAGGGCAGCGACTGGGGCACCAGCATCGCCACGAGCATCGGTCAACGGCAACCCGATCGGGTCGCGGCATCCATCTCATGCCGCCGCTCGCACCGCCCGATCCGGCCACGTTGGACGACCTCACCGGTGCCGAGCGGGCGGCGCTCGCGACACTGCGGGAGGCGGACGAATGGGGCTCCGGATACTCGGCGCAGCAGTCGACCCGGCCGCAGACGGTCGGCTACGGGCTGGTCGACTCGCCGGCCGCCCTCTGCGCCTGGATCGTCGAGAAGTTCTGGTCGTGGACCGGCTCCGGTGGCGACCTGCATCGGGTTATTACCCGGGATGAGCTGCTCGACAACCTGATGCTCTACTGGCTGCCCGGCACCGGTGCCTCATCCGCCCGGCTGTACTGGGAAAGCCTCCGGCAGGTCAACGAATGGATCTCCGGGTCGGCCGGCGCGCCGGTGACCGTACCCACCGGCTGTTCGGTCTTCCCCAAGGAGCTGCAGCGCCCGTCTCGGCGGTGGGCGGAGCGCCGGTTCCCGAACATCCGGTACTGGAACGAGCCCGGCAAGGGCGGCCACTTCGCGGCGTTCGAGCAGCCGGCGTTGTTCGTCGACGAGGTCCGGTCATTCTTCCGGCTGGTTCGCTGATGGTCACCCGTACTCGGTAAGCGGCTGGCTAAAGATCAACAAGTGCCCATCGGGTGTCCGTACGTTGAAGTCGCGCATCCCGTAGGGCCGGTCAGCCAGTGGCTCGACGATGTCGGCGCCGCGGGCGCGCAGCTCGTCGTGGCAGGAATCGACGTCGTCGACGACAACCGTCACCCTGGCCGGGCCGACGCTGCTTTCGGCGTACAGGTGGAACTCGGCGGTGTCGCGGATCACGGCCGCGTAGCTAGGTGGGGTCTCCCAGGTGAATATGGTGTCGAATCCGAGCGCGTCCGTGAAGTACGACCGCGCTGCCTGCACATCTCGGCACGGCAGCACGGGAACCGCCACCCGCATGACCATTCCGTTACCTTACCTGACTTTGGCTCAAGATCGCTGATCTTGGGTAGGGTGCTGGCTGTTGAGCTGCGGTTTCGTCGTGTAAACGGCGAAAATTTGCGCACTAAGCGGCCGGTTCTAGGCTGTCTCTCGTGGCGTATGTGCGCACGGTGAAGACGGCGTCGGGGGCCAGGGCGGTGCAGATCGTGCACTCCTCGCGTCGCGGGTCGCGGGACATCGAGCACATCGGCTCGGCGCATGACGATGCGGCGTTGGAGGCGCTCAAGGCGGTGGCGAGGCAGCGTCTGGCCGTGGGGCAGCCCGAGCTCGACTTTGGCCCGGACTTCGCGGCGTTGCAGGCCGGCAGTGGTGCTGGTGGTGGGCCGCTTGCGATCACGTCGTCGCGGATGGGGTACCTGTGGGACGCGCTCGGCCACGCCTACCAGCTGTTGGGGTTCGAGGAGGCCGCTGGTGGTGACGAGGTGTTCCGATTACTGGTGCTGGCACGGATCGTCGAGCCGACCAGCAAGCTGGACAGTCTGCGGGTGGTCGAGGAGGCAGGTTTCGACCCGCCGGCGTACGCGACCCTCAAGCGGCGTCTGCCCGCGTTCGCGAAAGAGTCCTGGCGGCAGAAGTTGGCCGCGGCGTGCGCCCGCACCGCTGATCTGGGGCCGGCGTCACTGGTTCTCTACGATGTGTCCACCTTGTACTTCGAGACCGATGCCGGGGACGGGTTCCGTGAGCCCGGGTTCTCCAAAGAACGCCGCCTGGAGCCGCAGATCACGATCGGGCTGCTCACCGACGCAAGCGGGTTTCCGTTGATGGTTAACGCGTTCGAGGGCAACCGGGGCGAGACCACTACGATGCTGCCGACCATCCGTGCGTTCATGGATGCCCACCAGCTGGCTGATGTCACGGTCGTGGTCGACGCTGGCATGATCTCTGCGGCCAACCAGCAGGCCATCGAGGCCGCGGGGTTGTCGTTCATCCTCGGCGCGCGGATACCCGACGTGCCGTACGTGGTCCAGGCGTGGCGCCACGAGCACCCGGATGAGCAGATCCCCGACGGGCACATCTTCACCCAGCCCTGGCCTGCGGGCCCCAAGGACCAGCGCCGCGACCAGATCATCTACTACCAGTACCGGGCGGACCGGGCTCGGCGCACCCTGCACGGCATCGACGAACAGGTCGCCAAGGCCGAGCAGGCCGTCGCCGGCAAGACCGCGGTCAAACGCAACCGGTTCATCCAGCTCACCGGCGCCACCAAGAGTGTCAACCGGACCCTGGAAGCCAAGGCACGCGCCCTTGCCGGCCTCAAAGGCTACGTCACCAACCTCCCGGACGTCACCGCCGAGTTCGTGATCGACGCCTACCACCGACTGTTCCACATCGAGAAGTCGTTCCGAATGTCTAAACACGACCTACGTGCGCGGCCGATCTACCACCACAAGCGCGAGTCGATCGACGCGCACCTGACGGTCGTGTTCGCCGCCCTGGCCGTCAGCAGGTGGATCGAGCAGACCACCGGCTGGTCGATCAAGAAGTTCGTGCGCACCACCCGCCGCTACCGCACCATCAACATCCAGGCCGGCGAGCACACCCTCACCGCCGTCGACCCGCTACCCGACGACCTCCGCGATGCCCTCACCAGCATCCACGACCGCGGTGCGCACTAATTTGAGCCAAGTCAGGTTTTATGGGCGGTGGTCGGCACGGCTGCGCTGTCATTGCTGCACGGATCGTGCTGGCAGTGCGCTTAGCGGGTGCCGGCGACGGACGCCGGCATGAACTAGAAACGTTCGGCTGCCTGGTGGGCGCCGGGTGGTCATGGGCTCTGGTCGGCGCCTTCAGGCCGGTGGGACGCGAGACGTGACTCGATGCGGTACAAGCCTGGTCGCCATTTATGCGAACGCAGAGTGACGGTGGTCGACTCGGGCTCGCAGGACGGAATCGTGGCAGCATGGGCACTGTCGTGTAGCTATCCGTGTTGCGAACTGTCGCAGCAAGGGGGCTGAGCAGTAACTGTGAGGCGCTTCTGAGCTGGGGGAAGACCAGGTAGCAACCATAGTGACCAACATCACAGACACTCGTAATGAATAGGTCAGGGGTTCGATTCCCCTAGGCGGCTCGCAGGTCAGCGGTACCCCCGGCCGGGTTCGGGGGTACCGCATGGACCCATTTGTGGACCGGGCGCGCGTACGACCCGGCCCATGGCCACCTCATCCAAGCCCAGGCGGCGCTCTCGCGGCATGATCGAGACCCTGCCCAGCGGGTCACTGCGGGTGAGGATCAAGGCCGGTATCGATCCGGTAACCAAGAAGGAACATCACCTGACCGAGGTAGTTCCCGCCGGACCGGACGCGGCTGTCGAGGCCGAGAAGGTTCGGACGAAGCTCCTCAACCAGCTCGACGAGCGGCGCGCTTCGAAAACCCGCGCGACGGTCAATCAGCTCTTGGACAAGCACTTCGAGTTGCTCAAGGTCGAACCGAAGACGATCGAGGGGTACGAGTCGGTCACCCGGAACCACATTCGTCCGCTGCTTGGTGAACAGCAGCTGGGCAAGATCGACGGGCACATCCTGGACTCCTTCTATTCGGTGCTCCGAACCTGCCGCGCGTACTGCGGAGGTCGCAAGTTCGTGGAGCACCGCAAGCAAGGCGAACACCAGTGCACTGACAAATGTCGACCTCACGTGTGCAAGGGGCTCGGTGACGGGTCTCTCCGTAAAATCCAGGCGGTGCTCTCCGGTGCCGGTAAGCGCGCGAAGCGCTGGGGTTGGATCGGCGTCAACTCGTTCGACCTGGCCGAGCCACTTCCGGGCGCTCCGTCGAACCCGCAACCGCCGAGTGTGGAGCAGGCCGCGCGGATCGCCACCGAAGCATGGCGGGACCTCGACTGGGGAATGCTGGGAGAAGGAGACCAAGTCGTATCAGCAGCGCCGCATCCCGCTCGACGAGCGCACGGTTGCGTTGCTGCGCTCCTACCGCGAGCACTGCGCGGAGCGCGCCGGGCTGAAAGCCATGCCGGCTGCCGCACGGCTCTTCTCGCTCAAGCCGGACGGCAGTACGTGGCTCAAGCCTGACTCGGTGAGCCGGCGGTACGCCCGGATGTGCGAGCGTCTTGGCTGGGACATGAACATTCACCAGCTCAGGCACTACTCGGCAACCGAGCTGATCGCGGCAGGCACCGACATTCGAACGGTCGCCGGACGCCTTGGCCACGGCGGAGGCGGTACGACGACCCTGCGCGTCTACAGCGCGTGGGTTGCCGAAGCCGACGACCGCGCGTCCGGCACCCTCGCCGGGCGGCTGCCCGATCTGCCCGTCGCACTCAGCGCGGAAGGCAAGCTCACCCCGGTCGCGCCGGTTGCCGCGCCCGAGGGCGAGAGTCCTTACAAGCGCATCGCAAAGGATCTTCAGGGAGCGATCGTGTCCGGCGTGCTCGCGCCCGGCCAGCAGCTTCCTACCGTCGTTGATTTGGCGAAGCGGTACGAAGTGTCGTTTGGGACGGCTCAGCGCGCCATAGCGCAACTCAGGGCGGCTGGGCTGGTGAGCGTGAGCCGAGGCAAGCGCGCCGTGGTCACCGACCCGGCCGCCGTTGCCGACGCCGAACCGGCAAAGGTGGTCGGCCTGCACGAGCGTCGCCGGAAGTAGTCCCACTTGCGAGTGTCACTGCGAGCTTCGACGCTGGACCCTCTGCCTTGGAGTAGTTCGAGGAGCTGGATGGCGTGTTTGCGCCCGGCTTCGTCCGCGCGGAATGACCAGAGAACGATGATCAATTGTGTCACGTACCGGACGGCCAAGGCCGTCCCCACGAGCCCGCTCATCGCTGTCGCCACAACTTCGCTGGTCACGGTGCAATGGTGAACGTCGGCCTTGTGCTCGCGCCATAACTGGCGCAAAAACGGGGTCTTTTTTCGGCCGATCTTTCGCAGTCGCGCAGCGGTGACGGTTCCGCGCAGCTCAGCGGCTGTAGAGCAGTCGCCCATGTGGCGCGTGCGGCCGGCGCGCTCGCCGGAGGGCTGGCTGACTTGCCCGTTGCGCTTACACCGACGGAAAGGCCAAGAACAAAATAGAGAATCGTCTGACCCAAGATGAACGACTCCACCTGGCTGGCAATTGCACTCTATCGCCGGCCGCGGCCGCGAAGCACCGGAAAGGACCGGCAACCGACCAGAAGTGCCCGTTTTCCTTGCCGACTTGCCCGTCCGGGACTTCGTCACGTGCCACTACTTCGGTGTTCATCCCGCTCAAATGAGCATGCGAGCCGGAGTGGCCGGGCCGAGCCCGGCACCGAGGACGCCGACCGCCTGGCTCCCGCCGCCGTCCTCGGCACCCGGCAGGTCACGTGCGCTGAAGGGCGCCTTCATCGCACGTGGTGACAAAAGGGCCCTTCAACAACGCTCAAGGCTGTTCGGGCGCCGCATCGTCGGCTGGTGGGGCGTAGATGCGCGTGGGCCGCAGCCGGCCGATCAGTCTGTGCGCGCCGGGTTCGGGCGGCGGGGTCGCGCCGCCCATGTACAAGTCGAACATCTCCTGGTGGAAGGCGCCGTCCGGGTCGTCGGTCAGTTCGACGACGCCGGAGATGGCGGCGTAGGTGAACTCCACTCCGTCCGCGACCAGGCCGTGGACCAGCAGGCTTACCCGCGGATCCCGCTGCATGTTGAGGGTCTTGCGGCGGCCCGCGATCGTGCTGAACAGCACGTCGTCGCCGTCGGGCTTCACGAAGATCACCGAGGCCTGGGGTGAGCCGTCCGGGTTGGTGGTCGAGAGAACCGCCAGGTGGGGCCCGGAGAGAATCCGGGTGGCGACCTGCCGCGCCGCCGCGCGTGGACGGCCGCTCAGCAAAGGGTCGAAGAAGGTGTTATCGGTCATACACATGTTGACTCGGCCGCCGCCACCGAAGAGTCGGCCGGACCGCGATTTCTTTTCGGCGGGAGGGCGAGTCAGCATGCGGTGTGGCCATGCGTGGCGCGAAGACCGACCAGTTCGACGCGGCGACCGCGCCTTCCGGAGGGAGCTGTTCGCCCACTGCTACCGGATGACCGGCTCGATCGGCGATGCCGAAGACCTCGTCCAGGAGACCTATCTGCGGGCCTGGCGGGCTTTCGACCGCTTCGAGCGGCGGTCGTCGGTGTGCACCTGGATGTACCGGACCGCCTGGTCGTCGACGAGCTGCCCGATCCCGCCGAGGTCGTGGCCGCCCGCCATCGCGTTCGCCTCGTCCTGGTGGCGATGTTTCAATTGCTGCCGCCGCGCCAGCGGGCCGCCGTGATCCTGGCGAGCAGCCTGGCGCAGCGTTACGTAGACCCGCGTCAGCGTGGTCCAGAGGCGTTTGTTGGCTTCAGCGAGCGAGCGAGTGACGGCCGACGTCGGCCGATTTTGGGCGCGCACCAGCCACGGTGGTTTTGCTCATCATGGAAAAGTCCTTCGGAGAGTAAACCGCAGCTTTAGGACGCGCTGCCCAGGTCGAGGACCTGGGCGCCCGTCTCGGACTCCAGCCTGGATATCCGGACCTCCCGAGGAGGCGGTTGTATGCCACATGGCGCAGCGACGGAACGATGACGTACAGCGCCTGTGTCCACCTTAGTACTACAGCAGCACTTCGTGATGGCCGTATCGGCGGTACAGTACCCACCAGATAGGTGCCCTCTCCCAGGACTGATCGTGTCTTCGCAACCACCATCATCCCAGGCCAGAGCGGCACCTATCGCCATCTCAGCAGCGTGTCACAGCCTTACTCGCGGATACGGGTCAGAGGTAGTCGGTGTTGGGTTCAAGACCGCAGAGATAGCGCCCGTACAACTCCGCGTTGGTGTCCGGGTGGATGAACGCGTGCAGGTTGATCGCCTGAATATCGCGCTGGATCCGTTGAATCGGCACGTTGCGATAGATCGACGAGCCGCCGCTCGCGGCCGCGAACAGGTCGACGGTCTCCTTCGCCAGCCTGGCGGCCATGCCGAGGTCGGCCCGCGAGGTGACCTTGTCCTCGAGAGTCCACTCCGAATCCTCGATTGCCTTGGTGTCCACCAGGGCGGCGAGGCGGTGCACGTGGAATTCGGTCTCGTCGATCTTCATCGCCGCCTCGGCCACCTGCAGGTGAGTCAGCGGAGCCTCTCGCTGGCTCGGGTAGGTGGTGTAGGTGATCCTTCGATCAAGTCGGTCGAAGAACACCTCGCGCGCCGCCCGCGCCAGCCCGAGCACGGTCCCGACCGGAGACACCGAGGCGACCGGAAGCATCGGCGCGCGATAAATCGGCGAGCGCGCGCTCGCCCGCGCGGGGAGCTGCCCGTTGAGCACCTCGTCCAGCAACAGAACCCGTTCGGCGGGCACGAAAACGTCCTCGGCGACCGTGCTGACACTGCCCGATCCGGCGAGGCCCGAGGTGAACCAGTCGTCCACGATCCGCAGCTCCTTGGTGGGAACCAGGGCCATGATCGTGGTGGGTTGCCCGTCGTCGCTTGGCAGCAGCGCGGTGACCTCTTGCCAGTGCGCGTGCGGGGCGCCGGTGACGAAGCTCCACTTGCCGTTGACGAGGAAACCGCCGGCCGCGCGCGCCGCGGTCCCGGTCGGGGCCAGCGTCCCGCACATCCGCACATGAGGCGTGGAGAAGATCTCCTGCTGAACCGCTTCCGGGAACAGCACGGTCATCCAGCTCGGAATCCAGTAGGTCGACGCGGTCCACGCGGTGGCCCCATCGCCGCGCGCCAGCTCGGTGGCCACCTCGACCATCGTCCGCGCGTCGCATTCGTATCCGCCGTACAGCGCGGGCACCCGCATCTGGAAGATCCCGGCCTCGGCCATCGCCTCGATCGACTCGTCATGGATGCGGCGATGCTCTTCCGACCACGGCGCGTTCTTCCGCAGCAGCGGCACCAATTCCGAGGTCCGGCGGACCAACTGTTCTCTGGTCGGGATAGCACCGGTCAACACGAGTTCCTCCCGGGGTCCGATGACTGGTCGCCAGCCGACGGTCCCACCGGTCATCGGGCCGGTGCGTCTTCCGACTTGCTGTCGCGGAACAGTTCGCGGGCGACGATGGCCCGCTGCACTTCGGTCGCGCCTTCGTAGATGCGCGGCGCCCGCACTTCCCGATACAGGTGTTCGAGCAGATGCCCCCGGCGCAGCGCGGTGGCGCGCCATGGATCTGTACCGAGGAATCCACCACGAACTGGGCGGTCTCTGTGGCCATCAACTTGGCCATCGCGCCCGCGGGGATACTCGGCTCCCCCGCGTCATAGGCGTGTGATTTGGTGAGGCGGAATTTAAGCGACGCGCTTCAACTTCGTCGCTGTTCCAAGGTGTGCGCGTGCGTCTCGATGTTGATCCGGCAACTGCGCAACGTGAGTGGCCAAGGGGTTGGTCCCTTCGTCGTGTAGAGGATGTGACAGAAGGACCAATGGGCAAGCTTGTTCTTGATGTCCCCGTGGACGACACGCTGGAGGACGACCTTGGTGACAAGAGTTGAGGGCGGGTCCGCCAGGGCTGAGCGGAAGACGCTGAACGCGTCGCGACGCAGCGGCGGCCGCGATCGAACCGTGGATGCTTGACCGCGCCTGGTGCGCGCCGGCGTATTCGGCAACCTGCTGTTCAACGCCGCAACTACCGCCCCCGTCGACATCCGGCAACATGAGGCAGCTCGGAGAATTGCTGGTAGCGGCGGTGCCGCTACGGACCGGTGGCACCTTTCGATCCGGGTGGGCGCGAGAGGGGAGGGGTTGGGCGGGCCGACCGGCGCAAGGCTGGCCGTGCTCTAGCCGGTCACGTTCCGTAACGCTCCGACACGCCGGGCGGTGCGACACGCCGATCGGATGGGGCCTGACTCGTCTCGTGGGTGTCCAAGTGGGTGTCTAGGACGCCTGGTCGATGGGTGGAGAAAGTTCCGCAGGTTCACCCGTCACGGGGAAAGCTTCCCGCGCCGACCAGCCGGAGGGGATGTTGGCGGTGGAGCGGGTTGTAGCCGTGATCGGCACTCAGCAGTGGTCGACCTGGTTGCGGATGTCCGGCGGCGGTGTACATCCACGCGTCGGACACCCCTCCCACATAGCACTCGCTGTGGAGCCGATGTTCTGGCCGGCGGGCGGGGGGAGCGGACCCTAGCGGTCCCGTTCGGCGAGCAGTTCCATGCCGCCGGGGCCGAGGCGTAGCACCGACGGGACCAGCTCCGTTGTCTCGTACGGTGAACCGAGCACCTGCTCCCGGATCGTCGCCGCCAAGCCGGATTCCGCCCTGGCGATGTACATCTCGTCCGGGCAGGGCAGGCCCACCAGCAGTTCGCCCGCGCCGAGGTGCTGGGTCAGCTGGGCGTACAGGTCGGGCAGGGCGAGCGCGGACGCCGCCATCAGGTTCTCCCTGGCGACCGAGACCAGCGTGTCCTCGCCCGAACGGCGGACTTCGAACTTCAGGCCTCGCGCCAAGCTCTGGTAGCCGACGCCGAACAGGTCCTCGAGTGGTGGCGTGCCCATCTGCTCGTGCTGGTGCCGGGTGATGTGCTGCATCCCGATCTTGCCCTGCGGGGTCCGCGACACCACCGCGAGCGCGACCGACAACCGGCCCGGCACCAGAGGCTGGTGCGGGAGTGCGTCGAGCAGGCCGGCGCGCGGTGAGGACGTACTCCACAACACCGGCAGCACTTCCTCCTGCCGGGCTTCTTGAGTTTCGGCCATCACGGCGCGCGCTTCGGCGAAGGCGCGCTCCCACTCGCCGGGGGCGGGCCGGGCGAAACTGTAGGTGCACTCGGCTTTGCGGAAGTGCTTGGCCATGAACTTCCGGTCGGCCGCGGAAGGCTGCCATTCGCTGTAGACGGCCGAAACCGCGGACCCGCGTACCTTGTGCTGCTGCCGGATGTTCGCCCACGCCTGTTCGACGGCGTCCTCGGCCTGCGTCGGTGCGCTCGCCATCACCGGCTCGTCGAATCCCTTGAGGCGGAAGACGACGAGGTTCCGCGACACGTCGTCGTTCACGGGATCTCCAGGAACGCGGGGGATCTCGGCACCCCGCCTGTCTATCACATCCGCGACCCGGCAAACCGGCGTTCGGAACCACCCGTCCGAGATCGGCGAAGGGCCCCCGGCGACAAGCCGGGGGCCCTTCGCGCGGCTGGGGGTTACTGGGGCGGGGTCAGCTTCACCACCGTGGCTTTCGCGTCGCCTCGGGGGGTTCGGTAGGTGATCTGGTCGCCGGCCTTGGCGCCGACCAGGGCCAGGCCCAGCGGGCTGTCCGAGGTGATCGCGTCGGCGTCCTCGCCCGGGACCGTCACCACCTGGAACGTCTCTTCGTCTCCGTCGGCGAAGCGCAGGGAGACGACCGTGCCGTCCGGGAGCTGCGCGTTGCCGTAGCCGCCGTGTTCCATCTTCGCGGCCAGGTCGGCGATCTGGCGGTCCAGCCGGGCGGCTGCTTCCGCCCGGTCGATCACGTCCGCCTGGTCCGCCGCGTCACCGGTGCGTTCCTGCTCGCCGGGTTGCGGCGCGAGGGCTTCCCGCTGCGCGCGCAAGTTCGCGATTTCCTTCTCCAGCTGGCTGCGCGCAGCCGGGCTGAGCCCCTTGTCCCCTGAGATCACCATGCCGGGCATTGTCCGCTGCGCGGACCGGGGTGGCCAATCCGGTTTTTCACCCGAAAGCCACCCACAGGACGTCTGCCCTAGGATTTCGGGTTCGGCGTCCAGGAGAAGGTAACGAGAATCACCGTGAGCGCAGTCCCCGGTCGCAGCGAGCGGCTCTCACCCAACCAGCTGGCCAAGCAGGAACAGATCGTCGAAGCCGCCCGCGTCGTCCTCGCCCGCGACGGGCTCGCGGGGTGCACCGTCCGCGCCATCGCCGACGCCGGCCCGCTCACCAAGAGCGCGGTCCACTACTACTTCGCCGACATCGACGTCCTCATCGACCGGGCGATGGCCGCCCACATCACCGCCTTCGCCGCGGGCCTGCGCGAGGTCGCCGCGAAGCACGACGAACCCCGCGAGCGGCTCTTCGCCGTCCTCGAGGAGTACCTGAGCGTCTTCGCCGCGAACCCGAACGCCGCCTTCCTCTGGTTCGAGTACTGGATCGCCGCCGGACGGGCGCAGCACCCGCAGGCCATCGACGTCATGCTCACGTCGCTCACCGAACTGCTCGCCGAGCTGCTCGGCCCGCTCGACGTCGACGACCCGCGGGCGCGGGCCCGCGCGCTGCTGTCGTACCTGCTGGGCACCGTCGTCCAGCAGCGGGTGCGCCCGCGGCCGTTCGCCACGCTGCGTGCCGACATCGAGGCGCTCTGTTTCGCCGACTACGGCTAGAAACGCCCAATAGATCCGTACTGCTACGGCTTGTGTGTTCCGTCCGGCTCCGGCCAAGGTCGAAGGACCCCCGAGAGCAGGAGACGTGATGCGCACACGAACGTGCATGGCGGCGGCCGCGGCCGTCCTCTTGGTGCTCACCGCCGGCGGCCAGGCCGGGGCCGCCCAGCCCGGCGGACCGCAGGTGTACGAGGTGACCGGCACGGGCACCGCCCAGCAGCGCACCGAGGTGGCGAGGACCGGCGCGGACATCCTCGACGCCGAAGGCGCGACGACCACGGTGATCGCCAACCCGGCCGAAGCGGCCCAGCTGCGCGCGCTCGGCTTCGGCGTCAAGGCGCTCGGTGCGGTGAACCGGCCGCAGGGCACCGCGACCGTCGAGGACTTCCCGGCCGGCTACACCGGCTACCACACCTACGCGGAGACGCAGACCGAACTGCAGAAGGCCGTCGCGAACTACCCGTCGCTGACGAAACTCGGCAGTGCCGGCACGTCGTACGAAGGCCGTGCCCTGTCGTTGATCAAGATCAGTGACAACGCCGGCACCGACGAGAACGAGCCCGAGGTCCTCTTCACCTGCAACCAGCACGCGCGCGAGCACCTCACCACCGAGATGTGCCTGCACATCGTGCAGCGGCTGACCAGCGGGTACGCGACGGATCCCGCGATCAAGCGGCTCGTCGACAGCACCGAGATCTGGGTGATCCCGAGCGTCAACCCGGACGGCTCCGAGTACGACATCTCCGGCGGTACCTTCCACAGCTGGCGCAAGAACCGCCAGGGCCCCGGCACCGACCCCAACCGGAACTGGGGCTACAAGTGGGGCTGCTGCGGCGGTTCCTCGGGCTCGACGTCCAGCGAGACCTACCGCGGCACGGCGGCGTTCTCCGCGCCCGAGACCCGCGCCGTCTCGAACTGGGTGAACTCGCGGGTGGCCGGCGGCGTCCAGCAGATCAAGACGCACATCGACTTCCACACCTACTCCGAGCTGGTGCTCTGGCCGTTCGGCTACACCTACGCCGACACCGCGCCCGGCTTGACCGCCGCCGAGGCGCAGAAGTTCCAGACGCTCGGCAAGCAGATGGCCGCGACCAACGGCTACACGCCCGAGCAGTCCAGCGATCTCTACATCACCGACGGCAGCGTCAACGACTGGATGTGGGCGCAGCACAAGATCTGGAGCTTCACCTTCGAGATGTACCCGAAGGGCAGCAGCCCGGGCTTCTACCCGCGGGACACCCAGATCGGGCCGCAGACGACCCGCAACGACCAGGCCGTCGACATCCTGATCAACGCCGCGATCACCGGTTGACCCCCAGCAACCGGCGCGGCTCGCGAACGGCCGCCTTCCCCGTTGGACCGGGGAAGGCGGCCGGCGCGGTTTAGGGTGCGGGCATGCCTCTGTTCTCGTTCGAAGGGCTCAGCCCGCAGGTCCACCCGGACGCCTGGATCGCCCCCACCGCCACCCTCATCGGCGACGTCGTCGTCGAGAAGGACGCCTCGGTCTGGTTCGGCGCGGTGATCCGGGCCGACTTCGGCCGGATCGTCATCCGCGAGGGCGCGAACATCCAGGACAACTCGGTGATCCACGTCAACGACGGCGTCTGCGAGGTCGGCAAGAACGTCACGGTGGGTCACCAGTGCCTGGTGCACGACTGCACGATCGGGGAGCAGGCGCTGATCGGCAACGGCTCGACGGTGCTCGACAAGGCGAAGATCGGCGCGCGGACGCTGGTCGCGGCGGGGGCGACGGTCACGCCGGCGACGGAGGTGCCGCCGGAGGTGATCGCGATGGGCAGCCCGGCGAAGAAGTTCGTGCCGCTGACCGACTCGGCGCGGATGTGGGTCGAGCACAACGCGGCGATCTACCAGGAGCTGGCGCGCCGGCACCGGGCGGGCACAAAACCGGTTTGACCCTCCAGTAGCTGGAGACTCTAGCTTCGGGGCATGGCTCCGAAGAAACTCACCCACCAGGTCACCCTGGAACTCACCGCGGGCAACGCCCCGGTCGTCGACCTCGGCAAGATGCTGGGCCAGACCGGGGTCAACCTCGTCGAAATCAAGAAGGCCTACGACGCGGCGACGGCGGCCCAGCGCGGCGACATCGTCCCGGTGGTCGTCTCGGTGTTCGAGGACCGCTCGTTCGCGCTCCGGCTCAAGACGCCGCCGACGTCGTTCCTCATCAAGAAAGCGTTGGGGGAAAAGGGGTCTTCGCGGCCGGGGCACGAGGTCGCGGGCAAGCTGACCGAGGCTCAGCTGCGCGAGATCGCCGAGCGCAAGCTGCCGGACCTGAACACCTCCGACGTCGACGCGGCGATGCGCACGATCGCGGGCACGGCTCGCTCGATGGGGGTGGTGGTCGTGGGTTGAGTGCACCGATGTCCGAGCGGAGTGGACTAGGCTCTTCCCCGCAGCAGCGACTGGCGCCATCGAGGTGGAGCACCACCGGGAAGCGACGACGAGGCCGGCACCGCGCGCCTGGGTGAAGGCCACTCCAGAGCCGGAGTACGCCATGACACACCAGCCGAAACTGAACGCACTCGCCGCCGCCGATCCCGCCATCGCCGGGCTCGTCGAGGACGAAGCCCAGCGTCAGCACGACAAGATCCGCCTGATCGCGTCGGAAAACTACGTCTCGCAGGCCGTGCTCGAAGCGACCGGCACCGTGCTCACCAACAAGTACTCCGAGGGGTACGCGGGCAAGCGCTACTACGAGGGCCAGCAGTTCATCGACCAGGTCGAGCGGCTCGCCATCGACCGGGCGAAGGCCGTGTTCGGCGCCGACCACGCGAACGTCCAGCCGTATTCGGGGTCGCCGGCCAACCTGGCCGTGTACCTCGCCTTCGCGCAGCCCGGCGACACCGTGCTCGGCATGGCGCTGCCGGACGGCGGTCACCTCACGCACGGCTGGAGCGTGTCCGCCACCGGCAAGTGGTTCACGCCGGTGCGGTACGGCGTCGCCAAGGAGACCGGCCGCGTCGACCTCGACCAGGTGCGCGATCTTGCGCGCCGGCACCGGCCGAAGCTGATCTTCGCCGGTGGCACGGCGATCCCGCGCACGATCGACTTCCCCGCGTTCGCCGAGATCGCCGCCGAGGTGGACGCGGTGCTCGTCGCCGACATCGCGCACATCGCCGGGCTGGTCGCGGGCGGCGCGCACCCGTCGCCGGTCGGGCACGCGCAGGTGATCACGACGACCACGCACAAGACGTTGCGCGGCCCGCGTGGCGCGATGATCCTTTCCGACGCCGAGCACGCGAAGGCCGTCGACAAGGCGGTGTTCCCCGGCCTGCAGGGCGGCCCGCACAACCACACGACCGCGGCGATCGCCGTCGCCCTCGGTGAGGCGCAGCGCCCGGAGTTCGGCGACTACGCGCACACGATCGTCGCGAACGCCCGCTCGCTGGCCGACGCGCTGCTCGCCTGCGGCTACGACCTCGTGTCCGGCGGCACCGACAACCACCTGCTGCTGATCGACCTGACGAACAAGGGAGTCGCGGGCAAGCCGGCCGCGCAGGCCCTCGACCGTGCGGGCATCGAGCTGAACTACAACACGGTGCCGTTCGACCCGCGTAAGCCGTTCGACCCGTCCGGCATCCGGCTCGGCACGTCCGCGATCACCACCCGCGGCCTCCGGCCGGAGCACCAGGTCCAGGTGGCGGAGTGGATCGACCGCACGATCACCGCGGCGGCCGCCGACGACGAGGCCGTGCTGGACACGATCGCCGCGGAGATCCGCGAGTTCCTGACGCCGTTCCCCATCCCGGGCTACTCCGCCTGACCCCGAGTTCGTGAAGGCCACCTTGAGGAACTTGTAGTTCCTGAAGGTGGCCTTCACGGCTTTCGGGGCCGGGAGACGGGGGTCACAGAATAATTGGTTGCTCGATACAAGCTTCTGGGGAATAGTTGGTCGAAGCAAGTAGTTGAGCTGTACAAGCAACTGCGAAGACTTCGAGGGAGACCACCATGAGCGACACCACCACGGCGGAAGGAGCAGCCGCTACGAACGGCAAACTGACTCACCGCCAGATCCTGACCGTGCTGTCCGGGCTGATGCTCGGCATGTTCCTCGCCGCGCTCGACCAGACCATCGTGTCGTCGTCGATGCGCACCATCGCCGACGAGCTCCATGGCCTGTCCCTGCAGGCCTGGGCCACCACGGCGTACCTGATCACCGCGACGCTCTCGACGCCGCTGTACGGCAAGCTGTCCGACCTCTACGGCCGCAAACCCATGTACCTGACGGCGATCTCGCTGTTCCTGGTCGGCTCACTGGCCAGCGGCATGGCGACGTCGATGTACGAGCTCGCCGCGTTCCGCGCCTTCCAGGGCCTCGGTGCCGGTGGCCTGATGTCCCTCGCGCTGGCGATCATCACCGACATCACCGCGCCGCGTGAGCGCAGCAAGTACCAGGGCTACTTCATGGCGGTGTTCGGCATCTCGAGCGTGGCCGGCCCGGTCGTCGGCGGGTTCTTCGCGGGCATCGACACCTTCGCCGGCATCACCGGCTGGCGCTGGGTCTTCCTGGTCAACGTCCCGATCGCGCTGGCCGCGCTGGTCGTCGTCACCAAGGTGCTGAACCTGCCGCACACCCGCGTGGACCAGAAGGTCGACTACTGGGGTGCCGTGGCGCTGGCCACCGGTCTGGTGCCGCTGCTGATCGTCGCCGAGCAGGGCCGCGAGTGGGGCTGGGGTTCCGCCGCTTCGATCGCGATGTACGTCGTCGGCGCGCTGGGCGTGACCGCCTTCGTGTGGATCGAACGCCGGATGGGCGACGCCGCCCTGCTGCCGCTGCGCCTGTTCAAGCGGCCGGTGTTCCGGATGTCGACGATCGTCACGGTCGTGCAGGGCGCCGGGATGTTCGGCGCGATGATGTCGCTGCCGCTGTACCTGCAGATCGTCAAGGGCGCGACGCCGACCCAGGCGGGCCTGCAGATGCTCCCGCTGACGCTCGGCATCATGATTGCGAGCCTGGGGAGCGGCGTGGTGATCTCCAAGACCGGGCGCTACAAGATGTTCGCGGTGGCCGGGATCGGCCTGATGGCGGCGGCGCTGTTCGGGCTGTCGACGATCACCGTCGACACCTCGCTGGCCTTGGTCATGGTGATCGCCTTCGTGATCGGCCTCGGCCTCGGCCTCGGCGCCTCGATGCAGACGCTGGTGCTGGCCGCGACCAACGACGTCCGCCCGCAGGACATCGGCGTCGCCACCTCGGCGGCGACGTTCTTCCGGCAGATCGGCGGCACGGCGGGCACCGCGGTGTTCCTGTCGATCCTGTTCGGCACGGTCGGCGACCGGATCGCGAACGCCATCCGCTCGGCGATGACCACGCCGGCCTACGGCGGCGCTGGCGCAGCACCCGGAGTTCGCGAAGCAGATGCAGAGCGGCCTCGACGTCAACGACACGTCGTTCCTGTCGACGCTCGACCCGACGCTGGCCCGGCCGATCCTGCAGGGCTTCGCCGAGTCGATGAGCACGGTGTTCCTGGTCGGCGGGATCGTGCTGACCGTCGGCTTCGCGCTGGTGTGGTTCCTCAAGGAGAAGCCGCTGTCGGACAAGTCGGCGATGGAGCAGCGCGCCGACGCCGAAGCGGACGCCGCTCCGGCCCTCGCCCTGGCCCACTGACCTGCTGAAAAGCCGTGAATGGCACATTGACGGACTTCAAGTCCCTCAATGTGCCATTCACGGCTTTGGTGGTTCAGTGGCCGCCGTTGGCCGCTTCCTTGGCCAGGCGGTCGGTCTCGCGCTCGTACGACCGGGCGATCTCCGCCTCGGCCTCGGTGCGGCCGACCCAGGAGGAGCCTTCGACGCTCTTGCCGGGCTCGAGGTCCTTGTAGACCTCGAAGAAGTGCTGGATCTCCAGCCGGTGGAACTCGTTCATGTGGTGGATGTCGCGCAGGTGCTCGAGGCGCGGGTCGTTCGCCGGAACGGCGATGACCTTGTCGTCCGGGCCCTTCTCGTCGGTCATCCGGAACATGCCGATCGCGCGGCAGCGGATCAGGCAGCCCGGGAAGGTGGGCTCCTGCACGAGCACCATCACGTCCAGCGGGTCGCCGTCCTGGCCGAGGGTGTCGTCGATGAAGCCGTAGTCGGCCGGGTACTGGGTGGCCGTGAACAGGGTCCGGTCCAGCTTGATGCGGCCGGTCTTGTGGTCGACCTCGTACTTGTTGCGTTCCCCTTTGGGGATTTCGATCGTGACGTCGAAGTCCACGGCGTCCTCGCTGCTTCTTTATAGATCCGGGCGTGCCCGCACGTCGCGGGCGGCAACCTTAGCGACTGTCTTGACGTCTCCTAGTGTGGACTACGCCCTGCCGGGGGGCCGCATCGATGTCGGCCACGCGGCATGTGAGCTTGGCCCCTCCCGGGGCAGGTGAGAAGGAGTGGTGGGTGCCGGAAAACGACCAGCCGATGTGGCCTTCGTCGGACGAAGACCGCTCGTCGTCGGGCGCGCGGAAGACCACTCCGATGTCCCTGCCCGACTCGCCGGAGAGCACCGGGAAGACCCCGGGCGTGCCCAAGGTCACAGGCAGTGAGGCCCCGAAGGGTTCGTGGTTCGCGCCGAACGTCCCGCCCGAGCCGGTCCCGGGGCTCAACGTGCCCGCCGAGGAGCCCGCACCTCCGCCGACCCCGGCCAAGCAGGACCTGGCCGACCGGCTCGGTAGCCGCGCGCCGAAGCAGCCCCCGGCGGCGGAGGAACCTCCGGCGGCGGAGGAACCTTCGGCCGCGGAGGAACCTCCGGCGGTGAAGGAGACTCCCGCGGCGGAAGAACCTGCGGCGGCGAAGGAGCCCCCAGCAGCGGAGGAACCTCCCGCGGCGAAGGAGACTCCGGCGGCGGAGCCCGCCGAAGAAGGCACCCAGTACATCCAGGTCGAGCAGCCCGAGCAGAAGCCGGCCGCACCGGCGTCGGCCACGGAGAGCACCCAGTACATCGAGGTGAAGCAGGCGCCGCTGGTGCCGGTCGAGCGCGACGTCTGGCCCGGCGAGCAGCAGGACCGCCGCGAGGAGCCGCAGCAGCAGTGGCGCGAAGAGCTGAAGTTGTGGCGTGACGAGCAACAGCGCCGCGAAGAGCAGTTGAGCCGCGGAGAAACCCCGCCTCGCGAAGAGGCTCAGAGCGCCGACACACCGCAGCGGACGGAAGAGCTCCGGCAGCAACGTCCCGACGCGCCCTGGGCCCAGCGCCTCGAGCTGCCGGACGACCGCACCGCCGAACCGGGCGACCGCCGTTCCGCGCTGCCGCCGGAGCCGCCGCGCGGGGTGGTGCCCTCGGCGTCCGCCGGGTCGCTGGCCCGGCCGCAGCGGATCGAGCCGGACGGGCAGCGGTTCGACGCCGAGGCGACCATCGGGATCGAGCGGCCCACGCAGTTCCCCGGCGCCTTCCAGCAGCAGCCCCAGCCCCGGGCCGAGCAGCCCCGCGGCGAGCAGCCGCGGACCGAGCCACCCGCCGAGCCACCGGCCCCGCCCGCGGCCGAGACGCCGTCCGCCGGGCCGCCCAAGAAGCGGCGCAAGGGCAAGGTGATCGCGCTCGTCGTGATCGTCCTGCTGGTACTGGCCGGAGCGGGCGTCGCCGCGGCGACGCCGAAGGTGGCGAACCGGCTGGGCCTGCCGTGGGCGCCGAACGCGCCCAAGGGCGACCTGCCCGAGCCGGTCGCGGCCACGCGGCAGCTGCGGGGACCGGCGACCGCCGGGCCGGCACCGACCGCGAACGGCGTCAAGTCCGCGCTGGCGTCGGCGGCCGGGAACAGCGCGCTCGGGCAGCTCACCGGCAGCGTGATCGACCCGGCGACCGGGACCGTGCTCTGGGACCACAACGCGGCGTCGCCGGTGACGCCCGCATCGACGACGAAGGTGCTCACGGGTGCGGCCGCGCTGCTCTCGATGGACCCGAACACGCGGTTTTCGACGAAGATCGTGCAGGGCGCCGACCCGGGCACGGTGATCCTCGTCGGCGGCGGCGACCCCACCCTCACCGCGCTGCCGATCGGCACCGATTCGCCGCTGTACCCGGGCGCCGCGCACGTCGACGACCTCGTCGCGCAGGTGAAGAAGGCCCACCCGGGCGTCAAGAAGGTGCAGGTCGACCTGAGCCTGTTCAAGGGCGCGACGACCGCGCCGGGCTGGGAGCCGGGCGACGCGCCGTCCACGTTCGCCACGCAGATCTCGTCGGTGATGGCCGACGCCGGCCGCACGGACGCGCGGAACAACGGGTCCCAGCGCATCGCCAACGCGGGCAGCGCGCTCGCGGGGACGATCGCGTCGAAGCTCAGCGCCTCGGCCGGCGGTCAGGCGACCGCCCCGAAGGACGCCAAGGTGCTGGCCGAGGTCAAGTCGGCCCCGCTCACCGAGCTCGTCGCCGACATGATGGTGCTGTCCGACGACGTCCTCGCCGAGGCGCTGACGCGGCAGGTCGCGCTGGCCAACGGGCAGGAGGCGAGCTTCGCCGGCGGCGCCGCGGCGACCCTCAAGGTGCTGAAGGACCACAGCTTCGACGTCTCCGGCGTCAAGCTCTCCGACGGCAGCGGCATCTCGACGGAGAACAAGATCCCGGCACGCGCGCTGGTCCAGGTCCTGGCGGCCGCGGCGGCGCCGGAGGGCAAGAACCCGGGCACGGCGAAGCTGCGCCCGCTGCTGGCGGGCCTCCCGGTGGCCGGCGGCTCGGGCACGCTCGCCGACAAGCGGTTCGACACGCCGGCGTCGCAGGCCGGCCGCGGCTGGGTACGCGCCAAGACGGGCACGCTCACCGCGGTGACCACCCTCGCCGGGCTGGTCCTCGACCAGGACGGCCGGGTGCTGGTGTTCGCGTTCATGTCCGGCGGCGCCGACCAGGACCCGGCTCGCGACGCCATCGACGCCCTCGCGACCAGCCTGCGCAAGTGCGGTTGTGCGTAGCGGAGGACGCCGAACCGTACGAAGATCGTGGCCGGAAACCCGTCGGGGCCGGGTAGCGTCGGAAGGGTGAGTCAGGAAACGCAGACCCGGCCCATGGTCGACTGGGCGATCGCCGCGCAGACCGGCGCGTTGCTGGTGCGCGGTGGCCCGCAGGTCCCGCGCGAAGAGGCCGAAGCGGCCGTCACCGACCTGCGCGAGCTGACCGTCGAGGCCGAGGGGCACGTGCGGCAGCTGACGAACCTGGGACTCGACCTGCCGCTGCTGCCCGGCGAGGTCGTCGACCGGCCCGGCTGGGTGCGTTCCGCAGCGGCCGGGCTGGACGCGCTGACCGGGCGGGCGCTGCCGCAGCAGGGCGGGCCGCTGGGTCCGATCCTGGCCGGCGGTGCCGGGGTGCAGACCGGGCTGGTGCTGGCCTTCCTCGCCAGCCGCGTACTGGGCCAGTACGACCCCTTCGGCGGGCCCGACAAGGAAGGCCGCCTGCTGCTGGTCGCGCCCAACGTCGTCGCCGCGGAACAGGCGATGAACGTGCCCGGCCACGACTTCCGGCTCTGGGTCTGCCTGCACGAGTGCACCCACCGGCTGCAGTTCACCGCGGTCAGGTGGCTGCGCGACTACTTCGCCGACGAGGTCGAGCGGCTCGTCTCGGGTCTCGCGGGTGGCGGCACCGACAGCCTTTCCGACCTGGTCGGCCGGCTGCCAGAAGCGATCAAGCAGGGGCCGAAGCTGAACCTCGCCGAGCTGCTCCAGTCGCCGAAGGAGCGCGCGGTGTTCGACCGGCTGCTGGCGCTTTCGACGCTGCTGGAAGGGCACGCCGACTACGTGATGGACGCCGTCGGCCCGCAGGTCGTGCCGAGCGTCGACACGATCCGCGAGCGGTTCACGACCCGGCGCAAGGGCGGCGGCGTCTTCGACCGGCTGCTGCGCGCGCTGCTCGGCGTCGACGCGAAGATCCGTCAGTACGAAGAAGGCGCAAAGTTCACGAAGCACGTCGTGGACGCCGTTGGCATGGACGGCTTCAACGCCGTCTGGCGGTCGCCGAACACCCTGCCGTCGCGCGCCGAGATCTCCGATCCGGCGGCGTGGGTCCGGCGCCTGCACGGATGACCGGGCCGGCGGTCGCGGCCGTCCGCCGGGCCGTCCGCGCCTTCTTGGAGTCCGTCGACGCGCCGCCGGAGCTGTGCGTCGCGGTCTCCGGCGGCGCCGACTCCCTCGCACTGGCCGAGGCCACCGCGTACGTCGGCCACCACCGCGGGCACGTCGTCCGCGCGCTGGTCGTCGACCACGGGCTGCAGGACGGCTCGGCGAAGATCGCGCGTGACGCCGCCGCCGCGGCGAAGGCCTTGGGCGCCGACGAAACCGAGGTGCGCCGGGCCGACGTGACCGGCCCCGGCGGGCCGGAAGCCGCCGCGCGCAAGGCCCGGTACCGGGCACTGGCCGGCCACGACCTCGTCCTGCTCGGGCACACCCTCGACGACCAGGCCGAAACCGTCCTGCTCGGGCTCGGCCGCGGCTCCGGCCCGCGCAGCGTCGCCGGCATGCGGCCGCACGACCCGCCGTGGGGCCGTCCGCTGCTCGCCGTCCCGCGCGCCGCCACCCGGGCGGCCTGCGCCGAGCTCGGTGTCGAGCCGTGGGACGACCCGCACAACGCCGAGCCGCGCTTCACCCGCGTCCGGCTGCGCGCCGAAGTCCTGCCGCTCCTGGAAGACGTCCTCAACGGCGGGGTGGCCGCCGCTCTCGCCCGTACGGCCGCGCAGCTGCGGGAGGACAACGAGGCGTTGGACACACTGGCGGAGGAGATCTTCACCCGCGCGGGCGGCCCCGATGGGCTGGATGTGGGCGTCCTGACGGCGGAGCCCGCGGCGGTCCGGCGGCGGGTTCTCCGCAGGTGGCTGCTGGCGTCGGACGTGCGCGAACTCACGGACGCCCACCTCCGCGCGGTCGACGCGCTCGTCTCCCGGTGGCGCGGTCAGGGCGGCGTCTGGTTGCCGGGCAACTTGGAAGCGCGCCGGGCGCATGGCAGGCTCTGCGTCATCTCCCAACCCACCACCCGAGGGGAATGACCCGTGTACGAGGGCGAAATCGCCTCCGTGCTCGTCACCGAGCAGCAGATCAAGGACAAGATCGCGGAGCTGTCGGAGCAGATCGCCGCCGACTATCCGGCCGACGGGCAGGGCGAACTCCTGCTGGTGGGCGTCCTGAAGGGTGCGGTCATGTTCATGACCGACTTCGCCCGTTCGCTGCCGCTGCCGACGCAGCTGGAATTCATGGCCGTGTCCTCCTACGGGTCGGCGACGTCGTCGTCCGGCGTCGTCCGGATCCTCAAGGACCTCGACCGCGACATCGCGGGCCGGGACGTCCTGATCGTCGAGGACATCGTCGACTCCGGCCTGACGCTGTCGTGGCTGCTGAAGAACCTCGCGAGCCGCAACCCCGCGTCGCTCGAGGTCGTTTCGCTGCTGCGCAAGCCGGAAGCGGTGAAGGTGGACGTGCCGGTGAAGTACATCGGCTTCGACATCCCCAACGAGTTCGTCGTCGGTTACGGCCTCGACTACGCCGAGCGCTACCGGGACCTGCCGTACATCGGGACGCTGGACCCGAAGGTGTACACGGCGTAGTTCACCGCGAGCTTTTCGGGGGCTCCGGGTGGCGGAGCCCCCGGCCTGGGGCGGAGCCCCGGTTGTCACCGACCGTTCACCGCAACCACCGGATTTGCGGAACCCCGGGCTCGCTGTTTGCGTCATAGGCTCTGATCACGTGCGTTAACCTATGCGAAGACCAATCGTGCCCGCGGTGAACCGGGTCGGGGGAACGGGAGAGAGTGCAGATGGGGAACAGCAGCGCTGCCGACGCGAACGCCTTCAAGGCCGCGGCCGCGGCGGGTCAGGTCGGGATCGACCCCGACGCCGCGCAGACCGTGCTGAACAAGATCCGCACCGGCAAGGACGCGGTCGAAGCCTTGCTCGCCGGCGCGGGCACGCTCGCCCAGCCGCCGAAGCTCGGCGACAACCCGGTCGGCCAGGCGATGGCCGCGAAGTTCGTCCAGCGCGCGGACGGCGGCGGCGACTCCTACGCCGCCGCGCTGCAGAACCTGCTCGACCAGTACTCCGCCGCCGAGGAGGGCATCGTCACGGCGATGTCCCGGTATCACGAGATCGACCAGGCCGCCGCCGACCCGTTCCGCAACGCCTGAGTCCAGAGGGGAACTCGTCATGGCTCCGAACCACACCGATCAGCCGTCGGGCGGCAACCCGGGCTCGGTCGTCCAGCTCGGCGACAACTCGGCGTCGCAGAACATCGTCGCCGACGCCCGCGGCCGTTCCGACGGCTTCGACATGGGCAGCGACCGCGCGATCGCCAACCCGCCGAACTGGAACGCGCAGGCGAGCCAGGAGCTGTACAACGGCGCGGTCAACAACAACGACCCCGGCACGGCCGAGACGACCGGGCACGCCTGGGCGCACCACGGCAACGAGCTGAAGCAGGCGTCCGACCACCTGTACAACGCGATCGCCGAGCTGGGCAACGCGTGGGTCGGCAAGGGTGCCGCGGGCGCGCAGGGCTCGCTGGTGGCCATCGCCAACTCCGGTTCGCAGGCGTCCGAGGCCGCGCAGACGATGTCCGACCGGCTCGCCCGGCAGGCCGCGGCGGCCGCCGAGGTCAAGAAGATGCCGGCCCCGAAGGACTACGACCCGAAGCAGGCCATGGCCGCGGCGCTGGCCGGCGGCCCGGCGGCGCTGATCGCCGACCAGAAGGTGCAGGCGGACGCGGCCAACGACGTCAAGGCACAGCAGGTCGCCTTCTTCAACGCCTACACCAAGGCGATGAGCGAGGTCGACAGCTCGACCCCGAGCTTCGGCCCGGAGTCGCTCGGCATGAAGCCGACCGCTTCGCACAACTCCGTTTCGTTCACCGGGATCGACTCCGTCGGCAGCGCGGGCCAGGTGCAGAGCCTGCCCGGCGGCGCGGGTGGCGCGGTCTTCGCTTCCGGCGGCACGGGCTTCGGCGGCCAGGGCGGCGCGTTCGGCGCGCAGCACACCGCGGTCGGCCCGAACGCGACCCACGGTGCCGGGGGCTTCGGTCACGAGGCCGCTGCCGCGCTCGGTGGCGACGCGCTGGGCGGCACGGCCGCGGGCACCGGCACTGGCACTGGCACCGGCGTCGGAACCGGCGCGGGCCAGGTCGCTCCGGGCGGTGCGCAGCACGGTGGCAGCAACCCGCTCGGCAAGGTCGGCATGGGCCTCGGCATCGGCGGCCTCGCCGGTGGTCTCGGCGCGCTGGCGTCGCGGGCGCTGGGCTCCGGCAGCAAGTCCGGCGCGAAGGCGAAGAACGACACGACCCTCGCGTCGGCCGATGGCCAGGGGCAGAGCGCCGCGTCGGCTCAGGCGCCGCAGCAGGGCGTCGTCTCGCCGGCGGGCACCATCGGCGGGCAGACCCCGCCGCCGATGAACCCGGGCATGGGCGGCATGGCCCCGCACGGTGCCCACGCGGAGCAGGACGAGGAGCACACGCACGCGTCCTTCCTCATCGAGGCGGACCCGGACGAGGCCTTCGGCGCGAACCAGGCGACCCCGCCGCCGGTCATCGGCGCGTGGTCCGAGGACGACGAAGACCGCTGATCCGCAGCCGGGCGCGCACCGCGCGCCCGGCTCGTCCTTCACTTGGGGGTGGCTCGATGCCGACCGCTGAGCTGCTCACCCCGGTCGAGGTGGACTTCCTGTGGGAGTCCGCCGGGCTGGGCGAGCTGCCGTACCCGCTGCGCGTCCGCTCACACGGCGAGACCGTCGACGAGCGGTCGATGCTGCGCCGTCGAGTCCTGGAAGGCCTTGCCGCGCGTGGGCTCGCCGACGGCCGCGGCCGGCCCGAACCGCACATCGAGGACTACTTCGGGGTGCTGGCGGCTCCCGAGCTGAGCTTGGACGCCGTCCAGCTGATCGCCCCGGACGCCGAACCGCTCCTCGCCGTCGCCGCCGTGCTGGGCGGCCAGGGGCTGCTGGCCGTGCAGGACACCCGCGGCCTGCACCTGCAGCCGTGCCCGGTCGACGGGCTCGCGAGCGCGATCGTCTCGCTGCTTCCGGGTGCTCCGCGCGGCAGTGAGAAGTCGGTCACAGTGCCGTTGGAGCAGCTGGTCGGCCCGCACGGCGTCGACTTCCTGCAGCGCCGCGGCAACGGCGACGAGCGTGCTTCGGCCGACGAGGACCGCAAGGCGCTGGCGAAGCTGAACGCCCAGCCGCGGCTGCGGGGTGGCCAGATCGGCGCCAACGCCCGCACCCGGATGGGCGGCCGGACGCGCACGCCGGTGCTGAGCTGGTTCGACACCGAGACCGGCCGCTACTTCACCCAGGCCAGCCGCGGCCGCGACGGCCGGGACTGGATCACCATCGCCCCCGCCGACGCTGCCACCCTGCGTCACCGCCTCGGCGAGATGCTCGCGGGAGCCGCGACGACCAGCACCGTGTGACTGGCCTCGGGTTTGCCATGAGGGGCGCCCTCATGGCTCTTATGTCCATGAGGGTGCCCCTCATGGACGCGGGGTTCTTCGGACGTGCCCTGCTCGCCACCGGAACGATCCCGTTTTGTCGGTGGTGCGGGCTACGCTGAGCAAGAGTCCGATCCGGGAGAGTAATGATGCAAGAGTTCTTCTCGCCGCTGGCGTTCGACTTCCTCTGGGAGTCGGCGCAGGTCGGGGAGCTGCCGTATCCGCTGGTCGTCCGGTCGCACGGCGCGACCGAGGACGAGCGCGTCTCGCTGCGCCACCGCGCCGACGTCGAGCTGAAGGCCCGTGGCATCCGGGAGCCGCGCGGCAGGCTCGCGCCGCCGATCGAGGACGCCCTGCACCTGCTGGCCTTCGCCCCGCTGACCATCGACGCCCTGCACATCCCGCAGTTCGAGGCCCCCACCGTGGGCGTGCTCGCGGCGGCCGACGACACCAAGGGCGTCCTCGCGATCCAGGACGCCGACGGCATCTGGCTGCGGGACGTCCCGCCGGACGCCCTGGTGTCCGCGGTCATCGGAGTGCTGCCCGCCGGGCCGCGCGGCAGCGAGGCATCGGTCACACTTCCGCTGGACGACGCGCTGCGCACCGCCCCGATCCGGGTGCCCGTGTCGCTGCCGTCGAACCAGGGTGAGGAAGAAGACAAACGCCGTGGCAAGGCGCGCCGGACGCCGTTGAGCGAACGCGTCACGGCCGATCCGCGCGAGGCCTACGGCCGGCTCGCCGGGCAGCCGCGGCAGCGGGGCGGTCAGCTGGCAGCGAACAGCCGTTCACCGGTCGGGGCCAAGCAACGATCCCGTGTGCTGGCCTGGTTCGACACCGCCACCGGGCGCTACCTGAGCGTCTCCCGCGCAGGTACGGACGGCCGCGAGTGGGTCACGGTCGCCCCCGCCGACCCGAAGACGCTGCGGACCCGGCTGGGCGAGATGGTGAGCAGTGTGTCGGACGGCACGCGATAGCGTTAACGACGCGGACACCCGCCGGGAACCCCGGGGCGGTATCGCCCGTTGACCAGCGAGAGGCTCACAGGGGATGAACGCGGCAGCGGACGGTACCCTGATGGGCAGGTGTCCAGGCACCATCGGTTGTCAAGATCGTGATGGCGGGTATCACAGGAGCCGCCCAACCAGGGAGGGTCGAGGCCACCAGGGCCGAGTCGTATGAACCGGAAGAGCGTGCTCAGGAACCCACTGCTGTGGATCGTCGCGGGGTTGCTGGCGTTGTTCGCGTACAACACGATCTTCGACAGTGATCGTGGGTACACCCAAGCACCCATCTCGGTGGCGAACTCCCAGATCACCTCGAACAACGTCAAGGAAGCCAGCCTCGAAGACAAGGAGCAGCAGCTCAAGCTGCTGCTGATCAAGCCTGTCGACGTCGACGGCCAGCAGGTCACCCAGATCATTTCGCAGTACCCGTCGGACGCCACCCGCCCGATCTACGACTCGTTGATCAAGGCGGAGACCGGCGGCCAGCCGATCAAGTTCACCACCAAGGTGACCCAGCAGGGCGTGCTGACGCAGATCCTCATCTTCGCCATCCCGCTCGCCCTCGTCCTGGGCCTGCTGATGTGGATGATGAACAACGCCCAGGGCGGCGGCAACCGCGTCCTCAACTTCGGCAAGTCCAAGGCCAAGCAGCTGAACAAGGACATGCCCAAGACGACCTTCGGGGACGTCGCGGGTGCCGACGAGGCCGTCGAAGAGCTGTACGAGATCAAGGACTTCCTGCAGAACCCGGCGCGATATCAGGCGCTCGGCGCGAAGATCCCGAAGGGCGTGCTGCTCTACGGGCCGCCGGGTACCGGCAAGACGCTGCTCGCGCGAGCCGTCGCCGGCGAGGCGGGCGTGCCGTTCTACACGATCTCCGGTTCGGACTTCGTCGAGATGTTCGTCGGTGTCGGTGCCTCGCGAGTGCGTGACCTGTTCGAACAGGCCAAGCAGAACGCGCCGTGCATCATCTTCGTCGACGAGATCGACGCGGTCGGCCGCCAGCGCGGCGCCGGCCTCGGCGGCGGGCACGACGAGCGCGAGCAGACGCTGAACCAGCTGCTCGTCGAGATGGACGGCTTCGACGCCCGCGGCGGCATCATCCTGATCGCGGCCACGAACCGGCCCGACATCCTCGACCCGGCGCTGCTGCGCCCCGGCCGGTTCGACCGGCAGATCCCGGTGTCGGCGCCCGACATGCGCGGCCGTCGCGCGATCCTCGAGGTGCACGCCAAGGGCAAGCCGATCGCGCAGGGCACCGACCTGGGCAGCCTGGCCAAGCGGACCGTCGGCATGTCCGGCGCCGACCTGGCCAACGTGCTGAACGAGGCCGCGCTGCTCACCGCCCGCAAGAACGGGCACGTGATCAGCGATGTCGAGCTCGAAGAGTCCGTCGACCGCGTTGTCGGTGGCCCCGCCCGCAAGAGCCGGATCATCTCCGAGAAGGAGAAGAAGATCACGGCGTACCACGAGGGTGGGCACGCGCTCGCCGCGTGGGCGATGCCGGACATCGAGCCGGTCTACAAGCTGACGATCCTGCCGCGCGGCCGGACGGGCGGGCACGCGCTGCTCGTCCCCGAGGACGACAAGGACCTGATGACCCGCTCCGAGATGATCGGGCGGCTGGTCTTCGCGATGGGTGGCCGCACGGCGGAGGAGCTCGTCTTCCACGAGCCCACCACCGGCGCGTCGTCGGACATCGAGCAGGCGACGAAGATCGCCCGCGCGATGGTCACCGAGTACGGCATGAGCGCCCGCCTCGGCGCGGTCAAGTACGGCCAGGAGCAGGGCGACCCGTTCCTCGGCCGGTCGGCCGGGCGGCAGGCGGACTACTCGCTGGAGGTCGCGCACGAGATCGACGAGGAGGTGCGCAAGCTCATCGAGACGGCGCACACCGAGGCGTGGCACGTGCTCAACACCTACCGCGACGTGCTCGACGAGCTGGTCATCGAGCTCCTGGAGAAGGAGACGCTGACCCGCAAGGACCTGGAGCGGATCTTCGCGACGGTCGAGAAGCGCCCGCACATCACCGTGTTCAACGAGTTCGGTGAGCGGACGCCGTCGGACAAGCCGCCGATCAAGACGCCGGGCGAGCTGGCGATGGAGCGCGGCGAGCCGTGGCCGCCGCCGGAGAAGGAGCCGAAGCCGGTCCTGAAGCCGGAGCCGACCCCGGTCGGCACGGCCCAGGGCGCGGGCGACCTGCCCGGCGGACCGCCGTACCCGTCGCCGGTCGACCCCAACGCGAACCCGTACGCCCCGCCGGGCGCCTACCCGAACGGCGGCCGTCCCTACGGCGGCCCGAACGGTGGCCCCAACGGCACGGCGCACTGGCCGCAGAACTACGGCGGCCAGCCGGGTGGCCCGGCGGGCCAGAGTGGCCCGCCGAACTACGGTGCCCCTCCGGGCTGGACCCCCGCGACCTCGCCGGGCGGTCAGCCGGGCCAGTCGTGGCGCCCCGGTGGTGACGAACGCCCTCGTGAGCATGGCTGGTTCGCCGACCAAGCCGGCAACCAGCAGAGCGAGGGGGAGCGTCGTGACGTGGATGGACCAGACAAGCCCCAGTAGCGCCGACCGCCCGGTCTTCGACCTGGACCGGGCGGAGAAGGCGATCCGCGAGCTCCTCCTGGCGTGCGGCGAAGACCCGGAGCGGGACGGTCTCAAGGACACTCCCGCCCGGGTCGCCCGCGCGTACAAGGAGATGTTCGCGGGCCTGTACACCGAGCCGGACTCGGTGCTGGACCGCACCTTCGACGAGGCCCACGAAGAACTCGTGCTGGTCACGGACATCCCGATGTACAGCGTGTGTGAACACCACCTGGTGCCCTTCCACGGCGTCGCGCACGTCGGGTACATCCCGAACGCCGCCGGGAAGGTCACCGGGCTGTCCAAGCTGGCCCGGCTCGTCGACCTCTACGCCAAGCGTCCCCAGGTTCAGGAGCGCCTGACCTCCCAGGTCGCCGATGCCATCGTGCGGAAGCTGGAGCCGCGCGGTGTCATCGTGGTGATCGAGGCCGAGCACCTCTGCATGGCCATGCGCGGCATCCGGAAGCCGGGCGCCCGCACCACCACCTCCGCCGTCCGCGGGCAGCTCAAGAACTCGCCGTCGTCGCGGGCGGAGGCGCTGGATCTCATCAAGGCACGCCGGTGAGCGTCGGGCTTCCCGCGCCCGGCCGGTGCGTTGTCATGGGCGTGCTGAACGTGACGCCCGATTCCTTTTCGGACGGTGGCCGGTACCTCGGGCTCGACCAGGCGCTGGAGCACGCCCGCGCGATGTGGGCGCGCGGGGCCGATCTGATCGACGTCGGTGGTGAGTCGACGCGGCCGGGGGCGTCCCGGGTGGACGCCGGCACGGAAATGCGGCGCATCCTGCCGGTGATCAAGACGCTCGCCGCCGAAGGGGTCGCGCTGTCGGTCGACACCACCCGCGCGGCCGTCGCCGCCGCGGCGCTCGAAGCCGGGGCGCACGTCGTCAACGACGTCTCGGGTGGACTCGCCGATCCGGACATGGCGCGGGTCGCCGCCGAGGCCGGGGTGCCGTGGGTGCTGATGCACTGGCGCGGGCACAGCAAGGACATGCAGGCGCTCGCGACGTACGGAGACGTGGTGGCCGACGTCCGAGCCGAGCTGCTGTCCAGGGTGGACGAAGCGATCGCGGCGGGCGTGGCCGAGAGCGCGATCGTGCTGGACCCCGGGCTCGGCTTCGCGAAGAACGCCGAGCACGACTGGGCTTTGCTGCGCGGGCTCGATTCGTTGCTCTCGCTGGGTTTCCCGGTGCTCGTCGGAGCTTCGCGCAAGAGGTTCCTCGGTCGCCTTCTGTCCGAAAAGGACGGTACGCCGCGGCCGCCGGACGGCCGGGAGGACGCCACGGCCGCGATCTCCGCGCTGGCCGCCGCCGCCGGTGCCTGGGGTGTGCGCGTGCACGAGGTCGGGGCGTCGCTGGACGCGGTCGCGGTGGCCGCCGCTTGGAGGGCGGATGGCTGACCGGATCACGCTGACCGGCCTGCGCGTGTTCGGCCGCCACGGTGTCTTCGAGCACGAGAAACGGGACGGCCAGGAGTTCGTCGTCGACGTCACGGTGTGGCTCGACCTCGGGCCGGCCGCCGCGTCGGACGACCTGACCAAGACCCTGCACTACGGCGAGCTGGCCGAGCTGGCGGCGGGGATCGTCGCGGGCGAGCCGTACGACCTCATCGAGAGCGTCGCGGGCAAGGTCGCCGACGAGGTCATGCGCGACGAGCGCCTGAGCGCGGTCGAGGTGACGGTGCACAAGCCGTCGGCGCCGATCCCGCTGACCTTCGACGACGTCGCGGTGACAGTGCGGCGGGACCGGTGAGCCGTGCGGTGCTTTCGCTGGGCTCGAACCTGGGCGACCGGCTCGGGTTCCTGAAGCTGGCCCTGGACGCCGTGCGGCCCGCGCTGGTCGCCGTGTCGAGCGTGTACGAGACCAAGGCCTGGGGCGTCGAGGACCAGCCGGACTTCCTCAACGCCGTGTGCGTCGTCGACGATCCGGCCCGGGACCACTGGGCGTGGCTGCGCACCGGCCAGGCCGCCGAGCGGGCTGCCGGGCGGGTCCGCGAGCTGCGCTGGGGCCCGCGCACCCTGGACGTCGACGTGGTCACCGTGGCCGGCGTGATGTCGGAAGACCCGGAGCTGCTGCTGCCGCACCCGGGGACGCCGGAGCGCGCCAGCGTGCTGGTGCCGTGGGCGGAGATCGAGCCGGACGCGGTGCTGCCGGGCCACGGCTCGATCGCCGCGCTGCTCGCCGCGCGGCCGGCGGACGAGATCGCCACCGTCCGCCGTACCGAGCTCACGCTGAGCTGACCAAGTCAACCCCTGGTCGCTCGCCGATCGCCGAATTGCTGTCCCAGCTCGGCGACAGGCAGGTCCTCAGCCGCGCAGGGCCGCGATCATGAAACCGACGGCGGGCTGGGTCGTCGGGACCGGCGGCCAGCCGTTGATGGCCGCCAGCAGCTGCCAGTAGCGCTCGGAACGAGCGTCGCCGCCCGAAGCGAAGCGGTCGGCGAGCTCACGGCGGTACGAGTCCGACGTCGCGTCCTGGTCCGGCCGCGCGCAGGCCGCCGCGACCTCCGCCGCAAGCGTTTGCCCCATCGGTGACGTCGGGTTTTCCCCGGCGTCGACGGCCTCCTGGGCGCGGGCGATCCACGCTGTCCAGTTCTCCCGCCAGGCCTCCGCAGGCTGCTGGAACTCGCCGTCCTCGATCTGCTGCGCCTGGGTTTCGCTCATGCCGCGGATCAGGGCCCGGAAGTCCGGGTCCTGGATCAGCTCGGCGAACTCGATCCAGGCTTCGAGCTGCTCGGGCGACGGGTCGTCGGGCAGCTCCGGCTTGCACGAACGCATCCGCCGGTAGAACTCCTGGTCGATGTCGAGCCCGGCGACCATTTCGTCCCAGAACTCGTCGACCAGCCGCTTGCGCTCCTCGTCGGACATCGACGCGAGACGGTTCATCAGGTTCACTTCCTCCAGTTCGGAATTGCGCTTGGCCACCGCGCGCAGCACCGCCCGGCGCAGCCGCAGCCGCCGGATCTGCTCGTCGAGCGCCTCGACGTGCCGGACCGCCAGCTCGCCGACGGTCGCCGACTGGCTCAAAGCGGCGGAGACGTCGGCGAGGCCGAGGCCCAGCTCCCGCAGCGTGCGGACCAGTTCCAGGCGGGCCATCGCGGCCGCGTCGTAGAGCCGGTAGCCGGCGTCCGTCCGCTCGGTCGGTGGCAGGAGGCCCTCGTCCGAGTAGAAGCGGATCGTCTTGACCGGCAGGCCGGTCCGCCGGGACAGCTCGCCGATGGTGAAGGTCGCGGTGGTGCCCACAAGACGCATGATGAACTCTCCAGTCGGTGGAGAGTCAACCGTACTTTGGGAAGCCCGGGTGGCGGAGCCCCCGGCCCGGGGCGGAGCCCCGCAACGTTACTGCACGGTACGGTTGAGGCATGCACTTCACCCGGCCTCGAGACCTGGTGGTGGCCGGGCTGCTCGGCCTGGTCCTCGGCTACCTGCTCTTCCTGGTCGCCTACGGCTCACTGCCGCAGCTGCCGCTGCTCGCCGGGATCACGTTCGCCGTCCTCGCCGTGATCGAGGCCGTCCTCGCGTTCTCCATCCGCTCGCGGATCAAGAACGGCCGCGTCGTTGCCGCGATCGGGGTCGCCCGATCGGTCGCCCTGGCCAAGGCTTCGTCACTCGCCGGTACGTTCATGGCGGGCGCCTGGCTGGCCGCGCTCGCCTACCTTTTTCCCCGACGTGACGAACTCGTCGCGGCCGTGCTCGACACCCGCGCCGCGGTGGTCGGCGTGGTGTCCGCCGCAGCCCTGGTAGCAGCGGCTTTGTGGCTCGAACACTGCTGCCGGACCCCGCGCGGCCAAGACCGGGAGAGCACCCGCGGGACGACCGGTTAGCGCTGGAATCACACCGCTCGCTGGACCAAGTAGGTCTCGTTCGGATTACGAGCAGGTACGGTGTCAGTCATGACCGGCGTGGGTGACGACTCGCGCGGCCGCCTACTGGGCAGGCCGTGGCTTGTCGTCGGCTTTGTCCTCGCCATCGGAGCCACCCTCGCACTGGTGCTCAGCGACGATCTCCGTTATCTCCGGCTCGGGATCGTCGCGGCCCTCTGGGCCGCCCTGATCGGCGCGTTCCTCGCCGTGAAGTACCGCAAGAGCGCGGCACAGAGCGAGGACGCGGTCGCCGAGGCGCAGGCTGTGTACGAGTTGGAGCTGGAACGCGAGATCGCGGCCCGGCGTGAGTACGAGCTGGAGATGGAGGCGGAGAAAAGCAGCGTGGCCGACTCCAAGGGACGCGAGGAGCTGGAGGCGCTGCGCGCCGAAGTTTCCGCCCTGCGCGACAGTCTCCAGTCACTGTTCGGCGGCGAGGTGCTGCTCGAGCGCGTCGCGCTGACTGCGCAGGCGACCCGGATGCGCAAGCTGTCCGACGAGAACCGCATGATCCCCGACAGCGCGCCGAAGAAGAGGCCCGCCCAGCTGATGTCCGGGAAGAAGCCGGTGGTCGAGGGCGGCGAGCGGCCGACCGAACTGATCGACCGCGTCCTCGACGAGCGCCGCCGCAAGGCTTCGAACGGCAAGGGCCTCGGCAAGGGCAAGGGTTTCGGCGGCAAGCCGGCCCCGAAGGCCCCGGCGAACGTCTCCGCGCAGAGCACCCAGCAGATCGCCCGGCCGAAGCCGCTGAGCGAACGCCGTCCGCCGGTGCCGCCGGTCGACCCGGCGCTGAACGCCGCGCAGCGCGAGCTGAAGGCCGCCGAGCTGCGCGCCGAGGCGGCCCGTCGCCAGGCCGAGTCGCAGCCCATGCGGCTGCCGAAGCCGGACGAAGTGGCCGCGGGGCAGCCGGAGCGACGTCCGGAAGCCGCTGCCGAGCCGACGCGCCGCGACGTGCCGCGGCCCGCCGACCCCAAGACCGAGATCCGCCGCCCGCCGGAGCCGAAGACCGAGATCCGGCGCCCGGAGCCCCAGACGCAGATCCGCCGTCCCGAGCCGCCGCCCGCGCGCCGCGCGGAGCTGTCGCGTCCGGCGATGCGGCCGGCGGAGGTGTCGCGTTCGGACATTCCGCGTGTGGAGATGTCGCGTCCGGATATCCCGCGTGTGGAGATGTCGCGTCCGGATATCCCGCGTGTGGAGATGTCGCGTTCGGACATTCCGCGTGTGGAGATGTCGCGTTCGGACATTCCGCGTGTGGAGATGTCGCGTCCGGATATCCCCCGTGTGGAGATGTCGCGGCCCGACATCCCGCGTGTGGAGATGTCGCGTCCGGACATTCCGCGTGTGGAGATGTCGCGGCCCGACATTCCCCGGGTCGAGATGTCGCGGCCCGACATCCCCCGCGTCGAAATGTCCCGTCCGGACATTCCGCGCGTCGGCGGCCAGCCGAACGGCATGCGCCCGGATCCCCGCAAGGCCCCCGAGCCGCCACGGCCCGCGCCGGGCCGTCCGGCGGCCAACGTGCCGCCGCCGAAGCCGTCGGAGATGTCGCGGTCGGACATCCGCCCGGTGAGGGACCTCAGCGCGGCCTTCCAGAACCGCGACGACTTCGCCGAGCGGCAGCGGCCGAACCGGCCCATGCCGCCCATGCCGCAGGAGCAGCCGATGTCGGCCAAGCCGCCGATACCGCGGGACGCCGCGGCGTCCCGCACGAACCTCCCGCCCGTCCCGGCGACGACGCCGGTGCCGAGCAACGGCTCGTCGCCGCGGCAGCCGTCGCGCACCGACCTGCCCCCGGTGGTGCCGCCGACCACGCCGGTCCCGGCCGCCGACGGCCGGCGTCCTTCGCGGCTGGAGCAGTTCTCTCGGGCCGACATGTCGCCTGCCCTGGAGGAGCCGGCGTCCCGGCACAGTGGTTCGCACCGTGCGCCCGCGGAGGTTGCCCCGGCCGAAGCGCCGATGATGGCGAACCCGACGCTGCCGGAGTCGGTCCGCAACTTCCAGGGCGGGTCCGGTGGCCGTCGCCGCAAGCCGGACGAGTCCCAGCAGATGCCCGCGGTGCCCGCGCCGGAGCCGGCGGGTGGCGGCCGCCGCCGTCGCCCGGACGGCGAGCCACCGGCCTGGGAAGGCATGGTCGCCGAACGGGCGTCCATGTCGCGCCGCGGCATGGCCCCGGTCGACCCGGCGGACGTCGAGCAGAACGGCAACGGCAACGGCAATGGGCACGGCGCCCGCAACGGCCGCCGTGCGGCCGAGCCCGCTCCGGGCAGCGGTTCGCACGCCGCGGGCCGTTCGGTGAGCGAACTGCTGGCAGCGAACGGCGGCACGGGTTCCACGCCGCGTCGCCGCCGGCGCGCCGAGGACTGACTCGCACCGCTACGCCGAGTCTCGAGCGCCCCAATGCCACAATTGGGGCGCATGAGCGCGCGCCCGGCGGCCTAGCGGCCCGGCGTGGGCGGCGCGCGGAAGACCGAGGTGGCGTTCCGGTCCCTGTCCGGTCTGCGTAGGGTGACCGGCTGTGAGCGGAACCCTCTCGCCCGCGACGGGACTGGATCGCGGACGGCGGCCTCGCCGGATCACCGTGCTGCTGCCGGTGCTCGGGCTGATCGTGGTGGCCCTGTGCGGCCTGTTCCTGTTCGGCCTGGTCACGGCGCGGGTCGGCCCGCTCGCCGTCACGATCGGGGTGCTGGCGGCGCTCGTGCCGGTCGCCGGGGTGGTGGCCGGGTTCCTGTGGGTCGACCGCTGGGAGCCGGAGCCGGCGAAGTTCTTGCTGCTCGCCTTCGCCTGGGGTGCCTGCATCGCGACGATCACCGCGCTGCTCATCAACACCACCGCCGAAGCGGTCGGTGACGAGCTGCTCGGCACCGGCCACGGCAACACGCTCGCCGCGCTGGTGTCCGCGCCGGTCGTCGAGGAGGCTGCGAAGGCGCTGTTCGTGGTGCTCATCCTGTGGCGCCGGTCCAGCGAGTTCGACGGCGTCGTGGACGGGGTCGTCTACGCCGGGTTCAGTGCCGCGGGGTTCGCCTTCACCGAGAACATCTACTACTTCGGCCGCGCGTTCGCCGACTACGGCTTCGGCGACGGGCACAGCCAGGGCGTCATCACGGCGTTCTTCCTGCGCGGTGTGCTCGCGCCGTTCACGCACCCGCTGTTCGCGGTGCTCACCGGCATCGGGATCGGCATCGCCGCGCGGACGACGACCAAGGCGCTGAAGGTCATCGCGCCGCTCGCCGGCTACCTGGCCGCGGTCTGCCTGCACGCGCTGTGGAACAGCGCCGCGCTGCTCGGCGGGTCGAAGTTCCTCACCGTGTACTTCCTGATCATGCTGCCGCTGTTCCTCGGCGTCGTGTACTTGGTCATCCTGCAGCGGAAGCGGGAGCAGCGGATCATCGCCGCGGCTCTGCCGCACATGGCGGCGGCGCGCTGGATCGCGCCGTCGGAGGTCGAGCTGCTGGCCAGCCTGCCGGGCCGCCGTGCCTGGCGCCGCCAGGCGAAACGGCAGTCGGGCAAGCAGGCGGCGCGGGCCGTCGCCATCTACCAGGCCAGCGTGACGGAGCTCGCGTTCCTCGACCGGCACCAGCTCACCAGCGACACCGACCGGCAGCGCCAGCAGGAGCTGCTGCGGACGTTGAAAGCCGCCCGCGCGGAGGCGACGCGCCTCGCCGACGAGGCCGCCCGCGGGTGACCCGGTCCGGGTGAAGCTGGTCACCCGGGCTCAACGGGGCGCGCTCGATCGAGTTAGTCTCGCGCCGTCGTCCGGTACCCGGAGCGGGACTGGAACGAGAGCAGAGGGAGTCTGCCAGCCATGAGCGTCCACAGGCGCACGCCATGATGAGGCCCGCCCGCCTCGCGGTCGGCGTCGTTTCCGCCGGCCGGGTGGGCAGCGTGCTCGGCGCCGCGCTGGCCCGGGCGGGGCACACGGTGGTCGCCGCGTCGGGCCTGTCCGGCGCGTCGCTGGCCCGTGCCGAACGTCTCCTCCCCGACGTGCCGCTCCTGCCGCCCGACGAGACCGTGAGCCGGGCCGATCTGGTGCTGCTCGCCCTCCCCGACGACGCGCTGGCCGGGATGGTCCGCGGGCTCGTCGCGACCGGGTCGGTGCGGGCCGGGCAGATCGTCGTGCACACCTCCGGCGCGCACGGCATCGACGTGCTGGCGCCGGTGGCCGAGGCGGGGGCGCTGCCGCTCGCGCTGCACCCCGTGATGACGTTCACCGGCCGCGAGGAGGACCTCGAGCGGCTGGCGGCTTGCAGCATCGGCATCACGGCGGCCGCGGACGACGAGGCGGCGTGGCACGTCGGCGAAGCGCTCACCGTCGAGATGGGCGCGGAGCCGGTGCGGATCCCCGACTCCGCGCGAGCGCTCTACCACGCTGCGTTGACCCACGGCGCGAACCACCTGATGACGCTGGTCGCCGACTGCGCGGAAGTCTTGCGGGAGGCGGGAATCGAGCAGCCGGAGCGCCTGGTCGCACCCCTGCTTTCGGCGGCGTTGGATAATGTTCTCCGGCACGGCGATCGCGCGCTGACCGGCCCGGTCGCCCGTGGCGATCTCGGCACCGTCCGCAAGCATCTCGCGGTGCTGGCGGACCGGGCGCCGGACGTGGCGCCGGCCTACCGGGCGCTGGCCAAGCGCACGGTGGCGCGTTCGACGGCTGCCGGGCTGCTGGACACCGCGGCCGCCAAAGACCTCACCGAACTCCTCGACGATCCCGCCGAAGGGCACCCAGACCAGTGACCACACCGAAATTCAGCCGCGGCACCCTGAACACGTTCTCCTCGCCGGAGCACGTGAGCCAGGTCAGCCGGGCGTTGCACGGCGTCGGCCGCAAGCTGGCGCTCGTGCCGACCATGGGCGCGCTGCACGCCGGCCACCGTGAACTCATCCGCCGCGCCAAGCGGCTGCCGAACGCCGTCGTGGCCACCTCGATCTTCGTGAACCCGCTGCAGTTCGGCGCGGGCGAGGACTTCGAGGCCTACCCGCGGCCCCTGGACGCCGATCTCGCCGTGCTGAGGGAGGACGGCATCGAAATCGCGTTCACGCCCGGCGCGGACGCGCTCTACGCCGAAGGGGCCGTGGTGACCGTGCACCCGGGACCGCTCGGCGACGAACTCGAAGGCGCCGTGCGGCCCGGCCACTTCGCCGGGGTGCTCACCGTCGTGGCGAAGCTGTTCAACCTGCTCCGTCCGGACTACGCCTTCTTCGGCGAAAAGGACTACCAGCAGCTGGTGCTGATCAAGCGGATGGTGCGGGACCTGAACATCGACACGCGCGTCATCGGCGTGCCGACCGTGCGGGAGCATGACGGGCTGGCGCTGTCGTCCCGCAACGTCTACCTGACGCCTGAGCAGCGCGAAGACGCCATCGTCCTGTCGGCCGCCCTCACCGCGGGGGCGTTCGTCGGCCGGGACGGTGCGGACGCGGTCCTCGAGACCGCGTGGAAGACCCTCGCCGCGCGTCCCGCGGTCGAGGTGGATTACCTGGAGTTGAGGGGAACCGACCTCGGGCCCGCGCCCGTCGACGGTGAAGCACGACTGTTGATCGCGGCCCGGGTGGGGAGTACCCGGCTGATCGACAACGTTCCGGTGTTGCTCGGCGCTGCCGTCGAACATCCGGAGCGGCTGGACGCAGGGGAATAGGAGTCCACGATGTACCGCACGATGCTCAAGTCGAAGATCCACCGGGCCACCGTCACCCAGGCCGACCTGCACTACGTCGGCTCGGTGACCGTCGACGAGGACCTGATGGAGGCCGCGGACCTGCTGCCGGGGGAACAGGTGTCCATTGTGGACGTCACCAACGGGGCGCGGCTGGAGACCTACGTCATCAAGGGTGAGCGCGGGAGCGGGGTGCTCGGCATCAACGGTGCCGCGGCGCACCTGGTGCACCCGGGTGACCTGGTCATCCTCATTTCGTACGGCCAGATGGACGACGCCGAGGCCGCGACGTACGAACCGCGGGTCGTGTTCGTCGACGCGGACAACCGGATCGTTCACCGGCACACCGACCCCGGCCACGCGCCGGAGGGCTCCGGGCTGCTGTCCGGCACGGTGACGCTGCCGCTCGACGACGAAACGGCGGTCTTCCCGGTCGCCGAGACAGCGGACGCCCGCCGCCTCGACGCGCTGCTGCACGCGGAAAGCTGACCCGCTTGCTGCTCACCGTCGACGTCGGCAACACGAACATCGTCCTGGGGCTGTGGTCCGGCCGGACACTGGTCGGCGACTGGCGGATGCGCACGGACGCGCGCATGACGGCCGATGAGCTGGCGTTGACGGTGCGCGGCCTGCTCGGCCCGCAGGCGGACATGGTGAGCGGCATCAGCGCGTTGTCCACGGTGCCGGCGGTGCTGCGCGAGCTTCGCGTGATGCTGTCGCGGTACTACGCGAAGGTGCCGAAGATCGTCGTCGAGCCGGGCGTGCGCACGGGCGTGGCCCTGCTCGTGGACAACCCGAAGGAGGTGGGCGCGGACCGGCTGGTGAACACGCTGGCCGCGCACCACCTGCACAGCACGGCGTGCGTGGTCGTCGACTTCGGCACGTCGACGAACGTGGACGCGATCTCGGCCCGCGGCGAGTTCCTGGGCGGGGCGTTCGCGCCCGGGATCGAGATCTCGGTGGACGCGCTGGCGTTGCGCGCGGCGGCGCTGCGGAAGGTGGAGCTGGTGCCGCCGCGGTCGGTGATCGGCAAGAACACGGTGGAGTGCCTGCAGTCGGGGATTCTCTACGGCTTCGCGGGCCAGGTGGACGGGCTGGTCCGGCGGATCGTCCGCGAGCTCTCACCGGGCGGGACGGAACAGGTGGCGGTGCTCGCGACGGGTGGGCTGGCACCGCTGGTGATCAGTGAGTCGGAGACGATCACCGACCACGTGCCGGACCTGACGTTGCTTGGGCTGCGGCTGGTCTACGAACGCAATATCCGGTCTTGAGGCCCGGATCGGCGGCTCACCGGAGGTCTTGAATGACTCATTCAAGACCTCCGAAGACCTGAATGAGTCATTCAAGACACCGCGGCAGCCAGCCGGCGCCGTTCCAGCACGTACCCCAACGCCGTCACCGCCAACGCCGGGAAAGCCACTTTCGCCTGCGGGAACCCTTCCCCGCGGTCCGGGTCCACTGCCTTCGAACCCGGGTACGCCAGCGCAGAAATCTGCGTCAGCCAGTACAGCGACGCCAGCACTGCCCCGGCGTCGAGGCTCGCCCGCGCCGAACCCGGGGCCCGCCACAGCTGCCACAGGCTCGTGACACCCAGTGCGAGTCCGAGGCTCATCGTCTGGCCGTTGTGGAACTTCGCGTGCGGTGGCCAGGCCGGGTTGAACACGTGGGTCTCGTTCCAGTCGGCGCGGTACGGGCCCACCGCCGTCACGAGTGACGTCAGGGAGATCAGTGCCCGCCCCAGCCCGCGGCCGCGCAGGAATTTGCTCCGCATGAGTGATCCTTTCGTCGCCTCCACCTCAGTATGGAACCTCGACTTTGATCGAGGTCAATGCGGAATCAGCGGCGCCGGGCGCGGAACACCCAGGTGCGCAACGGCAGCTCGAACTCACCGGACGCCGTGTGCGGATTCGCGGCCAGGAACTGCCGGATCTCCGCCAGGCCCGCGGCCGCGCTCGCCGGGTCCGCGACGATCATGTGCGAATGCGTGGCGATCGTTTCCACGAGGCTTTCCGCCGTGCGCCGTTGCACATGGTGAAACGCCTGGCTTTCGAAGGGGTCGAACGCCGCATGAGTGGCGGGTTCCTGGTTGCCGTCGGTCCAGGCACGGCTCACCCCGGTCCGGCCGAGTTTCCCGAACTCGGCGACCCACGGCACCGATTCGTCTTCGTAGTTCCACATCGGCACCAGTACTCCGCCTGGCCTCAGTACGCGCGCGATCTCGGTCATCGCCGCGGGCACGTCGAACCAATGGAACGCCTGGCCGGCGAAAACCGCGTCGACGCACGTGCCGGGCAGCGGGATCCGTTCCGCCTGCCCCGCCAGTGACGTCGCCGACGGCACGAGCCGCTCGAGTTCCGCGCGCATTTCCGGATCGGGTTCGACCGCGGTGACGTCGAGCCCGAGTTCGGCGAGGCCGAGGGTGAGTTTGCCGGTTCCGGCGCCGAGATCGAGCACCTGGCGCGGCGTTCCGCTCGCCCCGGAAAGGCCCCACTCGATCGCCTCCCGCGGGTAGTCGGGCCGGTGCTCGGCGTACTCGGCCGCGCGGCTGCCGAAGGAAGAAGCGCGCTGGGCTCGTGTGGGATCACTCACCTCGCCCAGGCTAATGGAGGGAAAGGTAAAGGTAATCCGGTTGGCGTAGCGTCCGGCCGGGTTCGTACCCTAGTGGCCATGACCGAAAACCCCGCTTCCACCAGCGAGCCCGCCGAAGACGAACTGCCCGAGCAGATGCGGGTGCGTCGGGAGAAGCGCGACCGGATCCTCGCGGAGGGTATCGATCCTTACCCGGTCGAGGTACCCCGGACGCACTCGCTCGCCGAAGTGCGCGCCGCGCATTCCGGGTTGCCGGCCGACACCGCCACCGGCGAGCAGGTCGGCGTCACCGGCCGGGTGATGTTCCTGCGCAATACGGGCAAACTGTGCTTCGCGAGCCTCCGCGAGGGCGACGGCACCGAGCTGCAGGCGATGATCAGCCTGGCGAAGGTCGGCGAAGACGCGCTGGCGGCGTGGAAGTCCGATGTCGACCTCGGCGACCACGTGTTCGTGCAGGGTGAGGTCATCACGTCCAAGCGCGGCGAGCTTTCGGTGATGGCCGACGCCTGGCGCATCACGTCGAAGGCGCTGCGCCCGCTGCCGAACGCCTTCAAGGACCTGGCCGAGGAAACGCGGATCCGCCAGCGCTACGTCGACCTCATCATGCGCCCGCGCGCGCGGGACGTCGTGCGCACGCGCGCCGGCGTCGTCCGGTCGCTGCGGGAGTCGTTCCACCGCCGCGGGTTCACCGAGGTCGAGACGCCGATGCTGCAGACGCTGCACGGCGGCGCCGCGGCCCGCCCGTTCGTCACGCGTTCCAACGCGTTCGACATGGAGCTCTTCCTGCGGATCGCGCCGGAGCTCTACCTCAAGCGCTGCGTCGTCGGCGGCATCGAGAAGGTCTTCGAGATCAACCGCAACTTCCGGAACGAGGGCAGCGACTCGTCGCACTCGCCGGAGTTCGCGATGCTCGAGTACTACGAGGCCTACGCCACGTACGACACGAATGCGGTGATGACGCGGCAGCTGATCCAGGAAGCCGCGGAGGCGGTGCTGGACTCGTTGGTCGTCACCCTGCCCGACGGTTCGGAGTACGACCTGTCCGGCGAATGGACCACACTCGGAATGTACGAGTCGTTGTCCGATTCCCTCGGCGAAGAGGTGACTCCGGAGACGCCCGCCGCCAAACTCCACGGATTCGCGCAGGCCAGGGGCCTGGAAGTGGACCCGAAGCTCGGGCACGGGAAGCTCGTCGAGGAACTGTGGGAACACCTCGTCGGAGATCATCTGCACGCCCCGACGTTTGTCCGTGATTTTCCGCTGGAGACGTCGCCATTGACCCGCCAGCACCGCTCGCGGCCGGGTGTCGCCGAGAAGTGGGACCTCTACGTGCGCGGATTCGAACTCGCCACCGGATACTCCGAGCTGGTCGATCCGGTCGTCGAACGGGAACGGCTCACCGAACAGTCCCTGCTGGCCGCGCAGGGCGATAGCGAAGCCATGCGGCTGGACGAGGATTTCCTGCGTGCCCTGGAGTACGGAATGCCGCCGAGCGGTGGCGTCGGAATGGGGATCGACCGGCTGCTCATGGCGCTGACCGGTCTCGGTATCCGGGAGACGATCCTCTTCCCGCTGGTGCGTCCCGAATAACCCGGCCGTGTGAGGATAGCCGCCGGTTATGGCAATGAGATTTGCGCTGCCCTCCCGAAGCGGGTACTAATGTTCTAGACAAAGTCTTCTGTCCCGGGGCTCGCCCCGTAACCAGATCATTGAGTAAGCCCCGCAGGAGGAATCGGATGGCACAGAAGGTGCTCGTCTCGCTGGTCGACGACCTCGACGGCAGTGAGGCGGAAGAGACCGTCGAGTTCGGTTTGGACGGAGTCAGCTACCAGATCGACCTCTCCTCGGAAAACGCGGAGGAGCTGCGGGACGCCCTCGCCCAGTATGTCGAGCACGCGCGTCGTGCGGGTGGCCGCAAGCGCGCTTCGGTGCGTCCGGTCGCGGGTAAGGGTTCCGCCCGCCCGGCCGCTGTGGACCGTGAGCAGAACCAGGCCATTCGGTCTTGGGCGCGCAAGAACGGTTACGCGGTCTCCGACCGGGGCCGGATCCCGTCCGAGGTCGTCGAGGCCTACCACAAGAAAAACTGAAGATTGTTCATGCCGGCCCCGGCAGGTCGCTGACCAGCGGTAACCGCCGGGGATGGCATGGAAAATCTCGTCGACGCGGGGTTTCCAGCGGTAGCCGCCGGGCGAATTCGCCCGGCGGCTTTCTTCATGTCCGATCCCTGTCCGGTTCCCGTTCGGGTGCCGTGCGGGCCGTTCGGGCGTACTCGGCGGGCGACTGACCGGTCACCGTCCGGAAATCGCGGATGAAGTGCGACTGGTCGCTATAGCCCAGCCGAACCGCCAGACCGGCGTAATCCGCTCGCCCTTCCGAGGCGAGCTGCTGCGCGGCGTCGTTGAGCCGGTATATCCGGATCGCCCACTTGGGCGGGCAGCCGACGTGTTCGGCGAACAACCGCTGTACAGACCGGGTGGTTAGTCCAGTATCCGCGCACAGTTGCGCCACCCGGGTAATTCCCGGATCCCGTGCGATTGATTCCACCGCCTCCGCGGCCTGCCGCGCGGCCGGGGAGAGCGTCACGGGATTTGCCGACAGCAAGTTGTCGATCGAACTGACCATTTGCGCGTCACCCGCCGCCGTGCACACCGATTCCGCGGCCTGGAGCGCCGCCGGCCCGAAAACGTCCGTGAGCGGGACAGCCCGGTCGGCGATGTCACGCACGGGCCGGCCGAGGAACGCGCGGAAGCAGCCGGGCCGGAAACGCACGCCCAAGCCCTGGACCCGGCCTTCGAGGCGGTACGAAAAGACGTCGCGGCCGGGTCCGTAGACGCCGGAGGCGCCGAGGAAGAAGGTCACGTTGACCGCGAGGTTCGGCAGCACCCGCTGCTCGTGGGGTGGTTTGCCGCGCAGGTCCCACCGCAGGACCCAGTGGTAGTCGACGAAGTCCGCCAGTTCGGGCGCGGGCGGGTGCCTCGTCAGCGTGAACATCGTGCGCGCGGTGGCCTCGGCCACGATGCCGCGCGGGATCCGGTGCGCCACGGGCCCACAGTAGTTGTCGCGTTCAGTTGTCGCGTTCGTCCAAGACGTCGTGGTCGTCACGCGGCTTGGATCACCGGCATGACTGCCGAGTTGCTGCGCCCCGCCGCGGCCGAATTCCTCCGGGTCACGAACGCGCTGGACGACCTGACGCTGCCCACGCCGTGCGCCGGCTACGACATCCGCGGGCTGCTGAACCACCTCCTGTATTGGGGCCCGTGGCTCATCGCCGCGGGACGGCGCGAAGAACCGCCGTCACCGGGCGTCACCGAAGCCGAGGCGGCACTGGTCGGCGACGACTGGCGCGCGGCGGTGGAGAAGCAGACGTCGACGCTCGTGGACGTCTTCGGGACGTCTTCGGCATGGACGGGCACGACGGCGCTGGGGACCGCCTCAATGCCGGCCGCGGTGGTCGGCGACATGGTCCTGGGCGAGTTCGTCCTGCACGGGTGGGACCTGGCACGGGCCGGCGGACAGGAGCTGCACTGCCCGCCGGAGGCGGCGACAGCGGTGTACGACTCGGCGGTGGCCATGGGCGAGCGGGCGCGTTCGATGGGCGTCTACGGGCCGGCTGTCGAGGTGGCTGCCGATGCGTCGCCGCTGGAGCGGGCGCTGGGCGCTTCGGGGCGTGATCCGGGGTGGACGCGGTGATGGTTGTCCACCGGCCTTTGGGACGGTGCCCACGTCGCGCCCAGCCCCTGGGGTGCCTGTCCGCTCACCGGCGTGCGTGGCAGCTGCCGTTGCCGTGGTGTCTTGAATGACCCATTCGCGACCTTCGGAACCACGGTCCCGCCCGGGCTGCCGGCGGTGAAGCGGCGGAGTCGGCGACTCGCCAGACCGCATTGAACGACCCTTTCACCTCGTCCGACGAGGTGAAAGGGTCGTTCAATGCATCGCCGCGGCGGCCATCACGCACTCCGGCAAGGGGGCCGGCAAAGTCGCCCGACGCTGCCGCATCCAGCTGACAGCCGGATGCGGCCGGGTTCCGAAGGTCCCGAATGGGTCATTGGGGACCTCGCACGCCCTGAATGAGTCATTCAGGACACCCGGCGACGCCCCGCTTCCACCGCGGAACACCACGGCGACAACCGACGCTGCCGGGACTGGTGGGGCCCAGGTGTGGAGCCGGATGGCCAACCGGGGGCACTCGCTACCGCGAGCAGGTGCGGGGGCAGCCGTCGCACTCCGATGCCGCCGGGAGCAGGTACGAAAAGCAGCAGCTCTCGCGGCGCCGTGTCCACTCTCGGTGGCCGTCCGGGCCGTCTACCAGGCGCAACGCCGATGCCGACGTCAGTGGCGGGTAATGCGCGTCAAGGACCAACGCCGCGTCCGCGACGCCCGCGCCCTCCGCTTCCGGGGTTCCGCCCTGGCGGCCCGCCCACCACAGCGAGTTCTCCAGCGCGTCCGTCGCCGCGGCCCAGAGGGTTCGGCGGCCCAACCTGCTGATCGGGGCGTACGCCCGGACGAACTGGGCCGCGTGGGCCAGGTAGCGGGCGCGCAGGACCGCCGCCAGGGCACGCTCGTCGCGGACCACCGTGGCCTCCGGGCGGGCCGAGCCCGGGTCCGTCGGCAGGCAGTGGAACGCGTCACCCAGGACGGCCATCCCGTCCGGGTGGGGGCGGTCGTCGGCCAGGCGGAACGCCAGCTCCGCCGGCTTCAGTGACGGCACCCGGCGCTCGTGGTGCAGCAACAGCGCGCCGACGTACGCCGGGACGTGCAGGTACCACGTCATCACCCAGCTCGCCGTCGTGCGGGCCGGTGCCGAGGAGTGCTCGCGCAGCAGCCAGTCGCCCAGCAGGCCGCGCCACTCGTCGAAGTACGCTGGGGTCTCCAGCAGCTCCGAGCAGCGGATCCAGCCCGCCGGGACGTCCTGCCGCAGCTCAGTGCGGTCCTGCAGGCCGGACACCCGCAGCAACGACGACGCGAGGCCGTCGCCGACCTCGCGTGCGTCACGGAAGGACCGCTGCTGGTTCAACCGCGGCCCTCCTCACAGCGCCGTAGATGATTAGGCGTGCCTAACCTTACACGCAAACCGTGGCTGCGCCAATCGAGTGGTACTCCCGGCTTGCGGACTGTTCGCGGTGAGCGGACAGGGCGCGGATGGCGGAATCCACGTGGCCACTCGCACGTTGGGGTTGACGTAAAGGTGCAGGGCAACCTGATGATGGGAGCACCCGGGAGATGCCACGTCCGGGTGCGGAAACAACCGCTGAGAGCCGTAGTGGTACGCCAGCGCGACGACTTGGCTACTAGAGTGGTCTCACGGTGCTGAATCCATCGCGGTGAAAGCACGATGGATACGGGCCGCCGGCGCAGCAGTCGAGGGAGTGCACATGTTTGAGAGGTTCACCGACCGCGCGAGGCGGGTGGTCGTCCTGGCTCAAGAAGAGGCCAGGATGCTCAACCACAACTACATCGGCACCGAGCACATCCTCCTGGGTCTGATCCACGAGGGTGAGGGTGTCGCCGCCAAGGCGCTGGAGTCGCTGGGCATCGCCCTGGAGGGCGTGCGCCAGCAGGTCGAAGAGATCATCGGCCAGGGCCAGCAGGCGCCGAGCGGGCACATCCCGTTCACGCCGCGCGCCAAGAAGGTGCTGGAGCTGTCGCTGCGCGAAGCGCTGCAGCTCGGCCACAACTACATCGGCACCGAGCACATCCTGCTCGGCCTGATCCGCGAGGGCGAAGGCGTCGCCGCGCAGGTCCTGGTCAAGCTGGGAGCGGACCTCAACCGGGTCCGCCAGCAGGTGCTGCAGCTGCTCTCGGGCTACCAGGGCGGCAAGGAGTCCACCGAAACCGGTTCCGGCCGCGGTGAGGGCACCCCGTCGTCTTCGCTGGTCCTCGACCAGTTCGGCCGCAACATGACCGTGCTCGCCCGCGAGGGCAAGCTCGACCCGGTCATCGGGCGCGGCAAGGAGATCGAGCGGGTCATGCAGGTGCTGTCCCGCCGGACCAAGAACAACCCGGTGCTCATCGGCGAGCCGGGCGTCGGCAAGACCGCCGTCGTCGAGGGCCTCGCGCAGAGCATCGTCAAGGGCGAGGTGCCCGAGACGCTCAAGGACAAGCAGCTCTACACGCTGGACCTGGGCTCCCTGGTCGCCGGCTCCCGCTACCGCGGTGACTTCGAAGAGCGCCTGAAGAAGGTGCTCAAGGAGATCAAGACCCGCGGCGACATCATCCTGTTCATCGACGAGCTGCACACGCTGGTCGGGGCGGGTGCCGCCGAGGGCGCGATCGACGCGGCTTCGATCCTGAAGCCGATGCTCGCCCGCGGTGAGCTGCAGACGATCGGCGCGACCACGCTCGAGGAGTACCGCAAGTACATCGAGAAGGACGCCGCCCTCGAGCGCCGGTTCCAGCCGATCCAGGTCGGCGAGCCGTCGCTGGAGCACACGATCGAGATCCTCAAGGGCCTGCGTGACCGGTACGAGGCGCACCACCGCGTCTCGATCACCGACTCGGCGCTGGTCGCCGCCGCGACCCTGGCGGACCGGTACATCAACGACCGGTTCCTCCCGGACAAGGCGATCGACCTGATCGACGAGGCCGGCGCGCGGATGCGCATCCGCCGGATGACCGCGCCGCCGGACCTGCGCGAGTTCGACGAGAAGATCGCGAACGTCCGCCGCGACAAGGAGTCCGCGATCGACGCGCAGGACTTCGAGCGGGCCGCCCGCCTGCGTGACGAGGAGAAGACGCTCCTCGGCCAGAAGGGCGAGCGGGAGAAGCAGTGGAAGGACGGCGACCTCGACGTCGTCGCCGAGGTCGACGACGAGCAGATCGCGGAGGTGCTGGCCAACTGGACCGGCATCCCGGTCTTCAAGCTGACCGAGGAGGAGACCACCCGGCTGCTGCGCATGGAGGACGAACTCCACAAGCGCATCATCGGCCAGGAGGACGCGGTCAAGGCCGTCTCGCAGGCGATCCGCCGTACGCGTGCCGGTCTGAAGGACCCGAAGCGCCCGTCGGGCTCGTTCATCTTCGCCGGCCCGTCGGGTGTCGGTAAGACCGAGCTGTCCAAGGCGCTGGCCTCGTTCCTGTTCGGCGAGGACGACGCGCTCATCCAGATCGACATGGGTGAGTTCCACGACCGCTACACCGCTTCGCGGCTCTTCGGTGCCCCTCCGGGCTACGTCGGCTACGAAGAGGGCGGCCAGCTGACGGAGAAGGTGCGTCGCAAGCCGTTCTCGGTGGTCCTCTTCGACGAGATCGAGAAGGCGCACCAGGAGATCTACAACACGCTCCTGCAGGTGCTGGAGGACGGCCGCCTGACCGACGGTCAGGGCCGCACGGTCGACTTCAAGAACACGGTCCTCATCTTCACGTCCAACCTGGGCACGTCGGACATCTCGAAGTCCGTCTCGCTCGGCTTCGCCGGGGGCAACGACTCCAGCACGAAGTACGAGAAGATGAAGCAAAAGGTCAACGAGGAAATGAAGAAGCATTTCCGCCCGGAGTTCCTGAACCGGATCGATGACATCATCGTGTTCCACCAGTTGACCAAGGAACAGATCATCATGATGGTCGACCTGATGATCGGCCGGGTCGAGACGCAGCTCAAGGCCAAGGACATGGAGCTGGAGCTGACGGCGAAGGCCAAGTCCCTGCTGGCCAAGCGCGGCTTCGACCCCGTGCTCGGCGCCCGGCCGCTGCGCCGGACGATCCAGCGCGAGATCGAGGACCAGCTGTCGGAGAAGATCCTCTTCGGCGAGGTCGAGCCCGGCCAGATCATCCTGGTCGACGTCGACGGCTGGAGCGGCAACCCCGAGGACAAGGACGACCAGGCCAAGTTCACCTTCCGCGGTGAGCGCCGGCCGTCGTCGATCCCGGACGCCCCGCCGGTCAGCATCGGCGCGGGCCACGAGGAGCAGGGCGGCGAAGCCGAGAACGACTGATCTCGGTTCGTAGTTCACAGGAGGGCGGTTCCCCGGAAGGGGAGCCGCCCTTCTCGCGTCGGGCGCATGAGACGATGCCCGCGGGCTCGGGGAGGGAACCGCTTTGGACGTGCTGTCGATCGACTTCGGGACTTCCAGCACGGTCGGCGTGCTCTCCGCCTTCGGGCGCGGGCCCCGCGCCATCGAGGTCGACGGGTCCGTCACCATGTCCTCCGCCGTCTACGTCAACGATGACGGCTTGCTCGTCGTCGGGCAGGATGCCGAGCGGCGGGCTCGGCTCGATCCCAGCCGGTTCGAGCCGAATCCCAAGCGGCGCATCGACGAGGGCGTTCTGCAGCTTGGCGAGACCGCCGTCGCGATACCCGACGCCTTCGCCGCCGTGCTGCGGCGGGTTGGTGAGGAGGCCGAACGGCAGCTGGGCCGGCCGCCCGCGCAGACGCGGATCTCGCACCCCGCCGGCTGGGGCGCCGACCGGCAGGAGGTGCTCCGGACCGCTGCCGCGAAGGCCGGGTTCGCCGATGTCCGGCTGATTCCCGAGCCGGTGGCCGCCGCCGCGCACTATGCGAGTCTCGGGAGCCGGACCAGCGGCCCGGTCGGTGTCTACGACCTCGGGGCCGGCACCTTCGACTGCGCTGTCGTCGCTGTGACGCAGCAGGGTTTCGCCGTGCTCGCCGAGGACGGCCTGCCCGACCTCGGCAGCCTCGACATCGACCAGACGCTGCTCGTGCACATCGGCCGCGAAGTGTCGCACGCCGATCCGGCGCAGTGGCAACGCCTTCTGCGGCCGCAGGCCATCGCCGACCGTCGCGCGCGCCGGGCCTTGCTGCAGGATGTCCGTGACGCCAAGGAAAGCCTGTCGCGGCACGCGCAGACCCACGTGCCGATGCCCGAGCCGTTCGGGGACGTCCTCGTCACCCGGGACGAGCTCGAAGCGCTCGTGCGGCCCAGCCTGCTGCGCAGCGCCGAGCTGCTGGGCGCGACGATCCGCCGCGCCGGGCTGAGCCCCGCGCAGCTCGGGGGTGTCTACCTCGTCGGCGGGCCGAGCCGGATGCCGCTGCTGGCCACCCTGCTCGGACGGCAGCTCGGCGTCACACCCACCACACAGGACCAGCCCGAGACGGCCGTCGCGTTCGGACTCCAGCACGTGCCGCTGGGCACCGCCACCGACCTCACCGTGCCCGCGTTCGCGCCCGTCCGCCCGCCCGTGACGCCGCCGCGGCCGCAACCCTGGCAGCAGCAACCGGCCCGGCAGTACACGCCGCAGCCGAAACCGGAGCAGCGCAAGAAGCCCAAGCTGTGGCTCATCGGGCTCGCGGTGCTCGTAGTCGTCGTCGCGATCGCGGTGCCCGTCGTCGTCCTCGCGACCAAGGGCGAATCCGCCGCCCAGTCCACTGTGGACTGCATGTCGACAGCGCAGCGCGACCGGGCCGGGTTCACCCCCTGCCTGCGCTCGCTGGCCGGCACCGTCCCGGACCGCGCCGCCTGCCAGGCCGCCGACGGCGTGGGCAAGCTGCTGCACGCCCAAGCGGCGGTCAACTGCGGATTCAAGGACGGCCGAAAGGACTACGTCAGCTACTACCAGGGCGTGACCATCGACGACATCGAGGCGAGCGTGAACCTGCAGCCAGGCGGCAACGGCGTCGTGAGCGGGACCTGGGACGGCGGCGGGCTGCACGGCCGGTACGTCGCCGGTCTCGGCAGTGTCGCCGGGATCGTGCTCTTCGACGTGGACGGCCGCCGGGCGGCCGGGCTCTACGTCTCGCATGATGCCCGCCGCACCGAAGACCTCGTCGCCGTCTTCACCGGCGAACTCAAGCCGGCCTGACGCCTCACCAGGCCGGCTGGAACCGCATTCCCTTGTCGTACCAGTCGTTGTCGCCCGCCGGCCCGGACGGTGGCGCGGCGGCCGGGGCGTCCGAAGACCGGTCCTTCAGCACTTTGCCGTCCTGCTCCGCGTGCGGGGCCGCGGGGGCCGCGGGAGGATCGGCCGGCGCCGGCTCGTACTGCACCCGCCAGCGCAGCCGGTCCATCAGGTAGCCGCCGCTGCCCAGCGGCGCCAGCAGCTGCCCGGTCCGCTTCGCCGACTCGCGCTGAGCCTCGACGTAAGTCCGGAGGACGGCGTCCGCGATCTCGGACGGCGACATCCCCGAGACGGCGTCGGTGAGCCGCAGCCGGGTCAGCACGCCGTCGGTGTTGACCGACAGCGCAACCGCGCCGTCGGCGGACGTCGCCGTCGCCGACAGCGCTTCGAGCTCGGCCAGCAGGGCATCGCGGTCCGGTTTTGCCGGACGGTCAGCCATTCATCCGCTCCAGGTGGCCGTCGTCCTGCGAAACCTGGCCGTCGGGGGCGATGTCGACGTTCGCGTCGCGGACGTTCTTCTCGGTCTGCCGCGAGGTGTGGCCGGTTTCGAAGTTCGACGGGTCGAAGCTCGAGCCGGGGCTGACGTCCGGCGGGTCGGGGATCTTCGGCAGGTCCACGGCTTCGTCGCCGATGCGGTTCGCCAGCGTCGTGGCCGCCTCGCCGGCGCCGGCGCGGATCTTGCCCGCGCTGTCGAGGAAGCTCTGGTAGAGGTCGAACGCGTTGTCGCCCTTGATCTCCGCCTGGTTCGCCACCACCGCGCTGATCGCGCCGCCCGCCGCGTTCCCGGCGATCAGCGCGCCCTCGGCGGCGCCGAACGTGGCGGCACCGATCGGCGCGGCGGCCCCGGCGGTGGCCACGGTGAGCAGTCCGGCGACCGCGCCGGCGAACGTCGCCGCCAGTACCTTCGACATCGCCGCTTCGCGCTTGCGGGACTGTTCCTTCTTGTAGTCCTCCGCCGTCTGCAGGAACGTCGTGCCGAGGTTGCTCAGGTCCTGCCGGGCCGCCGCGATGGCCTCGCGGGCGGCGACGACGTCGCTCTCCAGCACGGTGATCTTGGATTCCACGTTGGTGAAGGCGTCCGCGAGTTCGTTGAGGTACGCCTTGACCGCGTTCGCGGCCGAGCCGCGCCACTCCCCGAGGAACTGCCGGGCATCGTCGAGCTTCGGCTTCGAGTCGCGCTGCAGCTGCTTCCAGACGGCGTCGTGGCTCATGATCAGGTGCTGCAGCCCGCCGGCCGACTCGTGGTCGATGTCGGCGTCGGAGAACTCGCGGTAGATCGCGGCGATCTCGTCCTGCATCTTCCGGATGTTCTCGTTGGAATCGTCGAAGCCGAACAGCAGGAAGTCGGTCGTCCGGAGCACGTCGATGGCGTTCAGCGCGTCGTTCGCGCCGTCCTTCAGATCTTCGGAGACGCCTTCGAGGAGTTCGGCGCGGCGGTCGTCCCCGCCGGACATCGGTTCGGCGTCGAGGCCGGTGTCGAAGTAGCCGTCCACGGTGTCAGTTCCCTTCCAGGCCCGCGGCCGCGCGGTTGACGTGCCGCTGCGAGTCCGCGTCCGCCTGTTCGTACAGTTCCGCGACCCGCACCAGCGCGTGACTGGTGTCGGCGGTGGTCTGGTGCAGCTGCGCGACCAGCTTCTGGATCTTCGCCAGGTGGTCGTTGTAGGCCGCCGCGACGGCCGGCATGCCCAGCGAGCGGCCGAACGCGTTGTCCGCGGGGAACATGCCGCCCAGGATGCCGCCGACGACCGAAAGGGGGACGTCGGTGCCGCGCAGGCCGTTCGACGCGGTTTCCGCGGCGTCGGCCGCGTCCTGGAGGGCTCCGGCCGAGTCCCGCAGGTCCTGCAGGTCGGTCTCGAATCCGATCATCACTCACCTCTGCTTCGGATACTTCGGACATGTAAACACCGTTCGATCGACCGGCAGGGTGGTTTGCCGGCGGTGTGCCCCAGATCACGAGCGGCCCGCCGTACCGCCGAACGGGCGAACCTTGTCCTTGCCCGCGGGGTCTGGCGCTCCTCCCTGCATGAGCACACTCACCGAAGCCCGAGCGCCGACCGTGCGGAGCCAGTTGCGCGACGCGAAACGGTTCTCCTGGACCGGATTCGCCGTCACGGTCGCGGCGTCGCTGCTCGGCACGCTCGTCCCGGCCGCGATCGGCGCCGGTCCGGAGGCGACGCTGGTTTCGACGCTGGCGGTCACGGTGCTGGCGGCCGGCGGCTTCACCGCCAAGGACGGCAGCGCCCGCGGCATCAAGGCGATCGCGATCGTGCTGCTGGCAACGGGTGCGCTGGTCCTGACGGTGACCGGGGTGACCGTGCTCGACGTCGTGCGCGGGCGCCCGGCGACGTTCCCGGTGGTGCCCGAGACGGCGGTGCCCCGCGTGCTCGTCCCGGAGTCGGTCGCCTGCGGCGCGACGCCCGTGCGCACGACGACGACGTGCACGGTGGCGATCCGCAGCGTCGGCGCGAGCGCGCTGCGGGTGAGCGGGATCGAGCTGGACGGCCCGGACTTCGCGGTGGACGCGAGCGCGTGCGTCGGCCACGACGTCGAGCCGGGCAAGCGGTGCACGCTGGTGGTCAGCTTCACCCCGGCCGCGAGCGGCGAACGGGTCGTGGACCTGACGGTCCACCACAACGTCCCAGGCCCGGCGGCGTTCGTGGAGCTCACCGGCCGCGGCGGCTAGTGCTCCGCGCCCGCGCTGACCGGCAGGTCCTCGGTGACCGTCGACGCCGTGTCCGCCAAGGCTTCCAGCGCGTCGGCGATCTTCTCGACGCTCAGTGAAGGCGCGGGCTTGCCGGCGGCCGCGACCTGCTCCGGGCTGAACGGGACGTGCACGAAACCGCCGCGCGCGCCGGGGAAGTCCGTTGCCAGCAGGTGCATCAGGCCGTAGAAGACCTGGTTGCACACGTACGTCCCGGCGGTATGGGAGACCGACGCCGGCACGCCCGCGGCACGGATCGCCGCCGCGCACGCCTTAACCGGCAGCGTCGTGAAGTAGGCCGCCGGGCCGTCCGGGACCACCGGGACGTCCACCGGCTGCGCGCCCGCGTTGTCCGGGATCCGTGCGTCGATCAGGTTGATCGCGACGCGCTCCGGCGTCACGTCGAAGCGGCCGCCCGCTTGGCCGACGCAGACCACCAGCGACGGCCGGTGCTCGTCGAGCGCCCGGCGCAACGCGGGCAGCGACGCACCGAACTCACAGGGCAGCTCGACCGCGGCGACGTCGTTCCGGCGCGCGCCCACCGGCGAAACCGCTTGCCACGACGGGTTCACCGACTCGCCGCCGAACGGCGCGAACCCCGTCATCAGCACCCTGGCCATGCCGTCCTCCCGAAGTCCGTGAATGGCACATTGAGAGACTCTAAGTCCCTCAATGTGCCATTCACGGCTTTACCGCGGACTGGTCAGGCGGCCGGCTTCAGGGTGCCGGGGAAGAGGTACTGGTCTGCGGGCTTGCCGGTGCCGTACACCCACGCGTCGAAGAAGCCCTTGAGGCTCCGGTGCGCGACGAGCTCGGTGTAGCACTGGAACTCTTGCATGCTCGCGTTCCCACCGCGGTGCAGCGACGGCCACGTCTTCAGCACGAAGTCGAACGCCGGCTGCCCGATGTAGTTGCGCAGCGCGTGCAGCATCAGCGGGCCCTTCGAGTACACGTACGTGAACTCGTGGCCGGCGCCCATGTCATACAGCTTGCCGTTCCAGAACGCCGTCGACGCCTTCTGGACTTTGGTCGCGTACTGCTTGTTCAGGTCGACGCCCTCCTTTGCCTCGTCCCACAGCCACTCGGCGTAGGAGGCGAAGCACTCGTTGAGGCAGACGTCGCGCCAGTGCGCGACCGCCACCGAGTCGCCGTACCACTGGTGGGCGTTCTCGTGGACGATCACCGGGACGACCCCGGCCCAGCCGCCGGAGTAGATCGGGCGGCTCATCGTCTCCAGCGAGAACCCGATCTGCGCGTTGAGGAAGATGCCGCCCGCCGCGTCGATCGGGTACTTGCCGAACTTGGACTCGAGGAAGTCGAGGATCTCCGGCAGCCGTGCTTCGGCTTGCTTCGCCGAGTCGGGCACGCCGGGGGCGAACGCGCTGACGATCGGCGTGCCGTCCGCGCGCTTCTGGCGGTCGAAGGTCCACTTGTCGATCGCGACCGTCGTCATGTAGGGCACGATCGGCGTCTCTTCGGCCCACACATGCGTGGTGCCGCCCGCTGCCTTGACGGAGCCGCGTTCGCGGCCGTTGGCGATTACGCCCCACTCGTCGGGCACGGTGATCGCCAGGTGGAACGTGGCCTTGTCCAGCGGGGTGTCGTTGACCGGGTACCAGGTGGTCGCCGACTTCGGCTCGCCGGCGACGAAGGTCGCGCCGCCCGGGGTGAACTGCCAGCCGTTGTCGCCGAGCGACGGGTCGCTGATCGGTGCGGGCACGCCGTGGTAGGCAACCTTGACCGCGAAGTTCTGGCCTCGCCACAGCGCTCGAGACGGCGTGACGACCAGTTCGTGGTCCCCGGTCCGGCTGAACTTCGCGTCCCGGCCGTCGACCTTCACCGAGTCGACGGTCAGGCCGTGCAGGTCCAGGTCGAACGAGCTGAGCGACTGGGTTGCCCGCGCCGAGATGTCCTGGACCCCGGTGAGCTGGTGCGACGCGGGGTCGTAGCCGACCTTGAGGTTGTAGTCGGCGACGTCGTAGCCGCCGTTGCCGTCCTGCGGGTAGTAGCTGTCGCCCGCCCCGTCGCTGCCGGGCCGCGCCGGGCCCCAGCCTTCACCGGCCGCGGCGACACCCGCGCCGAGGCAGAGGCTGGCGACCACGGCGGCCACCACCACAACAGGCTTCTGTGCCCTCATTGACGCTCCTGTTCGTGTGGAGTCACTTCGCTCCGCAACGTATCGGCAGGAACGGACGATTCGGTGGCTCACGCCGGATTTGTCCGGATAATCAGCACTTCCGTCTGCCCCGCCCGGCGACGTGCGAGCGTCTGGAAAGCTGGACGCATGCGCGTTGCGCTGCTGGGCCCGCTGCGGGCGGCGGAAGACGACGGCACGCCGATCGACATCGGCGGTGCCCGCCTCCGCATGCTCTTGGCCAGGCTCGCGCTCGACGCCGGGCGCGCGGTCCCGGCCGACGCGCTCGTGGACGGGCTCTGGGGTGGCGAACCGCCGTCCGACGCGGCCAACGCCCTGCAGTCACTGGTCTCCCGCCTGCGGAAAGCGCTCCCGGTGGCCGTCGAATCCGGCCCGGGCGGCTACCGGCTCGCACTGGGTTCCGACGATGTCGACGCCGAGCGGTTCGAACGGCTCGCCGCGGACGGCCGCCGTGAGCTCGCCGCTGGCCGGGACGTTCGCGCGGCCGAGCTGCTCACCGAGGCTCTCGCGCTCTGGCAGGGTGACGCGCTCGCCGACGTCCTTGACGCGCCGTTCGCGGCCGCGCCCGCCCGGCGGCTCGCCGGGCTGCGGGCGGAGGCGGCCGAGGACCGGTTCGACGCACTGGTCCGGCTGGGTGAGCACGCCGGCGTCCTGGCCGACCTGAGCGCCGCGGCGGACGCCGACCCGCTGCGCGAACGGCTCGCCGGGCTGCGGATGCGCGCCCTCTGCGCGGCCGGGCGGCAGCCGGAGGCGCTGGTCGTCTACGCCGGGCTCCGCCGCACGCTGACCGACCAGCTCGGTGTCGACCCGTCGGCCGAGCTGCAGGAGATCCACGTCGCGGCGCTGCGAGGGGAGCTCGCTCCGCCGTCGCCCGTCGCGGACCGGCTGCCGACGCGGCTGACCACGTTCGTCGGCCGCGACGACGAGCTCAAGCTGCTGGCCGAACTGCTCGGCGGCGCCCGGCTGGTCACCTTGACCGGGCCGGGCGGGGCGGGCAAGACCCGGCTGGCCACCGAGGCGGCGTCGCGGCACCCGGCCCACCAGCGCGGCCGGGTCTGGTTCGCCGCCTTGGCCGGCGTGCGCGACCCCGACGACGTCGGCGGCGCGCTGCTGGGCGCGCTCGAGGTCCGTGACATCCGCACGGAGACCGAGGTCCACCGCCGCCAAGCGGACCCCGTGGCGCAGGCGGTCGAGGTGCTCGGCGGCGCGGAGGCGTTGCTGGTGCTGGACAACTGCGAGCACGTCGTCGACGCGGCCGCGCGGCTGGCCGACGAGCTGCTGCACCGGGCGCCGCGGCTGCGGATCCTGGCCACCAGCCGCGAGCCGCTGGCCATCACCGGGGAGGCGCTCTGCCCGCTCGGCCCGCTGCCGGTGCCCGCGGAACGCGCCGCGCCCGCGGAGGCCGCCGAGCTCGACTCGACCCGGCTGTTCCTCGACCGGGCGGCGGCGGTCCGTCCCGACTTCGTGCTCGACGAGTCCACTGTGGACCAGGTCGGGGAGATCTGCCGCCGGCTCGACGGGATGCCGCTGGCGCTGGAACTGGCCGCCGCGCGGCTGCGCTCGATGAGCGTGGCCCAGATCGCCGGACGCCTCGGCGACCGGTTCCGCCTGCTCACTTCGGGCAGCCGCACGGCCCTGCCGCGCCAGCGGACGCTGCGCGCGGTGGTCGAGTGGAGCTGGGACCTGCTGACCGAGCCCGAACTCGTGCTGGCCCGGCGGCTCGCGGTGTTCGCGGGCGGCGCCGAGCTGGAGTCGATCGAGGCCGTCTGTGCCGACAACACGGGGGCCGGCAACCCCGGGGCCGACGAGCTGCTGCCCGCCGCCGACGTGCCGTACGTGCTCGGCAGCCTGGTCGAGAAGTCCATTGTGGACACAGTGGCCGGTGTCGACGGCGAGCCGCGGTACCGGATGCTCGAAACGCTGCGGGCCTACGCCACCGAACGGCTGGCCGAGTCGGGCGAGTACGACCGGATGCGCCGGGCGGTGGCGTCGTACTACGCCGAGCTCGCGCAGCGGCTGGAGCCGACGCTGCGCACCGGCGAACAGCTGCGGGCGATCGACCAGTACGAGGCCGAAAGCGCGAACATGGTCGCGGCTCTGCGCGGTGCCATCGAGATGTCCGATGTGGACAACGCGGTCGGGCTGCTGGACGGCATGTTCTGGTACCTCACCGTGCTCGGCCAGGGCAGCCGGGTCGGCGGGCTGATCCGCGAGGCCCTCGCGTTCGGCGAGCGGTTGCCGCCCGAGGTGGCGGCCGCCTACCGGGCGCTGCTCTACCTCATGGACGAAATCCCGGTCCGCTCGGACCGGGACGGGATCCTCGAGCTGGTCGACGACTGTGTGCGCAGTGACGCGGTGACCCGGTACCCCGGGCTCGCGGTCGCCCTGCCGATGCTGGCCTTCCTCGGCGGTGACCGCGAGGTCGCCGACCGGGAGGTGCGCCGGGCCCAGCAGCACGCGGACCCGTGGACCCGGGCCGGCGGCCACTGGGTGGACAGCTTCCTGCTCGAAGACCTGGGTGACGTCGAGGGGGCCTACCGGGCGCGCGATCTCGCCCACGCCGGGTTCTCGGCGGTCGGCGACCGGTGGGGCCTCGCGATGACGTTGAGCTTCAAGGCGAGCGCGTTGTCCCAGGACGGCGAAAGCGCCAAGGCCATCGAGACCTTCCAGGAGGGCCTGGCGCTTTCGATGGAGCTGCGCTCGCACGAGGACGCCGTGCAGCAGTGGTGGCGGCTGGCCGTCGAACGGGCGCGCACCGGGGACATCGAGGGCGCCTGGCGCGACCAGGAGGCCGCGGAACGCTACGGCGAAGCCATCACGAACGTGCAGCACCGGGCCATCCTGATGTTCGGCCGGATGGAGCTGCTGCTGCGCACGGGTGACGTGGCCGGAGCGCGGGCGCTGCTCGACCGGGTCAAGGAGCTGGGCGGCGACGACTGGTTCCCCGGCGGTATCGGCGACGAGTTCATCCACGTCTTCGAGGCGCGGATCCTGCTGCTCCAAGGCCGCGCCGAAGAAGCGGAGGGCCACCTCGCCGTCGCGATCCAGGCGACGAACCGGCGTGGTGACATGCCGGACATGGCGGGCGCGGTCGAACTGCTGGCGATGGTCCGCGCGCGGCAGGGCCGGTACGAGACCGCCGCCCGGGTGGTCGCTGCCTCCGCTGTCGTCCGCGGCCGGCTGGACCGGGGCAGTCCCGAGCTGCGCGAACTGATCGCCGAGCTGCGCGAAGCACTGCCGGACTACGACGAGCGGTACGAACGAGCGCGTCAAGTGTCCAAAAAGGACATCGTCGCCTGGTTGCTGGACGAAGCGGGCGGAAACGACTGAAGGGGACGTCCGCCCCCCGGCGAACGTCCCCTTCAGCTTCCCCTGGCGCGACTCACCCCCGTGCGTGCGCGCCCCTCAGACCCGCCGGCGGTAAGCCCACGTCGCCAACGGGAAGAACACGACGATCGCCCCAGCCATCCAGGCCAGCGCCCCGGCCAGCGGCCCGGCGACGGCGCCGCCGTTCATCAGGCCGCGCAGCGCGTTCGCCATCAGGCTGACCGGGCTGATGTCGGCCCACGCCCGCAGCCAGCCCGGCATGGTGTTCGTCTGCACGAACACGTTGCTGCCGAACGTGAGCGGCATGATGAAGACGAACATCAGCGCCTGCGCCGAGCCCGGCGTCTTCATCAGCATGCCGACGAACACCGAGCCCCAGCAGAAGCTCAGCCCGAACGCCAGCGCGAGCAGGATCGCCACGGCGAACTCGCCGGGGCTGGTCGCGATCCGGTAGCCCATGATCGTCGCCACGATCATCAGGACGGTCAGGCACACGACATAGCGCACGACGTCGGCGAGGACCGCGCCGATCAGGGGTGCCGAGCGCGCGATCGGCATGCTGCGGAACCGGTCGAACACACCCTTGGTGACGTCGGTGTTGAGCTGCACGCCGACGGTCAGGCAGGCCTGCAGGATGTTCATCACGATGATGCCGGGCACGACCATCTGCAGGTAGGCGTCGGTCGAGCCGGACAGCGCGCCGCCGAACAGGTAGACGAAGATCACCAGGAAGACGATCGGCATCAGGGTGACGTCGGCGAGCTGCTCGGGGTTCTTGCGGATCTTCAGGATGCCGCGCCACGCCAGCGAAAGCGCGTGCTGGACCCCTTTGCCGGGGCTGATGTGCCGGGGCGGGGCGGGGCGGTCGAGGGCCAGCGTCGTCATGCCAGGCTCCCTTCGAGGTCACGGACGTCTTCGGTCGGCTCTTCGGCCTTGTGGCCGGTGAGGGCGAGGAACACCTCGTCGAGGCTGGGCAGCCGCAGCGCCAGCTCGTCCGCGGTGATCCCGGCTTCGTCCAGCTTGCGGACCAAAGTGGACAGCAGGACGGGGTCGTCGACCGGCGCGGTGAGCAGCCCGCTCGCGTCGTCGCGGGTCGGCCGGACGCCGGACAGGTCGCCGAGGATCCGGTTGACGGCGTCCATGTCGGACAGCTGGGTCGGCCGCACCTGCAGTGTCTGCCCGCCGACCAGGCGCTTCAGCTCGTCGGCGCGGCCGTCGGCGACGACCCGGCCGTGGTCGAACACGGTGATCTTGTCGGCGAGCTGGTCGGCCTCCTCCAGGTACTGCGTGGTCAGCAGCACCGTCGCGCCCTCGGCGACGAGGCCGCGGACGACGGCCCAGACCTCGTTGCGGGCGTGCGGGTCGAGCCCGGTGGTCGGCTCGTCGAGGTAGAGCACCTCGGGCCGGCCGACGAGGCTCGCGCCCAGGTCGAGCCGCCGCCGCATGCCGCCCGAGTACGTCCGGATCGGCCGCTTGGCCGCGGCGGTCAGCTCGAACCGCTCGATCAGGTCGGTGGCCCGCGCCTTGGCGGCCGCGCGGGAGTAGCCGTACAGCCTGCCGATCAGGACGAGGTTCTCGATGCCGTTCAGGTCCTCGTCGACCGACGCGTACTGCCCGGTCAGCCCGATCAGGCTGCGGACCCGCACCGGGTCCGCGACCACGTCGTAGCCCCCGACCGTGGCTCTGCCGGCGTCCGGTTTCATCAGGGTCGCCAAGATCCGGACGGCGGTCGTCTTGCCCGCGCCGTTCGGCCCGAGCACCCCCACCACCTGGCCGAACGGGACCTCGAGGTCCACCCCGTCCAGCGCCTTGGTCTCCCCGAACCGCTTGACCAGGCCCTCGGCCTGGATCGCGTGCGACATGGGCGTTCCTCCTTGACTGCTTTTGGGGGTCCAGGGGGCTTGCCCCCGGCCTGGGGTCTGGGGCTGGGCCCCAGAAAACTCAGCTGTCGCTTCCAGGGATCAACAGTGGAGGTCCGGGCTGTCAAGCCACGCACAGCGCGCTGGTAGGCGCTGGCAGCCACTGGTGGAGATCTTGTGGAGGAGTTGCCGTCGCCCGGGCCGCCCGGGGCCGGGCTCGGCATACTCGGCAGCATGGTGATTGCGGAACAGACGCGGTCCCGGCGGAAGAAACCGCTGGTCACGGCCTTACTGATGGTGCCGGTGGTGCTGCTGGGCGCCCTGGCCGCGCTGCGCCTGATCGGCTTCGACGGCGACTGGTACACCCTCGTCGCGCTGTCGCTGACGCCGTACGCGGCGGCCGCCGGCGTCCTCCTCGGCGGCCTCGCCCTGGCGCTGCGGCGCTGGTGGACCGGCGGGGTCGCGCTGGTGCTGGCGATCGTGCTGGCCGTCCTCGTGGTCCCGCGCCTGTCGGCGAGCGACCAGCGCGAGGTGCACGGCAAGACGCTGCGGGTGCTCGCGTCGAACCTGCTCTACGGCCGGGCGGACCCCAAGGCCGTCGTCGACCTGGTGCGGGAGCAGCGGATCGACGTGCTGAACCTGGTCGAGATGACGCCCGGCGCGGTCGACGGGCTGGCCGCGGCCGGGCTGTTCGAGACGCTGCCGTACCGGGTGCTGCACCCGGCGCCCGGCGCGTTCGGCTCGGGGATCGTGTCGCGGTTCCCGCTGACGGAGATCAACCTGACGGGTGATTCGGCGGCCAAGCAGCCGGGTGCCCAGGCCGACCTCGGCGACGGCGTGGTGGCCGAGATCGTCGCCGTGCACCCGGTCTCCCCGGACGTCGACACCCCGCAGTGGGAGCGTGAGATGAAGGACCTCTCCCGTGCGGCGGGCGAGCACGGCCTGCGCGTCCTGGCGGGCGACTTCAACGCGACGCTGGACCACGCGGCGTTCCGGACCGTGCTGTCCCGCGGCTACAACGACGCGGCGGAGGAGCGCGGCGAGGCACTGGTGCCGACGTGGCCGGCGGACCACACCCCGGTGGTGACGATCGACCACGTGGTGGTGGACAACCGGGCGGCGGTGCGGGACTACCGGGTCTTCGACGTCCCGGGCAGCGACCACCGGGCGGTTTTCGCCGAAGTGCGCCTGCCGTGACGGCGTTCCTGGCAGGCTGACCGGCATGCGAAGACTCGTGCCGCTGTTGCTGGTCCTGCTCGTCGCGGGCTGCGGGCAAAAGCCAGCCACTTCGGGGAACGGCTCGCATCCCGGCGACGGCCCGAAGAGCGCCCTCGGCTTCACCGCACACGCCGGGGCGGTCCAGTTCCCGGCCGACGGCGACTGGGTGGCGTCGAACGTCGGGCTGAAGACGCTGGTCCCGGTGGGCGGCTGCGTGCTCGGCCTCGGCAACTATTCGAACGGCTACCGCGAGGTCAACGCGAACTGGACCGGCGACGCGGGCTGCGAGAAGCTGAAGATCGATCCGGCGCCGGGCAGCGGCGGGCCCGGTCCGGAAGTCGTGCGCGCGGGCAACGGCTGGCGTGGCGGCGGGCTGCCCGCGGTGGGGGCGGTGCCGGGGCCGGACGGCTCGGTGCTCGGCGTGTACACCAAGTTCACCCGCCGGGACGCCGACGGCACGCTCACCGAACTCGCCGAGCTGCGCGGTCAGCGTGACCCGAGAGCACTGGCGCGGTCGGGCGGCAACCTCGTTGCCGTCGGCACGGCGTTCCTGGACGGGCAGACGACCCGGCCGGTCGCGTGGGTGTCGGACGACGAGGGCAAGTCCGAACGCACGGTGGTCATGCCGGTCGTTCCGGGGATCGACGGCGCGAACGGCCCCTGGTCGGTGGCGGCGAACGGCGCCGAGTTGCTCGCGGCCGGGTATTCGAACCCGCGGCTGCAGATCTGGGCGTCCCACGACGGCGGCGGCAGCTGGACGGTGTCGGAGCTCTCGACGGCGTCGGACCAGACGCTGGTTTACGGGATCCTGCCGGTCGCCGGGCAGTGGCTGCTCTACGGCGAGGTCTCGAACGGCTTCTCGCAGAAACCGTTCGTGGTCACCGGCAAGCCGGGTGCGTGGTCCACTGTGGACGCTCCGGGGCCGGGTGGGATCGTGGCGGGCACGCTGGACGCGCACGGCAACCCGGTGCTGGCCGGACGGACCTTCGAACCACAGCGGCCGAACGAAAACACCCGGTTCTGTTCGTCCGTGCTGGTGCGGGACGGTCAGGGCTGGCAGCGCGGGGAACTGGGCTGCGGGGGGTCGCAGGTGCGGGTGGCCGCGACCCTGGCCGACGGGCGCGTGCTCATCGCCGGGAACCGGGATCTCTGGCTGCGGCCAGCTTCCTGAGCGTTTCCAGGGCCCCGGCCGCGATCGACACCCCGCGGCCGTGGCGGATCTCCGGCTCCCGCGGGTTGATGCGGATCAACGCGCCGGACGCCGCGCTCGCGAGTTCGGCGTACCGGCGGACGGTCGGGACGGCCTGGCCCGCACCCAGCTCCACCACCACGAGATCACGCGCGGTCCGGCGCCACGCCGTCAGCTCGTCCAGCTGGGCCTGGCTGCGGTCCGGGACCCAGGAGAAGTCGCCGAACATCAGGATGTTGGGCCGCGCGAGCCCGCCGCAGCGGGGGCACGACGGCAGCGGCGGCACCGCGCGCATGGTCTCTTCGCCGACCACGACGGTGACTCCGGACGCGGGCCAGATCTCGGACGTGCAGCCGCCGAGGCACTGCAGGTGGTGGATCGAGCCGTGCGCTTCGGCGACGAACCCGAAGCCCGCCGCCTGAAACTGACCGTCCACATTGGATGTGAACACGCGGACACCGCCGGGCAGGCGCGAACCGAATGACCGCAGCAGCCGGAAACCTTCGTGCGGCACGGTCTTCCGGTACAGCTCCAGCCGGTGCCCGTAGAAACCCCAGGCCAGCTCGGGGTCCTCGGCGAAGTGCCGCGGGTCGGCGATCTCTTCGAACCGCAGCCCGAGCCGGGCGTACGGCGGATAAGCGCGCCAGAACCCTTCCCCACCGCGGAAATCGGGCAGCCCGGAGTCGACGCCCATTCCGGCGCCGGCGCAGATCAGGAGCGCGCCGGCGCCGTCCAGGAGCTCCGCGGCGTGAGCGAGGTCACTCACCCGGCTTCGAGCCGAGGACGACCTCGAACTCCAGGAGGTTCGCCCCGGTGGACACGGGCTTGGCCCGCTCGCCCGAGTGCGCCGCCGCGGCCGGGCCGCCCTTCGCCCACGCCTGGTAGTGCTCCTCGGTCTCCCACTTCGTGTACACGAAGTAGCGCGTCTCGCCGGAAACCGGGCGCAGTAGCTCGAAGCCGAGGAAGCCCGGCTGCTCGTCGACCGCGTGCATGCGGGCGGCGAACCGCTTCTCCAGTTCGGGCCCGGCGCCTTCGGGGACCTCGATGGCGTTGATCTTCACGACACTCATGGCTCCAGACTAGTTGGCCGCGAGGTGTGATCCGTGCCACTGTGGTGGCATGGGGAGTGCAGAGCGCGAACTCGCGGTGGACCTCGCCCGGATCGTCCGCGCCACCGCCGATCAGGTCGCCGGCGGCGGGGGCAACGAACTGATCGAGCGTGTGACCGGCCACCTGGGGGCACCGCTGCCGGAGGTCGTGGTCGTGACCCGCAACTGGCCGATGTGGGAGCACGCCAACATCCAGCGCGGAGCCGACGCCTACCTCGCCGAGCACGGCACGGCCGTGGACTGGTTCGGCGTCGCGGGCGGCCAGCGCACGCACGAAGACCTGATCGGGATGCTCGCCACCGCGCGCAGGCAAGGGATGTACGAACTCGGCTCGGTGGACTACACGACCACGGCGATCGGCCCGGACGACGCGACCGAGGCGGTGCAGCTCGGGCTCGTCGGCACGCACGCCCCGGACGGCGAGCCGGTACTGCTCGCCATCCGCGGCCCGAACCCGCAGTGGGGGCTCGAGCAGTGCCGGCTGGAGGTCCTGGCGACGTCGAGGGTGACCGCCACCGAAGTGCGCGACCGCGTCGAGCGGCTGATGTCCGAGCACGATCTCCTGCGGGGCCAGGTGCTGGCCTTCGGCACCAGTGAGCACCGCGGCAACGAGCTGCTCACGTTCCTCCCGCGGCCGACGCTGACCGGCGAAGAGGTCGTGCTGCCGGACGGCGTGCTCGACGCGATCGAGCGGCACACGGTCGGCATCGCGGAACACGGCGAGCGGCTGCTGGCCGCGGGCCAGCACCTCAAGCGCGGGCTGTTGCTGCACGGCCTGCCCGGCACCGGCAAGACGCACACGGTCCGCTACCTGATGAGCCGCCTGCCGGGCACCACGGTGATCATCCTGACCGGCACGGCGATGCGGTTCATCGGCAAGGCCGCGGAGCTGGCGCGGCGGCTGCAGCCGAGTGTGGTCGTGCTGGAGGACGTCGACCTGATCGCGCAGGACCGCAGCTACGGGCCGATGGTCCAGCCGCTGCTGTTCACGCTGCTCGACGCGATGGACGGCGTGGGCGGCGACGCCGACGTCACGTTCCTGCTCACCACCAACCGGGCCGGCGAGCTGGAGAAGGCCCTCGCGGACCGCCCGGGCCGCGTCGACCTCGCCGTCGAGATCCCGCTCCCGGACGCGGCCGGGCGTGAAGCGCTGCTCCGCCTGTACGCGCGGGGCCTGACGCTGACGGCGGATCTCGGCCCGGTCGTCGAGGCCACGAAGGGGATGACGGCGTCGTTCGCGAAGGAACTGCTGCGCCGGGCGTCGCTGCTGGCGCTGAACGCGCGCCCGGACGAGGACGTCGTCGTCGGGGACGAGGAGCTGGCGGCGGCGTTGCGGGAGATGCAGGACGCGCGGAGTGCGCTGACGCGTTCGTTGCTGGGCAGCTCAGCTGCGCAGTGAGCCGGGGAACAGGTCGGCGTCGGCGGGCAGTTTCGTGCCGCGGAACCAGTCGTCGAAGAACGCGCGCAGGTTCTTGCCGCTGATCCGCGTCGCCAGCGCCTCGAAGTCCGGCCAGGTCGCGTTGCCGTGGCGGTAGCGGGACGGCCAGTCGTGCAGCAGCCGGTCGAACGCCGGGTCGCCGATCTGGCGGCGCAGGGCGTGCAGCGCGAGGATGCCCTTGTTGTAGACGCCCTCGAACTCGTGGCCCTGGCCCATGCCGACCAGCTTCTGCGCCCAGAAGTCGGTGCTGCCGTGGGTGATTTCGATGGCCGCGCGGTAGCGGTCGTCCAGGTTCTGGCCCTCGCGCTCGGCCCACAGCCACTGCGCGTACGACGCGAAGCACTCGTTCAGGCAGATGTCGGACCAGTTCTCGAGCGAGACCGAGTCGCCGAACCATTCGTGGGTGTTCTCGTGCACCAGCGTCGGCAGGTCGGCCCACTTCGCGTACGTCGGCCGGGTCTGTGTCTCGAGCGAGAACCGGACGTCCTCGTTCAGGAAGATCCCGCCGGCCGCCGACTGCGGGTACGGCCCGAACTTGCCGCTCAGGAAGCCGAGCACCTCCGGCAGCCGGTCGCCGATCGCGCGGCGGGCCTCGGCTCCGGGCGAGTACGCCGAGACCACCGGCGTCCCGTCCGGCAAGGTCGACCTGTCGACGTCGAACTTGCCGATCGCGATGGTCGTCAGGTAGCTCGCGACCGGGTTCGGCTCGGTCCAGGTGCCCGGCGGCCCCTCGCGGCCGTTCGAGATCACCGTCCACCCCGGCGGGACGTGCGCGGTGAGCGTGAAGGTGGCCTTGTCGCGCGGGGTTTCGTTCACGGGGTACCAGAACGCCGCCGAGTGCGGCTCGCCGACCAGGTAGGCACCGCCGTCGGCCGAGTGCTGCCAGCCGTTCTCGCTGCCGCCGTCGTGCGGAGTCTTCGCCGGGTCGCCGCCGTACTTCACCCGGGTGCGGAACGTCGTCCCGGCCCGGATCGGCTCCGGCGGCGTGACGACCAGCTCGAACGCCTTCTCCCGGGTGAACCGCGCGGGCTTGCCGTCGACCTCGACGCCGTGCACGTCCAGGCCGCGCAGGTCGAGGTCGAACCGGCTGAGGTCCTGGGTGGCCTTCGCGGTGACTGTCGTGTCGCCGTCGAGGTGCCCGCTCGGCGGGTCGTAGGTCACGCCCACCTGGTAGCCGAGCGCGTCGTAACCGCCGTTGCCGTCGTCCGGGTAGTACGGATCGCCGGCGCCCGCGGCCCCCGGAGCCGGGTGCATCGGCGGTGGCGGGGGTGCCGCCGTGACGGCGTCGCCGCCGCAGGCCGCGGCGACGATCACCGCGGCGCAGACGGCGAGGGCGGTGAGTCGGCGGCGCATACGACCACCATAGGTGATGGAAAGCGATCGCTTCGTCACGTTCCGCACCAGGGGATCTGTGGTTAGGTGGCCGCGTGCTCTGTTTCGGCGGCAGCGGTGTGCCGATCGTCCTGCTGCACGGCCTGATGGGCCGGGCGCGGACGTGGTGGCGGGTCGCGGAGTGGCTCCGGCCCTACGGCGCGGTGTACGGCCTCGACGCGCGCGGCCACGGCAACGCGCCGCGCGTCGGGCCGTGGACGACCGAGCGCTTCGCCGACGACGTCGCCGAAGCGCTGCGGACCCTCGGCGCCGGTCCCGCCGTGCTCATCGGGCACTCGATGGGCGGCCTGCACGCCTGGGCGACCGCCGCGCGGTATCCGGAACTGGTGCGCGCGGTCGTGTCCGAGGACTTCGCGCCGGACCAGCGCGGCCGGACCGTGGAGACCTGGCGCGGGTACTTCGAGAGCTGGCCGGTCTCGTTCAAGTCGCTCGACCACGTGCGGGAGTTCTTCGGCGACGCGGGCGGGTACTTCGCGGACTGCGTCGAGGAGCGCGAGGACGGCTTCCACCTGGTCGCCGACCTCGAGGACCTGTACGTCATCGCCGCCGAGTGGGGCCGCCGGGACTTCTGGTCCATTGTGGACGGAATCGGCTGCCCGCTGCTGCTGGTCGAGGGCGAGCACACGGCGATGCCGCCGGGCCAGCAGGCGCTCGTCGCCGACCGCGTCCCGGGCGCGCACCACCTCGTGGTCCCGGGCTCGGCCCACCTGCCCCACGACGAAGCCCCGGAGACCTACCGAGGCGCGGTGGAAGCCTTCCTCAGCCAGGTCCTGTCCCGCTGAACCGGACGACACGCGTGATTGCGGAGCCGACACGCGTGATCAGAGGGACGACACGCCGCGCACGCCGTTGTGCCGCCGTGTCGACCCTTCAATCACGCGTGTCGACCTCCCCATCACGCGTGTCGACCCTTCAGGTCCGGGACAGGTCCGCTCGCCAGGCCGCCGTCGAGCGGTCGGCCGGGACGATCAGGGGCCAGACGTCCGCGCCGAGGAAGCCGGTCTCGTCGGATGCCTTCGCCGCGGTGCAGGTGTCGCGCGGCAGACCGGCCTGAACGGACAAAGCGGCCACGGCGTCCTTCGTCGATTTCCCGAAGACGCCGTCGGTGGGGACGCCGAATCCGGACGCCCGCAGGAACCGCTGGGCCAGCTGCACCCGACGGCCCGTGTCACCCGGCTTGAGCAGCGGCCACTCCGCCTCGGACCGCGTCACCGCGACGCCGAGGACGCGGCCCACCGCCGTCCGCAGCTCGGGCAGCCGGTTGTAGAGCACCTGGCCGGGGCACTCGGTCGAGTTGAAGTCGCGGTGGCCCTTGATGAACTCGGGCGCGATGCCGTACTGGTGCGCGATGTAGGCGACGAGCGAGACCAGCGAGTTCCACAGCGCCGGCGGCACGTCCACCGTGCTGTACAGGCCTTCGTTCTCGATGCCGATGACCTCGCTGTTGTGGTTGCCGACGTTGGCGCCCTGGACGTGCCGCGTGCCGCCGCGCAGGATTTCCAGGCTGCGATGCCTGCCCTCGGTGACGAACCCGCCGCGGCTGTTCGCGAACTGCTGGCCGCTGTCGATCCAGCCGTTCTTGTCCATGTGCAGGTTCTGGATGAACCGCGAGACGTAGAACGCACGGGCCAGTGAGAAGTCGTTGTTCATCGGCGGGTCCACCGCGTGGTGCACGACGATGTAGGTCGGCTTGTGGTTCTCCACCACGATAGTGCCCGCGGCGGGCCGGGCGCCCCACTCGGACGTCGGGTGGATCGTCGGTGTCGGCACGGCCGCTGTGGCCGTCCCCGTCGTCGTCATCCCCAGTGCGCCGGCCGCGGTCGCGGTCATCCCCGCCTTGAGCAGGGTCCGGCGGTCAACGTGGACCATGGTGAGAAAGGTAACTCCGGTTCGCGCCGATGACAACTATTGACCAACTTTGGTCGTAGCGCGTTAGTGTTCACCTGGCAGGGCGAAGAGGCCGTCCCTGGTCTGTTCGAGCAGGCCGTCGACCAGCAGGGAGTCCAGGCAGCGGTCGCGCTGGCCGCTGTCGTGCCAGACGAGGTCGAGGCGGGCCTTCTCGACCGGGCCTTCGCTGCCGCGCAGGACGTCGAGCAGCCGCCCGCGGACCTGCCGGTCGGTGCCGGCGAACTTCTGGACCGGCTTGGCCGGCCCGGCGTACTCCGGCCGTCCGGCGTGCTGCCACGCGCATTCGTCGTAGATCGGGCAGTCCGCGCATTTCGGCGAACGCGCGGTGCAGATCAGCGCGCCGAGTTCCATGATCGCGGCGGAAAACTTGGCCGCGGGCGCGTCTTTGGCGGGCAGGAGCGCCTCGACGTCGGCCATGTCGCGGGTGTTCGACGCGGGCCCGGCGTCCCCGGCCCCGTGCACGGCCCGCGCGACGACCCGCCGCACGTTCGTATCGACGACCGGCGCACGCCGCCCGTAGGCGAACGCGGCGACGGCGCGCGCGGTGTAGGCCCCGATCCCCGGCAGCGCGAGCAGAGTGTCCACATCGGACGGAACGACGTCGCCATGCTCGCGCGCAATCACCCCGGCGGCCTCGTGCAGCCGCAGTGCACGGCGTGGGTAGCCGAGCTTTCCCCAGGCCCGCACGACTTCGCCTTGGGAGGACGCGGCCAGCGCCGAGGGCACCGGCCAGCGCGCCATCCACTCGTGCCAGATCGGCTGCACGCGGACGACGGGAGTCTGCTGGAGCATGATTTCGCTGACCAGGACGCCCCAGGCCGAGCAGGTGGGCTCGCGCCACGGGAGATCCCGGCCGCGCGCGGAGAACCAGTCGAGCAGTACGTCAGCGTCCACAGCCACGCCGGGAGGCTACTTCACCTCGGGGAGGCGCTCGCGGGCCACTTCGTCCGGGGCGGGCATGGCGGCGATCTCCGCGGCGATCACGCGGGCCGCGTCGCGGCAGGACGATGCCTTCCGGGCCTGTTCGGTGACGGCGTCCGCGCTCAGCTCACCCGGCAGGAGGCGCACCGCGGCCCCCGCCGCGAGGAGCGCCTCGGCGTTGGCGAACTGGTCGGCCCCCTGCGGCAGGACCAGCTGCGGGACGCCGGTGGCGAGCGCGCCCAGCGTGGTGCCGCTGCCGCCGTGGTGCACGACCAGGTCGGCGTGCGGCACGACCGCCGCCTGGTCCACCCACGCCCGGACCGTGACGTTGCCCGGCACGGCGCCGAGGTCTTCCGGTCGCACCCGGCCGGTGGCGACCACGACGTGCGCGTCGAGCGCCGCCAACCCGCGGATCGCCGTGGTGAGCACCTCCGGGGTGCCGAACGCGGTGCCGAGCGTCAGGTAGACCAGCGGGCGGCCGTCGACCGGCGGCGCCGGTTCCGAGAACGGCACCGGACGCAGGGCGATCCGCTCGGCCGTCGCGAGGAAGTGCTCGTCCTGCAGGGACGGCGGGCAGATGTCCAGGTGCGTCCCGCCGTCCGGGCGTTCGAATCCGATACCTTCGGGGAACAGCCGGCCGAACCCGTGCCAGAGCGAGGGAATTCCGGCGCGTCGCGCGGCCACCGCCACCTCCGGGACGCCCCACCCGTGCACGACCAGGTCGGGCCGCAGCCGCGCCAGGTCCGGCTCGAGATCTTCGGCGTAGATCTCGTAGAACGAATCCGTGGGCCGGAAGGGGTTGAGCCCGAGCCGGTGCAATGGCGCGTGGACGTGCTCACCGGCGGCGAAGTGCACCTCGTGCCCGACGTCCCGCGCCGCGACCGCGAGCGGGACCATCGGGTACGTGTGGCCGGCCGACGCGAGGCCGGCGAAGAGCACGCGCATGCTGTCCCCATTCGGATGTCACGAACATCTGAATGGGAACGATAACCTACTCGACCTCGGTGAGCTTCCCCGTCTTCACGTCGTAGACGAACCCGCGCACGTTGTCCGTATGCGGCAGATAGGCACTCCGCCGCACTCGCTCCACCGACGTCCGGACGCTGTTCTCGACGTTGCGGAAGGCCTCGACCGACCACGTCGGCCGCAGGCCGGTGTCGTTCTCCAGCTCGTCCTTGAAGTCGTCCTCGGTGACCATCGAGAGGCCGCACTCGGTGTGCTGGACGATCAGCACCTCGCGGGTGCCGAGCTTGCGCTGCGACAGGGCCAGCGAGCGGATCATGTCGTCGGTCACCACGCCGCCCGCGTTGCGGAGGACGTGCGATTCACCCTGGAGCAGGCCGAACAGCTCGAACACCCGGATCCGGGCGTCCATGCAGGTCAGGACGGCCACCTGGAGCGAGGGCCTCGGCGTCGAGCGGTCACCGGGAGTGACTTCGCCGAGTTCCTGGTTGCGCTTGAGCAGTACGTCGATCGAGGTCATCGGTCACCTTCCGGCCAGTGGCCCCGCGGCGCGGGCGTGCCACTCCATTGCACCCGGTGAGTACCCGATCGGGCAATGCACTACGAGCAATGTCACGGCCGGTCAGCCGCCGAACCAGGGCTCCTCGACGGTCCGCGGCGGCGCCGACGTCCGCCCGATGCGCAGCTCGGTTGGCAGGGTGATCGTCTTCGGCGCACTCCGCTCGCCCGAGCTGAGCAGCAGCCGCCCGGCCGTCTTGCCCTTCTCGAGCACGGGCTGGTGGACCGTGGTGAGCCCGAGCCGCTCGGCCTCGGCGATGCCGTCGAAGCCGGTGACGGTGAGGTCCTGCGGCACCCGCAGCCCGCGCCGCTCGGCCTCGGCCATGGCACCGAGCGCGAGGATGTCCGAGGTGCAGATCACGGCCGTGATCTGCGGGTACGCGTCCAGCAGCTGGCGGGCCGCGGACGCGCCGTCGTCCACCGTGTGGTCGAAGCGCTCGACCACCGGGACGCCCGCCCAGTCGACGCCCGCCGCCGAGAACGCGATGGCCAGCGCCTCCAGGCGGGTGCGCTGGACGTGGAAGTGCGCGCCGCTCTGCCGTGTCGTGGAGACGAAGTCGTCGTTGCGCTCGCGGGCGAGCCGCATGCAGATCACGCCGACCTGCCGGTGGCCCAGCGAGACGAGGTGTTCGGCGATCTTGCCGACCGCCGCCGCGTCGTCCGGGCCGACGCGGTCGATGCCCTCGATGCTCGGCTGGTCGATGATCACCGTCGGTACCGGCCGCTCGAGCACGGCGGCGAGGTGCGGGTCGTCGTCCGGCACGGAGTAGACGACGAAGCCGTCGACGCCCGCGCGGTGCACCGCGGCGACGTCCTCGCGGCCCGGGCTGGCCGGCACCAGGTGCAGGCCGACTCCGGCGTCTTCGCAGGCCAGCGCCAGTCCTTCGAGCACGCCGATGGCGGCGGGGTCGCGGAAGGCGTAGGAGAGGTTCTCGGTGAGCAGCAGTCCGACCGCGCCCGCTTTGCGCGTGCGCAATGAGCGGGCGACCGGGTCGGGGCCGGGGTAGCCGAGGCGTCGCGCGGTCTCGAGGACGCGGCGGCGCAGTTCCGGGGACAGCTGGTCCGGCCGGTTGTAGGCGTTGGACACCGTGGTCCTGGACACACCGAGCTCCGCCGCGAGCGACGCCAGTGTCGCCTGCCTCCGGGTGCGAATAGGACGTCCCATCAGCAAACCGTAACGGTTCAGATCGAATTCATGAAGAGACACCCCGCGTGGTCGATGTCTCGATCCGCATGCGCGGAGATGCATACACCAAAGCGGGATCTGCCGGCCAGAAAGTCATCCGGATGGGGTAAGGTGAATCTGACAACGGTTTCCATTAGCGTCTGTAGGAGTCCTTGGATGAGTTCCCGCCGCACCAGGAGCGTGCTCGCCGCCGCTTCGGCCCTGTCCGTCTTCGCTCTGGCCGCGTGCTCCGGCGGAACGTCCGGCTCAGACGGAGGCGCGCAGTCCGGCGGCTCCGGGAAGATCAAGGTCGTCGCCTCGACCGACGTCTGGGGCAGCGTGGTCAGCGCCGTCGGCGGCGACAAGGTCGAGGTCAAGTCGATCATCCACGACCCGTCGGCCGACCCGCACTCGTACGAGACGACGGCCGACGACGCGCTGGCGGCGAAGGGCGCGCAGCTGCTGCTGTCCAACGGCGGCGGCTACGACGAGTTCTTCGGCAAGCTCACCGAACAGGCGGGTGACGCGAAGAAGCTCGTCGCCTACGACATCGCCGCGACCGGCGACGAGAACGAGCACGTCTGGTACGACCTGCCGGGCGTCGACAAGGTCGCCGACCGGCTCGCGACGCAGCTCGGCGAGCTGCAGCCGGCGTCGAAGCAGCAGTTCGCCGACAACGCCACGGCGTTCAAGGCCAAGGTCGACGCGCTGGAGAAGCGCCTCGGAGAGCTCGGTGCCGCCCACCCGGGCACCAAGGTCGTCGTCACCGAGCCGGTCGCGCACTACCTGCTGGCGAGCGCGAAGATCACCGATGCGACGCCGAAGGCGTTCTCGGACGCGGTGGAGAACGACACCGACGTGCCGGCCGACGCGGTCAGCACCTACAAGCAGCTCATCGCGACCAAGCAGGTCAAGGCGCTGATCAACAACGCGCAGACGGTGACGCCGCTGACCCAGGACGTCGTCGGGCAGGCGAAGGCGGCCGGGATCGGCGTCGTCGATGTGACCGAGACGCTGCCCCAGGGTGTGACGGACTACATTGGCTGGATGACCGGGGAAGTCGACGAGCTGTCGGGGGCGTTGAAGTAGCCATGTCTCCCGCTTCCGACGACGTACGCCCTGCGGTCCGGGTCCGCGGGGCGGGCCTGGCGTTCGGTCCCCGCACCCTCTGGTCGGGGCTCGACCTCGTCGTCGAGCCGGGCGAGTTCCTCGCCGTGCTCGGCCCGAACGGGTCCGGCAAGAGCAGCTTCCTCAAGGCCCTGCTCGGCATGCAGGGCCTGTCGGCGGGCACGGTCGAGATCGCGGGCGGCCGCCCGGGCGGCGCGAACCGCAAGATCGGCTACATCCCCCAGCAGCGCGCGATCGACGAGTCGCTGACCATGCGCGGCGTCGACCTGGTGGGGCTGGGCCTCGACGGGCACCGCTGGGGCCCCGGCCTGTTCGGCATGGCGGCGCGTCGGCGTCTCGTCGCTTCGGCGATCGACGCGGTGGGCGCCACGCGGTACGCGAAGCAGCCGGTGGGGCGGCTGTCCGGCGGCGAGCAGCAGCGGCTGCGGGTGGCGCAGGCCATGGTCGGCGACCCCGAGGTGCTGCTCTGCGACGAGCCGCTGCTGTCACTGGACCTGGCGCACCAGCGCGCGATCAGCGAGCTGATCGACTCGCGGCGGCGCACGGCCGGGACGGCGGTGCTGTTCGTGACGCACGAGATCAACCCGGTGCTGCCGTTCGTCGACCGGGTGCTGTACCTGGTCAACGGCCAGTTCCGGATCGGCAAGCCGGACGAGGTGATGACCACGTCGACGCTGTCGGAGCTGTACGGCACCCGCGTCGAGGTGCTCAAGGTCGGCGGGCAGATCCACATCGCGGGCGCGCAGAGCGCGTTGTGCGAGGCCGAGCCGCACCACCACGAACACGACGTCGAAGAGCAAGTGGGCTGAGTCTTGGATCTGTTCGACTTCGGCAAGACCTGGGAGCTGATCACCGAGCTCGAGGGCGTGCAGACGGCCCTGCTGGCGGCGGCGATCCTCGGCCTGGTGGCCGGCGTGCTGGGCCCGCTGATCGTGATGCGGCGGATGTCGTTCGCGGTGCACGGGACGTCCGAGCTGGCGTTCACCGGCGGCGCGGCGGCGTTGTTGCTGGGCATCGGCGTCGAGTACGGCGCCCTGATCGGCGCGGTGGTGGCGGCCCTGCTGCTGGGGATCCTCGGCGCGCGCGACGCGGACCGCGACTCGGTGATCGGCGTGATCCTGTCGTTCGGCCTCGGGATGGGCGTGCTGTTCCTGTCGTTCTACAAAGGACGGTCCGGGAACAAGTTCGGCATCCTGACGGGCCAGATCATCACCATCGATTCGACGAACCTGACGTTGTTCGTGGTGTCGTCGGTCGTGGTGCTGGCGGTGCTGGGGCTGGTGTACCGGCCACTGCTGTTCGCTTCGGTGGACCGGAACGTGGCGGTGGCGCGCGGGGTCCCGGTCAAGACGCTGACGGTGGTGTTCGCGCTGCTGGTCGGGGTGTCGACGGCGTTGAGCGTGAAGGTGGTCGGGTCGCTCCTGGTGGTGGCGCTGATGGTGACACCCGCCGCGGCGGCTGCTCGAGTGACGGCGTCACCGCTGCGGGCGACGGTGCTGGCGGTGGTCTTCGCGGAGGTGTCCGCGCTCGGCGGGATCGTGCTGTCGTTGGCGCCGGGCCTGCCGGTGAGCGCGTTCGTGACGGCGATTTCGTTCTTGATCTACGTGGTGTGCCGGCTGATCGCCTGGCAGCGCGACCGGCGGACCCGGGTGAGCGCGGTGGAACCGGCTCTCGTCGCGGCGGCCTGAGCGCCACTTTCACGTGAAAGCTACGCCCCCAGGTGGTCGCTTTCACGTGAAAGTGGCGCTCGTCAGCCCAGCATCAGCAGGACCTGGAGTTCGCCGACCACGAACCCGATCACCCCGCCGACGGCGATCAGCTTCCACTCGTCCTGACGGAACGCCGGCCGCAGCAGCCCCTCGAACTCCAGCGGCGTCAACGCCAGCATCCGCTGCTCGATCATCTTCGCGACGTCCATCGCCTCGGTCAGGTACCCCTCGGCGTACCGAGCCGTATCGGGTAGCTGTTCCAAAGCCTTCCGGGCCGCCGCGTGCTTCATCTCCCGCAGGCGCGTGCCACCCAGCGTCCGGGACAGCGGCACCTGCGTGTCGACCGTTTCCGAAACGAGGTTCTCCACCAACGCCGCCAGCCGGTCGGCGCGCGGGCCGCGTAGCACCGCGTCCAGCAGGTTCTGGACCGTCAGGACCTCGTTCGCGATCAGCTCGCCGTACTGCCGGGCCACCTCGGCGCGCCGCCGCTGGAACTTGCCCTGGAAGATCACCCGGCCGACGCGGACCGGCTCGCGGGGGACGAAGATCAGCTTGATCGCCAGCCAGTCCGTGCACAGCCCGATCACGCCGCCGAACGCCGGGAGCACCCACGGCTCGCGCGTGAACGCCCAGACGATCGTCTGCACCAGCCCCAGCCCGAAGCCGAAGTAGATGCCCATCCGCGCGATGAACGCCATCTCGGGCCGGGACGTCTCGCGGATCAGCCGGACCAGCAGCGCCTTGTCCCGCGTCAGCCGCTGGACCGTCATGTGCTGGACGTCGAGGACGTCGTCGAGGTTCTCGCGGACGTCGTCGAGGAACTCCCGCACCAGCCGCGGCGCCGACGCCTGGATCTGCTTGATCAGCATCTCCTGCGCCAGCGTCGGCATGACCTCCCACAGCCGCGGGTGGTGCTCGGCGAGCACCTCGCGCGCGACGTGGCCGACCGCGCGCAGCAGTGGCTGCTCCAGCTCGCTCGTGATGATCACCGGGTCGATCCGGCCCAGCACCTCGCGAAGGTCCAGCAGGTTCGCTGTCAGCAGTTCGGTCGCCACCGCGGCCATCCGCCCGCCGTGCTTGGGGACGACGCCCTGCCACCCCAGAACCGGCGGGATCCCCACGAAATCCAGCGGCCGGAACATCATCTCGATGGCGACGCGCTTGGTGACGTACCCGATCAGCGCCGCGACGAACGGCATCGCCGCGTACAGCGGCCAGTGCAGGGCGAGGTCGTGCAGGACAGCGTCCATTCCGACCTCCCTCGCCGTGCCGAGATCGAAACCGTACCGGGCTACCCGAGCAGGGCCGAAGCCTCCGCCGCCTGCGGGTCGCCGATTTCCTCGAACACGGTCCGGGCGTGCCGCCAGCAGTCACGGGCCTGATCCGGTTCACCCAGCCGGGACAGGGAACGGCCGAGGTTCATCAGCGTCCGTGCCCTGCCGAAGGCGTTCCCGGCGAGGACGTGCTGCTCGATCGCCTGCCGGTAGCGGTCGACGGCGCGGCGGTGGTCGTCCCGCAGGGCGTACGTCTCGGCGAGATTCGCCAGGCAGATCGCCGTGTGGTACCGGTCCCCGCGCCGGCGGAACACGGCCAGCGCCTCGCGGTTGTGGGCCGTCGCCGCCGTCAGCCGGCCCAGCGAGCTGCTGGCCAGCGCTATGTTCATCAGGGCCAGCGCCTCGCCGAGCGCGTTCCCGCGATCGCGGTGCAGCTCCCTCGCCTGGGTGAACGCGGCCAGTGCCGGTTCGAACCGGCGGGTCTCGGCGTAGGCGACGGCCATGCTGTTCAGCGTCACCGGCTCCCGGTCGTGGTCGCCGGTCGCCCGATGGAGTGGCAGCGCTTGCCGGTAGTACCCGATGGCATCGTCGTGCTGCCCGTTCACCCCGTGTGCGGAGCCGAGACAGGCGAGCAGCGCGCCTTCCGCCTTGGCGTCCCCGGCCGCCCGCGCGGAGCGCAGGCCGACCTCGCTGGTCGCAAGCCAGTCACGCCGGCGTTTGCCGACATAGCAGAACGTCGACAGGGCCAGCGCCAGCTGCCAGGCGTGGACGTGCAGGCCGTGGCCGGCGGCGTCGTCGATCGCGGCGACCAGGTTGGCCTGCTCCGCTTCGCACCACCGCATCGCGTCCTGGTTGCCGGAGAAGGCCGGTGGAGTGACGGTGGTGATCGGCTCGACCAGGTCGAAGGGTGGACGATGGGGTCGCAGCCAGGGTTCGGTGGCCGCGACGGTGTGCAGGTACCAGTCCAGGACTCGTTGCCGCGCAAGCGATTCCTCGGGATCTTCGGCGACGAGTTCCGCGGCGTAGTCCCGCAGCAGGTCGTGGCAGCGGTAGCGGTCGCCCGCGTGCCGGTCGAGCAGGTGCGCCCGGGTCAGCTCGGCCAGCGCGTCCCCGGCCCGGTCCGCCCCCGCGAGCGCGGCCGCGCTCGGCGCACTCAGCGTCTGGCCGGGGTGCACGGCCAGCAGCCGGAACAGCCTGGCCGCGGCCGGGCTGAGGGCCCGGTACGACCAGGAGAACACGGTGCGGAGGTTCTCCCCGGGGAGTTCGAAGGCGTCCAGCCGCTGCCCCGCGCGGAGCTGGGTGGTCAGGTCGGACAGCGAGAGCTCGGGGTCCTCCAGCGCGCGGGCGGCGACGATGCTCAGTGCCAGGGGGACGTGGCCGCAGTAGGCCGTCAACGCGGCCACGCCCGCCTGGTCGGCCCGTAGGCGAGCCGGCCCGAGGTAGCCGGCCAGCAGGTCGGTGGACTCGTCCGGGCTGAACGGTCCCAACCGGACGGACGCCGCGTGCTCTCGTGCGATCAGCGCACTCAACCGGGTGCGGCTGGTGACGAGCACGAGACACCGGCGCCCGCCCGGCAGCAACGGCCGGACCTGTTCCGCGTCGGCGGCGTTGTCCAGCAGCACGAGCGTCCGGCGATCGGCGAGCAGGCTGCGCAGCCGGGCGGCCTGCTCGTCCACCGTCGGCGGGACCGAGCCGGGTGGCACGCCGATCGAGTGCAGCAGCCGGGGCAGCGCCTCGGCGGGCCGCATCGGCGCCTCGGTGTGGTCGAAGCCGCGCAGGTCCAGGTACAGCTGGCCGTCCGGAAAGCGGTCGCGGACGTGGTGGGCCCAGTGGATCGCGGTCGTCGTCTTGCCGATCCCGCCCATGCCGTGGACGACGACGATGCCCGCGTCGCCGGTCACGGCGTCCAGTTCGGCGAGCTCCGGCGCCCGGCCGACGAACCCGCGGATGGCGTGCGGCAGCTCCGCCGGGGACAGGGCCGGCTTCGGCTCCGCCGGCGGCGCGGGGGCGGCGAGGATCCGCTGCTGCACCGAGCGTAGGTAAGCGCCCGGTTCGACGCCGAGGCCGTCGATCAGGGCCCGCCGGGCGTGCTGGTACTCGCGAAGTGCTTCGGCGGTCTGCCCGGTGGCGTGCAGGGCGAGCACCAGCCGGCCGCGGAACTGTTCGGCCAGTGGTCGTCCGGCGACCAGGGCACGCAGTTCGCCGAGCACCCCGGCGTGGTTTCCCGACGCCGTTTCGGCGTCGACCCACGCCTCGGTCAGCTGCAGCAGGAACTCTTCCCAGGCGGGCACGTGGCGTTGCCGCAGCAACTCCGAATCGACGTCGGCGAGCAGATCGCCGCCGGAAAGGGCCCGTGCTTCCTTCAGGAGAATGACCGATTTTTCCCGATCGCCGCATTCGGTGGCGGCCTTGTGCAACTCGCGGACGCGGAACAGGTCGACGTCCTGTTGTTCGACGTCGAGCGAATAACCGGGCGCCCTGGTCACAATGCGCGCACGTTCGGTGGCAGGCAGGTTCTTGCGCAGCCTGGTGATGTGGCTGTGCACGGTTTCCCGGGCCGTCGGTGGCGGGTCGTTGCCCCACAGGCAATCGACGAGCCCTTCGGCCGAGACCACCTGCCCGGGCCGCATGGCCAGTGCGGCGAAGACGACGCGCTGCCTCGGCGACGTAATCCGCGTCGTCCTGCCCGAATTGTCGCGAATTTCGAGCGGACCGAGCAGGCGGATTTCCACGCGCGCAGTCTGCCATCGATTTGCCCGCCGGCTGCCAGGCCCGGCGAGGACCCTACGAAAGATCCACGGGCCTGGGGGGCCCGTTTCGAACCGGAAGGACCAAGTCTTGCTCCACAGGATGAAACGAACCGCGATCGCACTCGTGGTGAGCGTGCTCTCCATCGGCCTGTTCTCGCTGGCCGTCCCGGCCACCGCGAACGCGGAACCGCACACCTACGTCATGGAATGCACGTCGTTGAGTGGCAGCCACTCCTACATCGACAAGCCGAGCCAGTGCTCGTGGGGCCTGATCAAGTTCATCAGCTCCTACGACGGCAAGGTCAAGGGCAAGCTGGACATGTACGCCCTGCAGAGCGGCATGAAGCAGCACGACGACAGCCTGCAGAAGCTCTACGAGAAGTGCTCGGCGAACATCATCTGCCAGATCGGGATCGCGGCGATCGACACGCTGATCCTGAAGAAGGTCAAGCTCGCCTACAACTGGTTCAAGGCCGTCCTCGGCTGACGAAGTCCCGGTCCGCCCCGGTCCCCTCCCGGGGCGGACCGTCCTACCTCGCTCACCCGAGCAGGGCGAGCGCCTGCAGTTCCCCGACGAGCCCGCCGATGATCGCGCCGACGGCGATGAGCTTCCACTCGTCCTGCCGGAACGCCGGCCGCAGCAGCTGCTCGAACTCCAGCGCGCTCAGCTTCCGCATCCGGTCCACGATCGTGTTGCGCACGTCGAGCGCGTTGATCGCGTAGTTCTCGGCGTATCGGATCGTCTCCGGGACGCGCTCCGCGGCCTTCGCCGCCGCCGTCTGCTTCATCTCCTGGAACCTCTTCGTGCCGACGGCGATGGCGACGAACGGTTTGACGACGCTCGCCTGCGCGTCGATCGTCTTCTGCACCTCGCGGGTGATCATCGCGAACAGGCGGTCGGACTTCGGGCCGCTCAGCACCGCCTCGAGCAGGTTGGGGATGGTGATGATCTCGCGGGCGATCATGTCGCCGTAGTCGGCGGCCACCTGGTCACGGCGCTTCTGGAAGACGCCCTGCCAGGTGTAGAGCCCGAAGAACCGGCGGGGCTCGCGCGGCAGGAAGATCATCTTCAGGGCGAGCCAGTCGGTCAGCCAGCCGATGCCGAGGCCGAACAGCGGCAGCACGATCGGCGACCTCGTCAGCGTCCACACCGCCAGCTGCACGCAGCCGAGGGTGAAGCCGAAGTAGACGCCCGAGCGGGCGATGAACCGCATCTCGGGCCGCGAGATGTCGCGGATCAGCCGGTTGAGCAGCGCTTTGTCGCGGACGAGGTTCGTCACGACCATGTGCTTGAGGTCGAGGACGTCCTCGATGTTGTCCGCGATCTCCCGCATGATCTTGGTGATCGCCCTGGGCGCCTCGGCCTGGACGCGTTTGAGCAGCAGCAGTTGCGCGCTGTTCGGCAGGACTTCCCACAGCCGGGGCTGGTAGGTCTCCATCACCTCGCGGGTGACGTCCTCGACGACCCGCAGCAGCGGCTGCTCGATTTCCTTCGCGACCTGCGCCGGGTCGAGCCGCGAGAAGATCTCCTTCGGGTCGACGAGGGTGGTCGTCAGCATCTCGGTGGCGGTCGCCGCCATGCGTTCGGCGTTGGCGGGCAGCACGCCCTGCCAGCCGAGGAACGGCCGGATCCCGGTGAACTCGAGGGGCCGGAACATCATCTCGATGGCGACCCGTTTGGTGACGTACCCGATCAGCGCCGCGACGAACGGCATGGTGACGTACACCTGCCAGTGCGTGCCGAAGTCCACGCGCGCACGTTATCGGCCCGGAGCCGCGGCGGCGGGTAGCGACGCCCCCGGTTCACCCGGTGCTGGATGTCCACAGTGGTCTCTGCTGGTCAACCGAGGTCAGGCTGCCATGCGTCACCGGGGGTTCTCGTTTTCGTGATGCATCCTTTTGGCGGTACGTCCTGAAGGACCCTTGCTCATTAAGGTGGCCCGATGGTCGCGCCTGAGAAGCCCAGTCCTGCCCCCAAGACCGCCCAGTTCGCCGTGGGTGTCCGCGGCTACAACCAGCGCCAGGTCGACGAACGCCTCGCCGAAATGAACAAGGACTTGCGGGAGACGTCCCGGAGCCGCGACGAAGCCGTCGCGACGTCCTCGGATCTGTCGAAGGCGCTGTCGTACGCGCAGAAGGAACTGGCCGAGACGAAGGCCGCCCTGGCCAGGATGAGTTCGAGCCCGTCCGGCGCGGGCGCCATGGCCGAGCGCGTCCGGATGATGATGCAGCTCGCCGAGGAGGAGATCGCGGACCTGCGGTCGGCGGCCGAAGCCGACGCGGCGTCGACCCGCGACCAGGCGGACAAGTACGCGCACGAGACCCGCCGCACGGCCGACAAGCTGGCGAAGGACGCGGAGGAGGAGCGCGCCCGCCTGCTGGCGGAGGCAAAGGGCGAGATCGAGAAGCTGAACGCGGCGGCGGGCGCGAAGCGCGTCGAGCTGGCGGCGGCGGCCGAGCGGGCGCGGCAGGAAGCGGACACTGCGGCGGAGGCTGCGGCGGCGGAGGCTCGTGCGGAGGCGGACCGGGTGGCTTCGGAGGAGCTGGCCCGCCGCAAGAAGGACTTCGAAGAGGAGTTCGCGCGCAAGAAGGCGGAGACGGAAGCGGCACTGGCCGACGCACAGGCCAAGCAGGCTTCGGCCGACCAGAACCGGAAACTGGCCCTGGACCTGCGGACGAAGGTCGCCGAGCGCATCGCGGCCACGGACGTGGCGGTCAAGGAGGCGATGCGGCTGCTGGCCCCGGAGCCTTCGGCCGCGGAGAACGGGGACCGGAAGCCGGCTCCGGCAGCGAAGGCTGCTCCTGCTCCCGCCGCTGCTGCTCCCGCTGCTCCGGCGAAGGCTTAGCAGTCCCGGTCGGCCAGGTTGTCCACAGGCATGCGCGAATGTGGACAACCTGGCCGTCGGCGGTGAAGCGCCGAGTCGGCGACTCGCCAGACCACTTGAACGACCCTTTCACCTCGTCGGACGAGGTGAAAGGGTCGTTCATGACATCGCCGCGGCGACCGCCTGGCGAGGGATTGAACTGGCCGAAGCTCGTGGGCGGCTGGCAGTGTGCACATCAGCTGCTTGATCGCCCACGAGACGGGACCTGCGCATGATCCTCGAGACCGAGCGGGCCGCGGTGTGCGCGTACGCGCGTCGGATGGTCGGTGACGGCCTCGTCGTCGGCACCTCCGGGAACGTCTCCCTGCGGGCCGGTGAGCTCGTCGCCGTCACTCCTACGGGGGTCGCCTACTCGAGTCTGACGCCGGCCGACATCCCGGTCGTCGATCTCGGGGGCGCGGTCGTCGACGGCTCGTTCAAACCGACCAGTGAGCTGCCGGTGCACCTGTCCGTCTACTGGGACGTGCGCGATCCCGACAGCGAGCCCGTCACCGCCGTCGTCCACACGCACGCGCCGCACGCCACCGCCGTGTCGACGCTCGTGCGTGAGGTGCCGCCCATCCACTACATCGTCGCCACTATCGGCCCTTCGGTGCGCGTCGCGCGCTACGCCACCTATGGCACGCCGGAGCTTGCCGCCGCTGTGCTCGAAGCGCTCGAGGGGCGCCGTGGCTGCCTGATGGCGAACCACGGCACCCTCACCTACGGTGACGGCCTCGAGGCCGCCTACCACCGTGCGCTGCAGCTCGAGTGGGCCTGCCGCGTGTGGCTGCTCGCGCAGAGTGCCGGCCGGCCCGGCCTGCTGCCGCCGCCCGAGGTGGCCAACGTCGTCGAGCGGCTGCGGGGTTACGGGCAGGGTTAGGAAGCGACCGCGTCCAGCAGTTCGACCACCGTCGGGTCGTCGACGGCCTCCTTGATGCACTGCCACAGCTGCAGGTTCGCCGTCGCCCACCGCGAGTACGTCGCGGCCGCCTCCGGGTTGTAGAAGTAGTACCCCTCGTCGTGGACGTCGCACTGCTCGCCGACGATCTTGTTCGCCAGCTCGCGCAGGCTCAGCCCGTTCTCGCGCAGGTACCGGTGCGCCAGCACGACCGGCGTCACCGGCAGCGCCTTGAACAACGTGTCCGCGTCGCTCAGGGCCTGCGCTTCCAGCGAAATGTCGCGGCCGCGAGTGGCCATTTCCGCCTCGTCGACGATCTCGTCGACCCACCGCGCGACGTCCGCGGGCACGCCGCACTCCGTGAGGATTTCCAGGCGCAGGCTCCGGCCCGCGGCGGCGGGCGAGTTCCGGCGCACCAGGTAGTTGACGTCGTGCACCACCGCGGCCACCTCCACCACGCTGCGATCGGCGCCGTTGTACGCGGCGAAACCGATCGCCTTCGCGCGGACGAAACTCACGTGGTGCCAGCCGTGGAACTGCAGTCGTTCGGCGTACTGGTGGCAAAGCCGGTGGACCCGGTTTCCGACGGCGTCGACGGTGGCCTGGTCGATTGTGCGTTCTTGCGTGCGCATACACCTCTCCCATCCCGGCCGTGGTGTTCAGACGGGTGGAGTAATGGTAAGCGCCGCTGACGCCGGTGTGTAGCTAGATGCGGTCGGCCAATTCCCCCAATCGGACCTCTGTCGGAACGTGCCGGTGACCGATTCCGCTGGCTGGGTCGAACGAAAGGCTGAAACTGCTCACCGGGCGTGATTTCACGAGGAAAGTCATCGTTCCGGCGGCCGCCTCGGGAATCCGGTGGAATTCGTCGGCCAGCATGGTGGCGCAGGTCCCGGCCGCGCACAGCGTCCGGCGGCGCAGCCGCGCGGACGCGATCAGCCCGGTGCCGGCGTCGATCGTCGTCTCGTATCTCTCGTGCAGGTAGTCACCACGGAGGATGGTGGTGCAGAAGTGATACCTGTGGTTGTGCACGGAATCCGCGTAACCTTCGCGCCAGTCTTCCTGGGCCTTGTATTCGTGCAGCCAGAAGGAAAACGGGTCCAGCGGCGCGTCGAGCAGGCACCAGGCGAAGTGGGTGGTCGTTTCCCGTGACGAGCGCAGCACCTTGGCCGCCTGCGCGGCGGACAGCGTGCGGAGCTGTGTGCGCAGCTCCTCCCGCAGCCCGGCCTGGGCGGCCCACGGCCGGAACCAGCCGTCGACCGCGCGCCAGTCCGCGGCGAGCGGGAACCTGGCCGTGCGCAGGCGCGTGGCCAGTTCGGTGAGGGGGGACAGGCGGGTGAGCAAGGTCAGCTCCCTAGCTCGGCGACTGCGGAGAACTCCGCGCGGAAGGCGTGGAACTTGCCCTCCAGCTCGCGGAACTGCTCCTCGGACAACGGAGATCCGGTGATCTTCTCGAACAGCGCCAGGAAATCCGTCCGTGTCGTCGCGGACGTGATGCGGAAGTGGCGGCCGGTCCGGGACTGCGAGACGCGCACGAATTCGGCGCGTTCCATGTTGTAGAGGAAGGAACCTTCGGTGAATCGCAGGGACCGCGGGTAGAGCTTCGTGGCGCCGCGGACGTCGCTGTAGAGCGACACCCACACGCTGTCGTCGAACATCTCGAGCCGGTCCAGCGGCGGGTCGGCGACCACGGTGATGTCGACCTGCGCGCAGCGGCTGCGCGCCAGGAAGAGGCCGACGAGCCCGATCCGGATCTCTTCGTCGAGCCGGGTCTGGATCTGTTCGTAGTCGACGTCGGCCGCCTCGCGGCGCAGCAGGTAGCGGGCGCGCCCGCTGATCGAGCTCGCGTCGCGCGGATCGGCGATGACGGCCCGCAGTTCCCGTTCGGTGCGGGAAAGCAGCAGGCGCGCGGCCGCGTGCCGGCCGGAGAAGCCGCGGAAGAAGTACTGCCGGGTCGCGTCGAGGTCGGCCATCAGCGCGCGGTTGAACGCGGGGTCGGGGTCGGTGGTCGCCTCGAAGACGTCGGTGGGGAAGAACTCCTTGTTCAGCGCCCGGTATTCGGCGCTGAGGTCTTCCAGCGCGCGCCTGCTCTCTTCGATCACCGGCGTCACCAGCGCTCGTTGCGACGCGCTGGCGGTGATCAGCGTCTGGCCGAACCCGACGATGGCGGAGATCAGGGTGCCGGTGCCCAGCGACGTCACCAGGTTCTTGCCGGTGCCGGGCTCCATCAGGCCGGCGATCCACAGGCTCAGGCCGGCGACCACGACGAGCACCGTGAGGAGCAGGCTCGTCCTGGTCCAGAAGATCTCCTGCAGTGGGGTACGGCGGAGGTGTCCGCCAGCCGCGGCCACGTGCTTCACCTCCCTTGAATCACCCGAACGGACGAGAGCAGAAAGTGTCTGTTCGAGCGCGGGGAGTTACTTTACGCGCCTCGGAGGGTGTGCGAAATAAGAAGTTCGGGGGACACTGCTGACGGACAGACGTCACTCTGGGCAATAATTCACCTGGTCGCCCGGTTTTCCGAAAATAGCGAAAAATCCCGGTCAAAGTGCCGCCGGGAGCCCGTTTTCGTACCAGCCGGGCCCGGGTTGGACGGTCTTCAGGAAATCCACGACGACCGGCGCGGGTGCCGGGTGGATCTCCGGGTGATCGCGTTCGTCCTTCGCCGCGTCGACCGGCCAGGCCAGTTTTTCTTCGTGGAGCGAAAACTCCCCGCCGGCGCCGGTGCGGTTGCCGCGGGCGTCCAGCCGTGACCACTTGCTGTGCAGATACACGGCATTCAGCCCGTGCAGCGCGGAGAGTTCCTGGTAGCAGAACCCGGCCGGAATCCCTTGTGCCCGAAGCAAAGCGGCGAGCAGGTGCGCCTTCGCGTGGCAGATCCCGACGCGCTCGCGCAGCACGTCCGAAGCGCGCGAGGTGACACGCGGATCCCCGGCGTCGATCACGTGCTCGACCTCGTCCCGGACGAAGAGGAACGCGGCTTTCGCGCTTCCGACGGGGTCGTCGCCCTTCGCGCGCAGAGCGTCGGCCTGGGCGCGGATCGCCGGGTGCTGGTGATCGACGACGGCATCGGCGGCGAGGTAGTCGCTGATCCGATCGGACGTCGGCGTCGGCCTGGGGTTCATCCACGCATCCTGACAGGCTCGGCCATTCGGGCGAGACCCGTTTTCGAGGCGGCCACGCTCCGCACTTGCCGATTACGGAACGTAAAAGTCGGGCGGAAAGCCGGTCCGGCGCAGTCCGGCGGGAAGGTGGGTCTTGTGGTGAGCCCGGAGGCTCAAGATCGGCCGCGGACGCGGAAGGCTTTCGGACGTCGCCCGGCCTTCTCCTTCTCCGAGGTGAAACCGGAGCTGAGCGAGGCGGTGAAGAAGCCGAGCGTGGCCACCAGGACGGGAGCCAGCACTTCGGCTTTGAGCAAGGGTGACGCCGGGTTGGTCCGGTACAGGTAGAGCGCGCCCAGGGTGACCAGGACGAGGGGAAGCAGGCCCAGCCCGAACCGCAGTGCCCCGGAAATCCACGACCGCCAGCGGGCGGCTCGTTCGATCTCTTCCACCGGGCTGGTCTCCCACTCGCCCCACCTTCCCTGCGCGGCGCTGATCAGCAGGTTCGCCACCTTGTCCGCGACGGACGCCCGGGTGGTCGCCGTCGGCAAGAGGCACTCCTTGGCCAGAAGCCGTATCCGTGCGGCGATCTCCGCGAATTCCCGCTGGGTGTGCTGAGTGATCGACGAGCTGTTCGTGGGGGTGAAGGTCAAGGTCAGGATTCGGGGCAGAAAACGTTCGATGCAGCCGGCGACGTGCTCGAGGTAGTGCGAAGCGATCGGGAAGCAATCCGGTTCCGGGACATTGAGCAGGTTCCAGTGCGTCCCGGCCAGCGTCTGGATGATCTCGTCGGTTGTCCACCTGCTCCAGGAGATGCGGTAGGCGGCCTCGACCAGCGCATTGCCGATCTGGCGAAGAAGCCCGAGTGCGAACAGGGCGGCGGCCGCGTTGAAGATGCCCGAGGACAGCCCGAGGCCCCAGACCGACTGCCAACGCAACAGCCACCACGCCGCGCCCGTGAGCGCACCCAAGCCGAGTAGCCCGGACAGGGTTCTGGCCATGCGTGACGTCGGTGCGCGAGCACCGGACAGGACAAGACCGATCGCGGTGACGACGAGGGCGGTCAAGAGGGCGACAACGGCGTACAGGAGCCTGCGCCAGAACGAACCGTCGACGTAGAACAGCGTTTCGCCGAGAGTGCTCGACAATACCGCGACGATGACGAAAGCGACTGCCCTGTCCACGATCTCGTCGCCCTTCTGGACGTCGCCCCAAATCTGGTACCCGCCGACTCGGAGCGTCGAGTCCCGTATCCGGTCGAGAAGAAGTTCGGGATCGCCGGGTTTCAGGCTTCGTGTCACGGTCGACGCCGCCTGCACATCGCGATCACTTTTTTCGCGCAGCAGGCGGTAGTACGTCCATCGCAGGCCGAGCGCGGACATCAGAAACCGGCCTTTGGCGTACGAGATCAGCACTTCGTCCGTGACTGGAGGAAGCTCCGCCGACGGGATCTTTTCCCCGGATGATTCCTGCGGATTCACGTCGCGGAGCCCCTCTCGCATTTCGACAAGAGGATCGCACATGGCGGCCACCCTGCTACAGGTGGTCACTCGGATGGTCGAATATCATTTGCCGGCCGGAATTCGGCTCAGAACTGGTAGTACAAGAACGGGCTGAACGTGCCCGTCGCGATCAGGATCGCCGCGTACAGCAGGCCCACCGTCATCACGCCGATGCGCATTGCCGTTGCCGGGCGGCTTCGGGATGACTCCAGCAGCGGGCCCGTCACCGGGTGGGCCGGCAGGAGGAACACCGCCAGTGCCGCCAGGAGCAGGACCAGGCGCTGGTTCGTGAACGCCTGCTCCACGCCCGCGCCGAGGCCGTCGAAGTCGGGGATCAGCATGTGGCCCAGCATCGAGAGCGCGTGGCCCAGGTCCGGGGACCGGAAGAACACCCAGCCGAACACCACCAGCAGCATCGTCAAGGCCCGGCGCAGATACCGCTTCCAGCGCACCGCCGGGTCCAGGTCGAAGCCGAAGCGGCGCTCGATCACCAGCAACGCGCCGTGGTAGCAGCCCCACACCAGGAACGTCCACTGCGCGCCGTGCCAGAAGCCCGTCAGCACGAACACTATGCAGAGGTTGCGGTACGTCTGGGCCGCGCCGTGGCGGTTGCCGCCCAGGGGGATGTACACGTAGTCGCGGAACCAGCGGGAGAGCGACATGTGCCAGCGGCGCCAGAACTCCGTGATCGTCACCGACGAGTACGGCCGCGCGAAGTTCTCCGGCAGCCTGAAACCCAGCATGCGGCCCAGGCCGATCGCCATGTCCGAATAGCCCGAGAAGTCGAAGAACAGCTGGAGTGTGTAGCCGATCGCGCCGAGCCACGCCGTGGCGAACGTCATCTGATCCGGTGGCACCTTGAAGCACGCCTCGACCAGCGGGCCCAGCGAATCCGCGATGATCGTCTTCTTGCACAGCCCCAGCGCGAACCGGGGGAAGCCCGCCGCGATGTCGTCGAGGCGGTGGGAACGCAGCTGTGGCAGCTGGTCGGCGATCTCGCGATATCTCACGATCGGGCCGGCCACCAGCTGCGGGAACATCGCGATGTACGCGGCGAACGACACCGGGTTCCGGAGCGCCTGCCGCTCGCCTCGATAAATATCCACCACGTACGAGATGTGGTGGAACGTGTAGAACGAGATGCCGATCGGCACCACCAGGCTCGCGACCGGCACGCTCCCGCCGAACCAGTGCGCCACCGCCGCGATCTGCTGCGTCGCGAACCCGGCGTACTTCCAGATCAGCAGCACCGTGACGTCGAGCGAGACCACGGCGATCAGGATCCGGCGCCGCCGCACGCCGTGGACGTCCCACGGGCTCGGCGCCAGCAGCGGGCCGGCCGCGAAGTTGACGACCATGCAGCCGAGCAGCAGGAAGACGAACGCGCCGGCGCCGATCGTGTAGAACAGCAGGCTGCCGACCGCGATGATGCCGTTGCGCCAGGTCCGCGGGCACACCAGCACGGCGATGAGCACCGCCGGCATGAAGTACCACAGGAAGAGCGGCGAAACGAACGACATCGGTGGTCAGGTCCCCTCGGGTTTATCCGAGGGGACCTTAACCCGACCGGGTGGTGCGTCGTCGTGAAGGTGGGGACTCAGCGGCCCAGGCGCTCAGATCCGCCCGGCGAGACGGCGGCGCCGCGCCACCTCGGCGAGCAGCACGCCCGCCGCCACGGACGCGTTCAGGGACTCCACGCCCGCCGCCATCGGGATCGACACCGTCGCGTCGCACGTCTCGCGGACCAGGCGTGACAGGCCTCGGCCCTCCGAGCCGAGCACGATGACCAGCGGGTCGGCCGCCAGCTCCAGCTCGTCGATGTCCACCGAGCCGTCCGCGTCCAGGCCCACCAGCATCAGGCCGTCGTTCGCCCACGCCTTGAGCTGCCGCGTCAGGTTCGTCGCCACCGCGATCGGCAGCTTCGCCGCCGTGCCCGCGCTCGTCCGCCACGCCACCGCCGTCATGCCCGCGCTGCGCCGCTCCGGCAGCAGCACGCCGTGCGCGCCGAACGCGGCCGCCGAGCGGATCACCGCGCCCAGGTTGCGGGGGTCCGTGACGCCGTCGAGCGCGACGAACAGCGGCACCTCGCCCGAGTTGCGGGCCGCCGCCATCAGGTCGTCCGGGTGGGCGTACTCGAACGGCGGGACCTGCAGGCCCAGGCCCTGGTGCACGGCCCGGTTGGTCTTGCGGTCCAGCTCTTCGCGCGGGATCTCCAAGATCGAGATGCCCTTGTCGCCGGCCAACCGGACGGCGTCGTTCACGCGGTCGTCGATCTCGATGTTCAGCGCGACGTACAGCGCGGTCGCCGGGACGTCCGCGCGCAGCGCCTCGACCACCGGGTTGCGCCCGGCGATCAGCTCCGGCTTGTCGGCCTTCTTCTGCCGCGCCTGGTCGCGCTTGGTCGCGGCGTTGTTCGAGCGGTACGCCTTGTGCCCGGGGCGGTCCTCCGCCTTCGGGGTCGGGCCCTTGCCCTCGAGGGCCTTGCGGCGCTGACCGCCCGAGCCGACGACGGCACCCTTCTTGGTGCCCGTCTTGCGGATCGCGCCCTGGCGCCGCGAGTTGCCTGCCATGGTGAAAGTTTCCTTGCTTGGTAACGAAATCAGTCGGACTTCACAGTCCACTGAGGACCGTTGGGGGTGTCCTCCACCATGATGCCCGCCTGCTGGAGGCGGTCACGGGCGGCGTCCGCGCGGGCGAAGTCCTTCTCGGCGCGAGCCTGCTGGCGCTCGGCCAGCAACCCTTCGACGATCCGGGACAGCGCTTCTTTGGTGGGCGATTCGGAACCGCCCGCCTCGGACCAGCGCGCGGACAGCGGGTCGAGGCCGAGCACGTCGGTCATCGCGCGGACGGCCGCGGCGAATTCGAGTGCCTTTGAGGTGTCGCCCGCGTCGAGGGCGGCGTTACCGTCTCGCACCGTGGTGTGGACCACGGCGAACGCCTGCGGGGTGGCGAGGTCGTCGTCGAGCGCGTTCGCGAACGCTTCCGGGACCGTGCCGACGCCGACGGAGCCCGACTGTGCGGCGCGGCGCAGGAACGTCTCGATCCGCCGGTAGCCCTGCGCGGCCTCGGAGACCGCGGCGTCGGAGTACTCGATGGTCGACCGGTAGTGCGGCTGGACCAGGTAGTACCGCAGCTCCGGCGCCCGGTAGCGCTCCAGCATCGCCGGGATCGACACGGTGTTGCCGAGCGACTTCGACATCTTCTCGCCCGACATGGTCACCCACGCGTTGTGCAGCCAGAACCGCGCGAACGGGTCGCCCGCCGCGTTGGACTGGGCGCGCTCGTTCTCGTGGTGCGGGAAGACCAGGTCGATGCCGCCGCCGTGGATGTCGAACTCCGCACCGAGGTACGCCGTCGCCATCGCCGAGCACTCGAGGTGCCAGCCCGGCCGGCCGTCGCCCCACGGCGTCGGCCACGACGGCTCGCCCGGCTTCGCGCTCTTCCACATGGTGAAGTCGCGCGGGTCGAGCTTGCCGCGGGTCGGCGTCTCGCCCTGCTGGACGTCCTCCAGGACCTGGCCGGACAGCTTGCCGTAGTCGTCGAACGACTTCACCGAGAAGTAGACGTCGCCGTCCGCGACGTAGCCGTGGCCCGCCTCGATGAGGCGTTCCATCAGCTCGACCATCTGGCTGACGTGCCCGGTCGCGCGCGGGTTGATCGACGGCGGCAGGCAGCCCAGCTGCTCGTACGCGGTCTCGAAGGCGCGCTCGTGCGTCGCGCCCCACTCCCACCAGGGCCGCTCGTTCTCGGCGGCCTTGGTCAGGATCTTGTCGTCGATGTCCGTGACGTTGCGGACCAGCAGCACGTCCAGTCCACTGTGGACGAGCCAGCGGCGCAGGACGTCGTAGTTCAGGACGCCGCGCACGTGCCCGATGTGGGGAACGCCCTGCACGGTGGCACCACACACGTAGATCGACGCCGTTCCGCTACGGACGGGGTGGAACTCCCGTGCGCTCCGGGTCGCTGTGTCGAAAAGGTGAAGGGCCACCCTCAAAGGGTACGGGGTGGGCGTGAGCGGCGTCGCAGCCGGTCAGCCGACGCCGTGGGTGCGCAACGCCGTGAGCAGGGCGTCCGGCCGGTCGGCGGTGGGCAGCGGGTCGACCAGCGCGAACTCGCAGCCGAGTGCGCGGGCGCCGCCGTCGGCCTCCTCGCTGTCACCGACCATCAGCGTCTCGGTGGCCGGCACGCCGAGCGACCGGACGGCCGTGCGGAAGATCTCCAGCTCCGGCTTGACCGCGCCGACCTCGAAGGACAGCACGAACTCGTCGACATAGGCGTCCCATCCGCGGGCGGTGAAGGCGGGCCGGATGTCGAAGGCGATGTTGCTGAGGACGCCGACCTCGAGCCCTCGCTCGGCGGCGGCCTTCAGCGCAGCTTCGGCGTCCGGGTAGGGCGTCCACTGGCTGGGATCGATGAGCCGGTCGTAGAGCGCTTCGGCTTGGTCGGCGTGCGGGACGCCGGACTTCTTGAGCACCTCGAGGTAGACCTTGCGGTGCAGTTCCGGGTCGCGGTCCCGGTGGTGCCAGGCGTGCAGGTGCTCGGCATCGAGTTCGACGACCTGCCCGACCGGGGCGGTCATCCGGCGCATCAGCTCGGCCTGCGCCTCGATGTCGAGCGGCTCGCCGTCGTGGTTCGTCAGTTCGGTGAGCCAGGACTCGTCCTGCTCGAGCCGGAAGAGCGTGCCGGAGAAGTCGAACAACACCGCCCTGATCGTCATGGGATCCAGCCTAGCGAGAGCGCGGGCGCCGCAGCGGCGCCCGCGATCCGCATCACGTCACGCCGCGTAGCCGGTGATCTTGTCCGGGACCACGCGCACGACCACCCGGACGATCTCGGGCGGCTCGGTGCGGAAGTCCTTGCCGTCGTACTTGTGCGACAGCTCGTTGATCAGCTCGCGGCCGCCCTCCTCGGTGATCTCGGCCCGGCCGCGGATCTCCACGTACTTGAGCGGGTCCTCGAGGTCGAACACGGACAGCGAGATGCGCGGGTCGCGCCGCATGTTCCGCTCCTTGAGACGCCCGCGGACGGTGGCGAAGAGCACGGCGTCGCCGTCCCGCTTGGCCCAGACGACGGAGGTCTGCACCGAGCCGTCGGCGTTGATGGTCGCGAGGACCGGGAAGTTCTTGCCGTCGAAGAGAGCCTTCGTGGCCTCGTTGAAAGTCACACCCATGGTCTGGACCCTATTTCACATTGCCGGCGATTTTCCCGGCTTTGAGGCGCACGACCACCCGCTGGACGTCGTCACCCTCGGGCGGCGGGTCCTGGGCGAGGTACTTGTGGCTCAGAGTCTTCGGGAGGGCCTTGCCGGGGTCGGGCGTGATCGTCACGGTGCCGCGCAGCTGGGTGTGCCGGTAGGGGTTCTCGGCGTCGGTGATCGAGACGCTGATGCGGGGGTCGCGGCGCAGGTTGCGGACCTTCCGGCGGTCTTCGGTGGCGCTGAAGACGAGCTCCCCGTCGTCGAGGCCGACCCAGACGACGGAGGCGACTCGCCCGTCGACATGAACGACTCTTTCCTGTCGTCCGACGAGGTGAACGAGTCGTTCATGACATCGCCGCAGCGAGGGAAGGCCTATTCCGCCGCGAGCAGCAGCGCCGTCGCGAAGGCCGCGATGCCCTCGCCGCGGCCCGTCAGGCCCAGGCCGTCCGAAGTCGTCCCGGAGACGCTCACCGGGCCGCCCACCGCCTCCGACAGCACCTTCTGCGCCTCCTCGCGTCGCTTCCCCACGCGCGGTGCGTTGCCGACGATCTGGACCGACGCGTTCCCGACCCGCCAGCCCGCCGCCTCGATCAGGGCCCTGACCTCGGCGAGCATGTCCGCCCCGTGGGCGCCGTCCATGCGGGGGTCGCCCGTGCCGAACACCGCGCCGAGGTCGCCCAGGCCGGCCGCCGACAGCAGCGCATCGCACAGTGCGTGGGCCGCGACGTCGCCGTCCGAGTGGCCCGCGCAGCCGTCCGTGTCGGGCCACAGGAGCCCTGCCATCCAGCACTCGCGGCCCGGCTCCACCGGGTGGACGTCGACTCCGTTGCCGATCCTCACAGCGTCTCCTCGTTCTTCGGTGCCGCCGCGATCGCCTCGGCCAGGGACAGTTCGAAATCCGTCGTGACGCGCATCGCGTCCGGGTGGCCCGGGATCGTCGTCGCGCCGGCGAGGTCCACGGCGTCAAGAGAGGAGGGGAACGCCGAAACCGTGAAGCCGATCGGCGTCTGGACAGTGCGCAGCCGCGACCGGTCCTCCGTGCCGATGATCAGGGACTTCTCGTCGGTCACCTTCACCGTGTCGGCCATCGGCAGCACCGGGACGACGACCGAGGCGCCGTCACGGACCGCGAAAAGCACGTCACGCACCGTCTGCGCAGGAACGAAGGCTCGCAGCGCGTCGTGGAGGAGTACAACGGAGTCGCGGGGCAGCTCGGGCTCGACGGCGGCGAAGGCCTGCCGGAGCGAGCCGGGGATCACCCGGCAGCCGAGGCCGCGAAGCGCCTCGGTAAACGACGACGCACACCGCTGGGGGGCCGCCACGAGCACCGAAGAGATTTCCGGCACGTCGAGCAGCCCCCGCACGGTGTGCGTGAGTAGCGGCTCACCATGGACCGGCGTGAGAGCGAGCTCTCCGTCGGAGGCATGATGTGCGACGGTCACGATCGCGACGACATTCATCAGTTCGCGATCGTAGAGGCACCCGCCCGCCCGTCGAGCGGGATGCCCCTGGGCTCAGAACCTCATTCTGGTCAGGACGGCGCCATGGACCGCAGGTCGCCTTCCTGCGGTGACTTCGGCGTCGGCCGACGGCTGAACAAGGTTCTCAGACCGTCGCGGTTTCCAGAACTTCGTCGAGGAGGACCTCAGCCTTGTCCTCGTCGGTGCCCTCCGCGAGCGCGAGCTCGCTGACCAGAATTTGCCGCGCCTTCGCCAGCATGCGCTTCTCACCGGCTGAAAGTCCGCGGTCCTTCTCTCGCCGCCAGAGGTCGCGCACCACTTCGGCCACCTTGTTCACATCGCCGGAGGCGAGCTTCTCGAGGTTGGCCTTGTACCGACGAGACCAGTTGGTGGGCTCCTCGGTGTGCGGAGCACGCAAAACGTCGAAGACCTTGTCCAGTCCTTCTTGCCCGACGACATCGCGGACGCCGACGATTTCGGCGTTGTCTGCGGGCACGCGAACCGTGAGATCCCCTTGCGCGACCTTGAGGACGAGGTACTTCTTTTCCTCGCCCTTGATCACACGGGTCTCGATGGCTTCGATGAGTGCGGCACCGTGGTGCGGGTAGACGACGGTCTCTCCGACCTTGAAAACCATGTGTCCTCTGCCCCTTTCGCTGACCCCATCCTAGCACGGTCCGCCAGTGCCCACCTAGCGGGCCGGACTCGTCCTCGCAGGTCAGCGGCCTGAGCGGGGGTTGACAAACGTCGGACCCCCGTGCTCACGCTGGTAGCGGGGAAGCGTTTCGTCACAGGGCTCGAAATCCTTTGTGGACGGTTGATCTTGGGCGCCGCGCCGCGGCAACGCGGACCGGTTCGGCCCGGGTGATCGCGCCCGGCTAGTCTTCGCGGTGACGAGGCCGTGAAAAGGGAAGGACTGCGACGTGAGGCTGCAGAATCGCCGGGTGCTCGGCGCGGCCGCGCTGGCCCTCGGTGCCGCGCTCGTGCTCGCCGGGTGCGGGGCCGGTCAGATCACCCAGACCGCGTCGCAGCAGGCCGCGGTCAACGGTACGCACGCCCAGGTCAAGGACATCGCGCTGCGCAACGCCGCGGTGCAGTACCCCACCTCCGGCCCGGGCTACCCGGCCGGCGCGACCCCGGCGCTGAGCCTGACGATCGTGAACCTCGGCACCCAGGACGACTCGCTCGTCTCCGTGACGACCGAGGGTGGCGGCCAGGCGACCATCGCCGGCTCCAAGGACATCGTCGCCGCCCACTCCCTCGTGATCGGCCCGGACAACGCCGTCGAGTCCACCAACGAGGTGCAGACCACCTCCCCGAGCGCGCCGACCTCGTCCTCGGGTGCCCCGACCTCGCCCGCCACCCCGACCGGCACCAGCTCGGGGACCAGCAGCTCCACCGCGACCTCGACGTCCGAGGTCCCGCCGGCCGGAGCGACCGCGACGCCGGCCGCGCCCGAGGTCGTCGGCCAGGGCACCGTGACGCTCGCCGCGCTGAAGCAGCCGCTGTGGCCGGGTCAGGTCATCAAGGTCACCTTCGTCTTCAAGAACGCCGGACCGATCACCGTCGAGCTGCCCGTGGCGGCGCCGGCGCACGTCAAGGACTAGGTCCCCGGTTTTGTCGGTGGTCGCCGATAGCCTCGCGGGGTGAAGAAGGGGACCACCTACCGCTGCGGAAGCTGCGGTCACGAAGCGGCCAAGTGGCTGGGCCGGTGTCCGGAGTGCCAGGAGTGGGGCTCGTTCGAGGAGCGCGGGGCGCCGGCCAGGCCGGCCATCCAGCGCGTCGCGGCCGGGGCGCCGAGCGCTCCCGCGCGGCCGATCGGCGAGGTCGACGTCGAAGCGGCGCGGGCGCGCCGCACCGGCGTCTCCGAGCTGGACCGCGTGCTCGGCGGCGGCCTGGTGCCGGGTGCGGTGGTGCTGCTCGCCGGTGAGCCGGGTGTCGGCAAGTCGACATTGCTGCTCGAGGTCGCCTACCAGTGGGCCAAGACCGTCGACCGGTCGCTGTACGTCACGGGCGAGGAGTCCGCGGGCCAGGTCCGGTTGCGCGCCGAGCGCACGGGCAACGTCCACGACCTGATGTACCTGGCCGCCGAGAGCGACCTTTCGGCCATCCTCGGGCACGTCGACGACGTCAAGCCGGGGATGCTGATCGTCGACTCGGTGCAGACGATGGCGTCCCCACAGGTCGACGGCTCACCCGGCGGCGTGACGCAGGTCCGCGCGGTGACCTCCGGGCTGGTCGCGCTGGCGAAGGAACGCGGGCTGCCGGTCGTGCTCGTGGGGCACGTCACGAAGGACGGCTCGGTGGCCGGCCCGCGCGTACTGGAGCACCTGGTGGACGTCGTGCTGCAGTTCGAGGGCGACAAGCACTCGACGCTGCGGATGCTGCGCGGCATCAAGAACCGGTTCGGCGCGTCCGACGAAATCGGCTGCTTCGAGCTGCAGGAGGAAGGCATCGTCGGGGTGCCCGACCCGTCGGGTCTGTTCATCAGCCGCACGGCGGAGCCGGTGCCCGGCACGGCGATCACGGTGTCGATGGAGGGCAAGCGGCCGCTGCTGGGCGAGGTCCAGGCGCTGGTGTCGTCGACGTCGGCGCCCCAGCCGCGGCGCGCGGTCAGCGGTCTCGACTCCGCCCGGGTGGCGATGGTCCTGGCGGTGCTGGAGAAGCGCGGCGGGCTGAAGCTCGGCGACAAGGACGTCTACACGGCCACGGTCGGCGGCATGAAGATCACCGAACCGGGCATCGACCTGGCGCTGGTGCTGGCGCTGACGTCGAGCTTCGAGGACGTCGCCCTGTCGCCTCGGCTGGTGTCGGTGGGCGAGGTCGGGCTGGCGGGGGAGATCCGGCGGGTGCCGAGCGTGGGCCGTCGGCTCGCCGAGGCGGCGCGGCTGGGCTTCACGCACGCGCTGGTGCCGCCGGATTCGGGCAAGCCGCCGGCGGGGATCCGGGTGCTGGAGGTCTCGAACGTCGCCGACGCGCTGAACGCGGCCAACCACGCCCGCTGACCGGAGGACGCACCCCCAGGAGTGTCCTCCGGTCAGCAGATCAGCATCCGCCGAGTCCGTGAATGGCACATTGAGGGACTTCAAGTCCCTCAATGTGCCATTCACGGACTTCAGTGAGGATTTTCAGCGGTCGGTCGGGGTCACCGAGTACGTGTAGATCGTCTCGAGTTCGTTCCGCGCCGATCCGGTCGGTCCCGGAGCCGCCTTGCTGGTGGTACCGGCCTGTGGCTGCGACGTCTGGGAGGTCGTCGAGCTGGAGCCGGGCGTGGTCGAAGGGATCGTGGTGGTCGCCTGCTTCGGCTGGCTCGACGGCTTCGACGGTTTCGGGGGCACCGTGTAGCCGATGAGCTGGGCCGTCTGCAGGTCGGCGATGAGTGTCTCGCCGGTGCCGTCCGCCGTGAACCCGATGCCGGTCCGGCCGTCCGGGCCCGCCTTGCCCGGGGCGGTCACGATGCCGGGCACCTGGGCCAGTGCCCGCCAGAGCGCGACCCGGACGTCGCCGCGGACCACGCCGAGCTCCAGCACCCGCCGGACCATCTGGATCGACATGCCCGGGCTGTTCGGCTTGCCCGGGTGGAGGGCGGTCGACATCGAGCCCTGGTCGTTGACCAGCCGCTCGCGCAGCACCTTGACGTCGGCCGGCAGGGCGGCGAGGAACGGCGCGGTCGGCGTGTCCCACGAGCCCTTGAATTCCTGCCCCTGGTAGTACTCCTGGACGTCGGGGAACATCCCGCCGGGGCCGTTCACGTCGGTCGCTGTCGTCGGCACCGGCTCCTTGTGCGGTGTGGGGACCTGCAGGCCGGCCGGGCTGTTCGTGAACCAAGAATGCCGGCGCCACTTCGCGGCCGTGTCGACCGCCACCCACACGTCGGTCTGTGTTCCCAAGAAGAGGTCCGGCTTTCCGTCCGGCCCGTGGTCGGTCGCGCTCCAGGACGACATGGTCGTGTGGAAGAAGCCGGCCGGGCCGGTCGGGAGGTCCACGCCCTTCAGCTGGTCGAGACCCGGGGCCTGGGCCGTGGCGGCCGGAGTGACGGTGCCCGGCGTGTGGTTGGTGACGACGATCAGGCCGGCGGTCAGCGCGGCGACCGCGGCCGCCACCGAGATCCAGCGCCACGAGCCGCGGGACTTCCGCGGCGCCGGCGGCGCCTGGTGAAAGGGGCTTTCGTCGAGCGGCGTGCCGGCCGCCGCCACCAGCGACGCCCGCGCGAAGGCGAGGCCGTCGTCGGGACCCGGGTTGCCGTGGAGGTCCGCGAGCGCTGCGTCCAGCTCGGCGTCGGACCAGATCGGGTGGACGTTCTTCTCTGTCACGAGGTCTGCGCCTCCTTCGTGTTCTGGGCCGGGGCGTTGGCCCGCAGCCAGCGCCGGATCCGGTGGAGCCGGGACCGGACGGTGCCCGGCGGGATGCCGAGGACCTGCGCGACCTCGGCGGGGTCGAGCCCGGCCCACGAGACGAGCAGGAGCGTGTCGCGGTCGGCCGGGTTGAGCTGCGCCAACGCCCCGGCCAGCTGCGCCGCGCGTGTCTGGGCGTCGACTTGCTCGGCGACGCGGCCGTCGTGCGCCGCGTGGCTGAGCTCGCCGGCGTGCGCGAGCCGCGCGGTCGCCTGCAGGCCCCGCAGCTCGGAACGCACCTGGTGGCGCACCAGGTTCGTCGCGATGCCGTAGAGCCACGAGCGGGCGGTGCCGAGCTCCGGCCGGTAGCTCTCCCGGCGGCGCAAAGCCACGAGGAACGTCTCGGCGACGAGGTCGTTCGCGGTTTCGGGCCCGACGCGCCGCGCGAGGTACCGGCGCAGCTGCGGGGCGTGGACGTCGAAGAGCCGGGCGAACGCCGGCCCGGGATCGAGGCCGCCGAGGTCGGGACGGTCGTCGCCCCAGACCTCGGCGCCTTCTTGGATCACCTGCATACCCCCTGTTGCCCGCAGGCCCCGCGCGCGTTCACGGCAACTTACTTCAGGGGATCAGCAGCCCCCAGTAGATCGCCCACGGGACGAACACCACGCCGCCCGCGAGCGGCAGGCCCAGCCGCAGGGTGCGGTTGCGCCACCACGCCACCGCCGTGCCGATCGCCGCCGCCACCGCGCCGACCGACAGCAGCTGCACCGCCAGCCACGGCAGCGGACGGCCCGCGACGACCGGGCCCAGCCCCTTGCCCATCGTCGTCTGGAGCAGCACGTCGACGACCACGAACCCGAGCACCGCGAGCAACCCCGTCGCCGCCAGCCAGCGGGCCGGACGCGCGCCACCGCGGACCAGTCCCCAGCCGAACGCCAGCAGCAGGAACGCCGGCGCCGCGAGCTGCAGCCAGCTCGACTCGGCCCAGTGCAACGGCGTGATCTCGACGCTCTGCCGGTCCTGCGCCGGTGGTTGGTCGGCACTCGACGTCGCGGGCAGGTCGTGCACCCACGTGCCAACCAGCTCCAGGTAGCCCGGTGCGTAGCCGGGCAGCTTGTCGAAGCCGTCCGTGGTGCGCCGCAACTGGTGCTGGGCGTCCGGAAAGACCCGCAGCGTGTGGTGCGCGACGGAGTCCCGGAAGATCCGGACGGCCTCGCCCGGCGGTGTCAGCACGTCCTTCGCGCCCCACAGCCCGAGCACCGGCTGACGCAGGCTCTGCAGCACCGGCACCGGGTCGTAGTGCGCCTCGGGGAACACGCCGCCGCCGACGAGCTGGCGGATCATCGTCGACGACGCCATCCGCACGATCGAACCGTCCATGTCCAGGCGCCGCAGCTGGTTCTCGATCGCCCACGCCTGCTGTCGCGCGGGCTGGACGCCGTTCGCCCCCAGCGTCACGACGAAAGCGACGTCCGAAGACTTCGACGCGGCGAGAGGCGCCACCCAGCCCCCTTCGCTCAACCCCCAGACACCGACTCTCGCCGGGTCGACCTCGGGCCGCTTCCGCAGCGCCTCGACGGCGGCGAGGGCGTCGTCCGCGAGCGTCGGGTACGAGCGTTCGAACTGCGAGTAGCCCTCGGTCCGCTTGTCGTAGATGAGCGTCGCGATCCCTTGCCGCGCAAAGGCTTCCGCCTGGTCGCGGTAGTCCTCCCGGCTGTGCGCCCCCGAGCCGTGGACCATCACCAGGCCCGGTAGCCTCGCGGCGCCGGGTGGTGCGACGACGGTGCCGTGCAACGTCACCCCGCCGTTCTGGAAAGTCACGTCGCCGTCCGCGGCCGAAGCCGGCGGCGCCAACGTCGTGACGGCCAGGATCACCCCGGCCAATAGAGCCCCTCTTCTCATGTGAAACCCCCTGTTGTCCTGTCATTCCCCTGGTTCCGGGAACGCGAGCAGGCGCACGAGCACACGCCGCGCTTCCGGTGACCGGTCTTCCTCGGCGCGCCAGTACCGGCGGAACAGCTCCATGTAGTCGTTCCAGAACTGGTGCAGCTCCTCGGCGGTGAGCCAGGTGCCGCCGCGCGCGTAGAGCAGTGCGTCCGGCCAGTCGCCGGGCAGCTCGTCGCGCTTTTCCGCGAACCGGTTGAGCTTTTCGAGGTCTTCCTCGAATCCCTGACGCTGCATGTCGTCGAACAGCACCCGGGATTCGGCGCTCTGCGAGCTGCGGCGCGGCCAGCGGATGTCCCGTGGCCGCGTCCGCCACCACCGTTCCTTGCCCCGCGCCAGCTCGGGGACGTCCTCGACGAACCCGAACCGCGCCAGCTCCCGCAGGTGGTAGCTGGTCGCGCCGGTGTTCTCGCCCAGGGCCTTGGCGAGCTTCGTGGCCGTCGCCGGGCCCGCCGACAACACGCCGAGTATCCGGCGGCGCAGCGGGTGCACGACGGCCTTGAGGGCGTCCGGGTCCAGTTCTTCGGGTGGTGGAGCGCTGGTCATGACGCCACAGTAGCCGTGCAAAGGAAGTTATGCAAAGAAATCTATGCACGTAGGAATCCCAGATCGCCGGACCCGCGGCTTACTATCCGTGCCCATGTGGTTCCGAGGGGTCAGTGGACGTGAGTGAGCCGAACCTGCCGGCGCGGCAGATGGGTCGACAGCTGAAGCGGATGCGTGAACGGCTCGGCATGACCCAGGACGAGGCGGGCAAGCCGCTGCGCATGTCGACGAGCAAGATGTCGCGCATCGAGTCGGGGTACCTGCCGCCTTATCACGACTTTCGCGCGCTGCTGGACCGGTACGGGGTGATCGTCTCGGACTGGGACGAGTACATCGCCGCCTTCGACCGCGCCAAGGAGAAGGGCTGGTGGCACCACTACGGGGTCGGCAATCGCGGCTTCCTGCCCATCGAGGCGGAGGCCAGTGCGGTGAAGGTCTTCCAGTTCGGCTACATCCCCGGACTGCTGCAGACCGAGGCGTACATGCGCGAGGTCTTCGCGGCGGCGCGGGTGCCGATGAAGCCGAAGGTGCTGGAGAACCAGGTCGCGGTGCGGCTCCGGCGGCAGTTGCGGCTCACCGTGGATCCGATCCTGAAGTTCCACGCGATCATCGACGAGTATGCGCTCCGGAAGCCGATTCTCGGGCAGGCGGAGAGGAAGGAGCAGTTGCGGCACCTGGTCGAGCGGGCTCAGCTGCCGAACGTGACCTTGCAGGTGGTGCCGGGGGACGTTGGCGCCTACGACGGGCAGAACGGCAACCTCATCATCGCCAGCTTCGACGACCCCGAGGAACCGGATATCGCCTATGTCGAGCACATCTTCGGCTCGGTTCACGTTGAGAAAAGGGACGAGGTCTCCGCTGCTAAGCTGGCCTTCAAGGATTTCGCCGATCGGGCCCTGGACGAGGAGGATTCGATCGCGCTGATCGAACGGCTCTGACCGGGAGGCTGCCATGTCCACTGTAGACACTCGGTGGTTCAAGAGCAGCTACAGCACCAGTGGCAACAACAGCGACTGTGTCGAGGTTTCTTTCAGTGAACCGGTCGCCGTTCGAGACTCCAAGGCGCCCGAGGGTGAACTGCACCTGAGCGCCGCCGCCTGGACCGCTTTCCTCACCAAATCGGGTGGTCGCTGAACTTCCGCAGCGTCTGCATCGACGGCCGCACGTAGAACATCCCCGCCAGGAAGCCCACGGTGGCGAAGGCGAGCGTCGAGATCGTCGTGAGCAGGTCCGGGGCCCGCAGCTCCGGCGAGTCGCGCCACACCCGGAACACGATCGGCACGGCGAAGGACCCGAGAATCAGCACGAGCGTCAGCACGTACGTGAACACGAGCGCGTTGCGCGTCTGGTGGGCGCTGGCCACGACGAGGTAGTTGCCGCGCAGGCACCGGCGGCACGTCAGCACCAGCACGGCCAGCGCGAGCACGCCCAGCGGCGGCAGCACGGCCGCGGCCTTGCCGAGCAGGGTGTCCGGGAAGACGTGGCCGTGGACGACGCCCTGCAGGAACGTGGTGAGCCCGAACAGCAGCACCATCCCGGCGACCATCGAGCACCCGACGACCACGGACCCCCAGCGCACGCGGTCGGCGAACCGGGGCGGCAGCGGTACGAACTCGACCTGGCCGAACGTCCCTTGCACCCACCTCACCTCCGAAGTCCGTGAAGGCCACCATAAGGAACTTGTAGTTCCTCAAGGTGGCCTTCACGAAGATTCAGACCGAAAGGGCTAACTGGCCGCCAGCAGGTTGGCGCAGCGGATCAGCCCGATGTGCGAATACGCCTGCGGGTGATTGCCGAGGGACCGTTCCGCGATCGGGTCGTACTGCTCCGGCAGCAGACCCGTCGGGCCGGCCGCCGCGACGATCTGGTCGAACAGCTCCTGCGCCTCGGTGCGCCGCCCGGTGAGCAGGTAGGCCTCGATCAGCCACGCCGCGCAGATGTGGAACCCGCCTTCGCCGCCCGGCAGGCCGTCGTCGCGGCGGTAGCGGTACACAGTGGACCCGCTGCGCAGCTCCGCCTCGATCGCGGTCACCGTCTGCTGGAAGCGCTCGTCGGCCGGGTCGATCAGCCCGGTGAGCCCGACGAACAGCGACGCCGCGTCCAGGTCCGTGCCGTCGTAGGCCGTGGTGAAGGCCTGGACCTCGTCGTTCCAGCCGTGCGTGAGGACGTCGGTCTTGATGTCCTCGCGCAGCCCCGGCCAGCCGCTCGGGATGCCGCGGCCGTACTGCTCGCCCAGCTTGATCGCCCGGTCGATGGTCACCCAGCACATGACGCGCGAGTAGACCCGGTGGCGCGGCACGTGCCGCTCCTCCCAGATCCCGTGGTCCGGCTCGTTCCAGCGCCGCGTCACGGCTTCCGCCATCGCGCGCACCATCTGCCAGTCCTCGTCACGCAGTTCGCCGCGCGCCGCCGCGAGGGTGCCGACCAGCTCGACGACCGGGCCGAAGACGTCCAGCTGGACCTGGTGGTTCGCCAGGTTGCCGACCCGAACCGGGCGCGAACCGGCATAGCCGGGCAGCGACTCGATGACCGCTTCGGCGCCGATGACGCTGCCCGCCAAGGTGTACAGCGGGTGCAGGCGCTCCGGGCCGGCCAGCGTGGCGAGCACGCCGTGCAGCCACCGCAGGTAGCCCTCGGCCTCCTCGAGCGAGCCCAGGTGCACGAGCTCCCGCACGGTCATCGCCGCGTCGCGGATCCAGCAGTAGCGGTAGTCCCAGTTGCGGACGCCGCCGATCTCCTCCGGCAGCGACGACGTCGCCGCGGCGAGCACCCCGCCGGTGTCGGTGTTGACCAGGCCGCGCAGCGTCAGCGCCGAGCGCAGCACCAGGTCGGTCTGCACCTTCGGGAGCTGCAGCTTCGACGTCCACTCGCTCCAGTAGCGGCCCGCGCGGTCCCGGCGTTCCACTTCGGACAGTTCGTGCGGGCCGAGGTCCGTGGTGCCGCAGCGCAGCTCCAGCACGACCGGCCGGGTCGGCGTCGGCTGCACGAGCGCGATCGCCGTGTCGTGCAGGCCGTCGGAGGTGATGGTCCACTCGACGCCCGGCGAGTACAGCACGAACGGCTCCGACGTGCCGAGCACCCGCACGCCGCCCTCGGTGACTTCCAGCTTCACCGGCACGCCGCCGAACTCGGGACGCGGCGCGAACTTGACGGACGCCGCCGCCTCGCCGGAGATGACGCGGACCAGGTCCGTCCGGTGTGGAGCGCTTTCCGGCTCGAGGTAGTCGGTGACGAGCAGGCGCGACCAGCGCGTCTCGACCGTCATCGTGTTCGGCAGGTAGCGCTGGCCGAGCGGGAGGCCGTTGCGGTGCGGCTTGATGGAGAAGTGGCCCGCCCCCTCGCCGCCGAGCAGGTCCGCGAACACCGCGGGCGCGTCGGGGCCGGGGTGGCACAGCCAGGTCAGCTTGGCGTCCGGGGTGAGCAGCGCGACCGAGCGCTCGTTGGCCAGCATCGACAGCCGCTCGATCGGCGGCGCCGACTCGCCGTAGAGCCAGTTGCGGCGCTCCTCCAGGAGGAAGCCGAGGACCAGCGCGACGTCGACGGTGTCGGGCACGCGGAACCCGGCGAGGGTCTCGCCGTCGCCGACCTTGATCCCCAGGTCCGGGCCGGACAGGCGGGCGAAGGCCTTCTCGTCGGTGACGTCGTCGCCGAGGAAGATCGCCGCCGTCGCACCGACCTGGTGGCGCAGGATGTCCAGCGCGCGGCCTTTGTCCGTTTGGACGACCGCGAGCTCGACCACCTCCTTGCCGTCGGTGGTCGACACGCCTTCCCACGTCGAGGGGCCGGCGTGGACGTCGGCCAGGACCCGGCGGCCCGCTTCGTGCTCGGCTCGGCGCACGTGGACCGCGATGCTGGCCGGCTTGACCTCCAGCGACACGCCAGGGACGTCCAGCACGAGTTGTTCGAGCTCCGACTCCAGCCGCCGGTGCAGCTCCCGCGCCTTCTCGTCGAGGGCGTGAATGAAGCCGATGTCGAACTCCGAGCCGTGGCTGCCGACGAGGTTCACCTCGGCCGGCAGCCGCGAGAGCGTGGCGAGGTCACGCAGCGCGCGGCCGGAGATGACCGCGGTGGTGGTCTCGTGCAGACCGGCGAGCGATCTGAGGGCGCCGACGGACTCCGGCAGTGGCCGTGCCTCGTCCGGGTTCAGCGTGATGGGTGCCAGCGTGCCGTCGTAATCGCAGGCGACCAGCAGACGCGGAGTACGGGCGATCTGGACGATCGCGCGCCGTAGCTCGGCGGGCAGGGCCTCGGCAGTCAACACTCCTCCTCAGGAGCTCGTGCTTGGGGTGGACTGGTTCAGTCGACTCCTTCGGCACCCAACGCTTGCAGGAACGAGCGCGCCCAACGATCGACATCGTGCGTGAGGACCTGGCGACGCATGGCGCGCATCCGGCGACGGCCCTCTGCCGGGTCGAGGGTAATGGCAGCCACTAGAGCGTCCTTCACCCCGTCCAGGTCGTGGGGGTTCACGAGGAATGCGCTAGAGAGCTCCGCGGCCGCGCCGGCGAACTCGCTGAGCACCAGCGCTCCGCCCAGGTCATGCCGGGTGGCGACGTATTCCTTGCACACGAGGTTCATGCCGTCACGCAGCGGCGTCACGACCATGACATCCGCAGCCGAGAAGAAGCCGGCCAGCTCGGTGCGGTCCACGGATTGGTGCAAATAGTGCACGACCGGGTGGCCGACGCGGGCGAACTCGCCGTTGATCCGGCCGACCATCTGCTCGATTTCGCCGCGCATCCGCTGGTAGTGCTCGACGCGCTCGCGGCTCGGGGTGGCGAGCTGGACGAACGTGACGTCGTCCGGCTGCAGCCTGCCCTCGTGCAGCAGCTCGTGCAGCGCCTGCAGCCGCAGGTCGATGCCCTTGGTGTAGTCGAGCCGGTCGACGCCGAGCATGACGGTCTTGGGGTTGCCGAGGTCGCGCCGCAGCTGCGCGGCCCGCTCCTGGACGCCCTTCGTGCGGGCGAGGGTGTCGAGGCCGGCGGCGTCGATGGAGATGGGGAAGGCGCCGACCCGGACGGTCCGGTCGCCGACCTGCATGGTGCCCGGCCGCGACCGGACGCCGACCGCGCCGCGCGTCGACTCGAGGCCGATCAGCTGGCGGCACAGCCACAGGAAGTTCTGCGCGCCGCCGGGGCGGTGGAAGCCGACGAGGTCCGCGCCGGTGAGGCCGCGGATGATCGCGGCGCGCCACGGCATCTGCATGAACAGCTCGACCGGCGGGAAGGGGATGTGCAGGAAGAAGCCGATGCGCAGGTCCGGTCTCAGCTCACGCAGCATCGCCGGCACCAGCTGCAGCTGGTAGTCCTGGATCCAGACGGTCGCGCCCTGGGCCGCGACCTCGGCGCTGGCCTTCGCGAACCGCTGGTTCACCTTGACGTAGCTGTTCCACCACACGCGGTCGAACACCGGGCGCTCGACGACGTCGTGGTAGAGCGGCCAGAGCGTGGCGTTGGAGAAACCTTCGTAGTAGTCGCGGACTTCGTCGGCGCTCAACGAAACCGGGTGCAGCACGAGCCCGTCGTCGTCGAACTCCTCGACGTCGACGTCGGGGACGCCCGGCCAGCCCACCCAGGCGCCCTTCCTCGACCGCAGGAACGGCTCCAGGGCGGAGACGAGCCCGCCTGGGCTGGCCGTCCAGCGGCGTTCGCCGTCCGTCGTGCGTTCGAGGTCCACCGGAAGCCGGTTCGCCACCACGACGAAATCGGCCTGGTTCCCGTTCTCCTTCTGGTCACTCACAGCTGCTGCTCCTCGCGTCCTGGGTCGCGGCCCCAGAGTGAAACCCTATCGCGTGAGCGATGAACAGTCCGTGACCTCTGGGTTACTCCAAGCTCCGCTCGGTCGGTTCGAGCGGACCAGCCATCCGTGGTCCGGCGAACCGCCGCTCGAGCCTGCCCAGGCCGGTCCGCACCGGCTGGGCGAGCCATTCCCCGAGTACCACGCCCGCAGCCAGGGCAAGCCCGATTGCGACGGCCGTCATGAGCGTCGAGATGTCGCCGCTGGGCTCGACCCCGATTTGGTACAGACCACGGTAGGTCGAGAGGCCCGGAAGCAACGGAGTGATCCCGGACACGGCGACCACCAGTGGCGTAACGCCGAGTCGCCGCGCGAGCACGCCACCGCAGAACCCGACCAGCGTCGCGGCCACGGCGGACGAGCTGACGCCGTCGAGCTTGGCCAGCATGAGGGCGCCGTAGACGGCGGCGCCGATGCCTCCGGCGGCCGCCGCGACCAGCATGGCGCGCATCTTGGAGTAGCTCGCGAGCGCGAAGCAGGCGGCCGCGCCGGCGCCGCCGAGGACGACGAGCGGCAGCTGCTGCGGCGTCGAACCGGTCACTTCGGGCAACGGCGTGCGCGGCAGGCCGAGCATGACGGCGATCCGCAGCGCCAGCACGACCCCGGCGATCAGGCCCGCCGACATCAGCGCCGTCTCCATGGTGCGGCCGGCGGCGGTGACGTTGTAGCCGGTGATGGCGTCCTGCACCGCCGACACGGTCGACAGCCCGGACAGCAGCACGGTGACGGCGGCCGCCACGACCAGCGTCGGCTTGTCGGTGGTCAGGACGTCGCTGCTGACGATGACCATGGCCGACAGTGTTGCGACCAGGCCGCCGATCACCTGCTGGAAGAAGAACGGCAGCCCGTAGCGGTTCACGACCCGGCCGACCCGGTCGATGACACCGCTGATGACGAACGCGACGAGCGCGACGTCGAACCCGCCGCCGAGCAGGATGGTGACGAAGGCGGCGACACCGCCCCAGGACAGCGTCGCGACCCAGCGCGGGTACGGGTGCGGCGCGGAGGTGATCCGCTCGAGTTCGGTCTGCGCCTGCTCGGCACCCATGTGCCCGCGGACGATCTTGCGGACGAGCTTCTCGGTCTCGGTCAGCCGGGTGTAGTCGAGACTCCGGCTGCGCACGACGCGCAGAGCGGTGATCGGCGTCAGGTCGGTGCCGCGGTGGCAGGTCACGGTGATCGACGTGAAGATGACGTCGACCTCGCAGTGCGGCAGCCCGAGCGCCCCGGCGATGGCGATGATCGTCGCGGTGACGTCGGAAGCGCCGGCGCCGCTGGCCATCTGCACTTCGCCGATCCGCAGGGAGAGGTCGAGCACGAAGTTGACGGTGGCCTCGTCGGGCAGCTGAGGCCCCATGGCCTCTTCGGCGTCGACAGCGGGGAATTCACCGGTCGGAGCTTCGAGGACGTGCCACGGGCGTCGCTTGAGGAGGTTGGGGCGGTGGGCCCGCTGCTTCTGCGGTCCGGGAGGTTCGAGGAGGGGCCATCTCGTCGACTGGCCCCCGTTGGTGCGCTCGTTGATCTTCATGATCCATCCACCTCCTCGCTCTCTCCTCCCGGACCATCGACGGCCACCCACCGACCGTTGCATGGATCATGGAGTGGCGTCCACCACGTTGCCCCATGGTGGCCAGGACCAGGCGATCTCGCCTCCCGGGCGGATCATGGAGGGCGGCCCGATACACTGGGTGCGGCGCTCCGGCGCCAGGCCGCTATAGCTCAGCTGGTAGAGCATCTGTCTTGTAAACAGAAGGTCAGGGGTTCGAGCCCCCTTGGCGGCTCCGCAAAAGAGGCATTTGACCTGCGCTTTTCCTGAAAATTGGGCAGGGTTTGCTGTGGTAAATGATCGTTGGGGCGCCGTTGCGTCTCCGTTTGCTCTGCTGTGCCGAACGGCCCGTGTGCTGCTCGTTTGAAACCCGCCGGACGGCAGGGCTGGCAGACAGAGATCGTTCGTGTGCAACGGAAGCGATCGGCGCCCACGACCCGACACGGGCCATTTGTTTACATCGGCGACGTCAGGCCGGCTTTACCGAGGCTGACCGCCCTCGCCTGCAGGCCCGCCTCGAACCACTGGAACGACGCAGGCATCCGTTCGCGATCGCGCCGCCGCATCGACGTCGGCCGGGCTGCTGGGGTGAAGCCGAACTGGGCGGCGAGGTCGTGTTCCGTATGTCGATCAGCGCATGCCGCGTCCGCCACACCGCCTGACAAGTGACCTGGTCAGTCCAGCTGGTCGGCTTTGCTGATCATCGGTTGACCTGGGATGGTCGGTCCGCGGAGTGCCTCGGCGCGGCACGCAGGCTTTCAATCCGTAGGTTCTGGGTTCGAGCCCCAGGCGGCCCACCGATGATCACGCGTTTGACCTGCATGTTTAGCCCGTGATGACCAGTGCTCGCTCCCGCGTGCGGACACATGGGGCTCCGTTGCATCTCCGTTTTCACTGGCGTGCCGAACCAGTCGTCGGAGGGAAACGGTCGTGACCGCTGGCAGGCGTCATGCGAACACCTGACCTGTGCCGCGCGGGTGCGCATCCGCAAGGTCCAGGTGCTCACTTGTCACAACTCTCTGCTTCGCACACCGCCTTCTGCCGTGCGCCGCTTGACTTCGGCGACGTCCTTGACCCAGTTCGATACGTGCAGATCCGCTTGACCGGCCGACGGGTCAGCGTGGAAGGTCGCATCGAGGTCACCCGCATAGATGTTGACCTCCGCGTGGCTTGTCGCACCCCATTCCGGACGCGAGACACTCAGGTGCTCCGGTGTGTCACTGGCTCCGCAAGTGACCTCGACGTTGTACCCCAAGAACACCAGCTCCCGGGCGAACGAGGTGCTGATGACCCGATCGGCGGCTGCGCGAGCGGCCATCCCCGCCAATTCACGGGCAGCATCGAGGAGCTCGTCGTCCAACTCCTTGCGTTCAGCGACCACAGCGTCGAGCCTCGCCAGCACATCTCGCTGGTGTGCCGAGAGCTTCCCGGGCTCCTCGGCCAGCGGTGCGAGCGCGATAAGCCACCCAGCGGCAGCTTCGGAGTTCCTCGCGCGGCGCTCTTGCTTCAGCCGTCCTTCGTGGGCCATCAGGTACAGCTGGTCGAGGTGTGCTTTGGCAGCGGCCGGCTGGCGTTGCGCCAGCACCTCGGCCGCCTGCTCGGCCAATGCCGCCAGGTCTTCGCTGCTGACTCCGCTGGCCATCCTGGCCAGAATCGCATCGACCGCTGGCTGCAGGTCGATGGGACCGTTTTTGTGCACCGGATCCGAGGCCGATGGGAAAGGAGCCGGTGCGGTGGGCACCGGCGCAGGTCCGCGGTCGACCAGACTGCGCCTGACCCGCTCGTAGACGACCCGGGCCGATGCGCTCACCGGCTGCTCAAGAGCTGCGCGGATCCGTGCGTCGGACAGCTGGTGTTCGGCCCGCCGCAGGAGGTGGTCCATCTCTGCGCACCAGATTGTGAGGTCCGACAGGGAGTGGCCTCCGTAGACGAACAGCGGCGGCGGAGTCGGCGCGCCCTTTGTGATGGTGGCCAGCCCGCGCAGCCGCACGATGCGGGAGTTGCGAATGAGCACCTCGGCAAAGGCCTCCTCCCAGCCGATAGCATTGGCACGGTTCACGCGCCGTTCTTGCGCCTCGTCCGCGGTCGCGAGACCGCGAAGTGCCGCACGAGTCAGGAACACCGCGCCCGTAGCGGCAGCGGCGCCAGCCACGAAGGGGTCCGCGGCGGCCGCCACCTGGCCAGCTGCATGCATCACCGGGCTGAGCGAGACGCTCGGTGCCGGCGCGAAGAGTGGCGAGGCGTGCGGCATCGCCGAAGCCTCATGTGGCCCGGTCTGCGATGGCGCGGTATGGGCCTGGGTGATGGCGGCTATCCCGGCGTCGGTGTCGATGTTGCGGGCGAGGGTCTCGTGAAGGCGGGCGGCGGACGCTCCCAGGACGGCGTCGAGGTCCGCATCGCTGATCGGGTGCTCGTGGGCGGTCATCGGTCCTCCTGCGGTTGCTGGTCTGCGTAAATTCGGTCTTTGAGGGCCATGCGCGCGCGGGCGGCTGCCTTCGCCACCGCCGCGGGGGTAGTGCAGATTGCTTGTGCGATCTCGCGGTGGGTGAAGCCGTCCATGAGGTAGGCCATCACCAGCCGCTGCTGCTCGGGCAGCGGGACCAGCAACGCGCGGACGGCCTCGGCGGCCTGGGCGACCTCGGCGTAGTGCTCGGGCGACAGAAGCACGGAGCACGCCGAGTCCGGCAGGACGTCAGCGAGGTTCTCGTGCACAGCCGAGACCGGCATCTTGTACAAGGCCCAGGTGACGTTATCGCGCGCCCATCTCCGGGGTGACCTGATTCGCTCCCAGGTCCGGAACATCTCAACCAGCACGGCTTGGGCGATGTCGGGCGCGTCGTGCACTCCGGCCCCGAGCTTCATCAGGAATCCCACCAAGGGCATGGCGTCCGCCCGGTAGTACTCCTCGAAGTTCGCGAACTCCGGCGGTTCGGCGTGCTCGCCGGCCACTTCGACAGCGTGCACCTCTTGCGCCCCGGCCGCGGGATTCGTTGCGGCCGGAGCGAGCGCGGCGGCGCTGGCCGTGTCATCGCCGGTCATGTTGTTCCCGTCCATCCGGTGCTGCGGCGGGCAGCGGGTCGATCTCCACGAGGGTGCACCCGTCTGGGTCGATCGAGGTGAGCCTGCTGCCGCGCGGAAGGCCAGCCGAGGTCTTCATCCGTTCTTCTTCGCGTCGTTCGCGGCATCGTTCGCGGCGCGCCTCGATCGCGATCTTGGTGCCGCACAGCATCGCGACCAGGAGGATCAGCACCCCGATCACCACCACCGTCATCGTCACGCCAGCTCCTTCCCGGAAGCCAACCCCGGTGCGTCGTGGCCAGCTACCCGGTTAGGGTCGCTTCGCCGCCGCGGCAGGACTTTGCGCAGGTCAGCGCCTCTGATGACAGAGGTGCGACTGGATCATCACCACAGTGACGAAGCTCGCCGACGCCCAAACGGCCCAAGAGGCGTTCGCGCCGGCGATGTCCGCCGCCCGGCGCCCCGTCGTGGTCGATCTCGTCGCCGTGACCTACCTGAGCGTGGAAGCCGTCACCCCGCTGGTGGACCTGGTGCACTAGCATCCCAGCTCCACGCAGGCGTCACCAACGTCATGGCCTCATACAGTTAGGCGGCCTTCCAGATCGTGTGGTCGAGTTCCCATGGCGTCCGGCCCAGCTCGACGGCGGCGTCTGCGAGCAGCTGTCGCGCGGCCGGGACGTCGACCTGGTGGCCGAGGTGACGACTCAGCCAGCGATGCACCTTCCGGTCCGGTTTGACCTGTTCGTCGGTGTCGGCCAGCATCCAGAGGTAGCCGAGCCGGACGTCGTGCCGCCGTTGCCGGGGACGGCTCGCAGTCGGCTTTCCACGGCGTCGAGCCGGGTGAGGTCGGACAGGAGCGTGGCCACGTCGCCGAGCGTGTGCACGCCGGAGCCGGCGAGGACCTCGGCGTAGCGCACCGCGGCTTCCGCTTTGAGCACGCCGCCTCGGGTGCTGGTGCCGCGCCGCGAAGCTGCAGAGTCGCTACCACGTAAGCGGCCAAGTCGGTCACCTCGAAGTACTCAGGTGCGTCCAAGTCAATCGTGGTGATTCCCGGCTCAAGAACCCGCAGCAGATCACCTTCGCTGTCGTAGCGCCTGGTGCCGATGAGTAGCTGGGCCCCCACATCTGCGCATCCGCTGGCAATCGGGACAATCAGCTCATGGGCGATGGCTCGCGCCTGCGCGGGGGTGCTGGCCTCATCCAGGGCGTCGATGAGCAGAGTGAACCGACTTGGCTGCTCTCGGCGCTCCGTCAGCGCGGTTCTCAGCAGTGCGGGTAGATCCTCCACCCGTTCCGGAATCGGAGTCGAGGCAGCGCGGGCGATTTCTCGGGCCACGTCCAACGCTGTCTTGCCTTTGGTATGGATAGCGCACGCCACCGACCCGATGGCCGCCCTGGGAACATCATCGTCGTTTATCTCGTCGGATGCCGATGGGAAGGTGAAATCAGAGGTGACCACGATTCGGCCAAGAACAGCGGATTTACCTGCGCCCGGAGACCCGGTAACCACCAGAACCCTCCGATCCGCTACGGGCTGGTCAAGCCAGGCGATGATCCGACGTAACGCGGAGTGTCGTCCGCGGAATCGCTGTCCGCCCTCCGCTGCAGTCATCACACCGCGAGCACGGGGGCGCCAATGTCTGTCGGCTTCCCTGTCTGTGGCCAGCGTCCAGCCCCACGCGGCTTGGGCGATCTCGTCGCTGGCTCCGATACTCCATCGCGCGAGGATACGGATCTTCTCATGCGGAAGGAAACCGTCCGCGTGGTGCAGAGTTACGGCCCGACCGTCGCCGCGCTGGTTGGCCTCGCCCACGACCGCGATGACCGCGTCGTAGTCCGGGCACCACAAGCCACCGCCGCTGAACCCGGGCTCGACAAGATAGCGGGACTCGCTGTCGAGTCTCACCCACCCATAGCCGAGGGCGGGACCAAGCTTGCCGTTGGCAGTATTGCCCTGCCAGTCCCCACCAGGGAAGCCGAACGCCCACCATCGCAGACCCTCCAACTCAGCCGGCGGTGGGCAGCGGATCTGTGCAGCGTAGACCCCAGCGGGGACCGGCGATTCGAGTTCGAGTACGGCAAGATCCGCCATTGCCGCCGCGGATGTGTTGTACCTTGACGCGCGTCAGCATCACATCCGGACCAGCCATCGGAAACGCGACCCACAGCTGGGGTCGCTCGCGATCACCGGTGCGCGTCACGTGCGCCGAAGTGATCAGCCGACGCTCGTCCAGTACCACCGCGGTTCCAAGCGGCGTGTAGTCGTCCCGCGATGCATGGACGGCGGCTATCCAGGAACGATGACGGGGCGCGACATCCACGCGATCTCGCTCAGGGTTTGGCCGCGCCAGGCTCGGCTGGCGGTGAAGGTGTTGGCGACGGGTTCCATGTCATCTCGATCTCGAAGTTGCCCTCGCTGGCCGCTTTGGCCACTAGCCAATTCGTAGTGCCGCTGACCTTTATCCCGAACTTCAGCTTCACCTGATCAGGTCGTGCTTGCTGGACGCGGTCGAGCACGACCCGCGCTGCCTCCACCGCCGGCGCCACGGCCTCCTTGACTCGCCCAGCGATCTCCTGGACACCCGCCGGACGAAACCCCGGAAGGGGATCGATCTCGAACCGCACCACGGTCTCGTCGTCGAGCTCGTACTGCACAACACTGGGCTCCACGCCACCCCTCCTCGTCCAGCCACCCGTCACATATCGATTTGCTAATCGTTTCAGCCGGCCCCACTGCTACAGCACCCCGAGCGTGACGAGCAATCGTCGCGGGTGCGTCGATCCGAGGTGGGGCTGTCCCATGGCGGCAGGGGCGGCCAGTTTGCTGGCTGGAATGTCCGGTTTCTGGCGTGAGGTCGGGCGGGGCGCGTCCGATTAGGTGTCCGATGACCGGTGATCTATACCGGACGCGTCCCGTCGCACCATGATCAGTCGGTTGGCTTGGCGTGTTTGGGCTGGCGAGGGTGGCGAGCGACGGCCGCGGGGGCGTCGATCCAGGTGGTGCCGTCCCAGGGCGACACGGTTGGCATGGTCAGCAACGCGTCGGTGGCTCGCTCCGCGGCGAGTGCTCGCAGCAGGTCCACCGTCGCCGTCTCGGATCGGCCGGCACCGCAAGCTCGTGTCGCCCGGGCCAGGCGGTGCCGGCTCCAGTGGGTGAGGTTCGGTTTGGAGGCGAGGCGGGCTGCGCGGGTGAGGGCTCGTTCGCGGCGGATGACGATCCAGGTTTGGTCGCCGGTGCCGGCGCCGGCGTAGGACAGCAGGTGCTGGCCGAGCGACCGGACGACCTGGCCGAGTCGGCTGAAGCGTTGGCGGGTACCCGTGGCTCGTAGTTCGAGTCCGAGGGCCAAGTGCAGGGCCAGTACCGAGGCCACTGGTCCGCCGAGGGCTCGCCACAGGCTGCCGGGCCATTCCGAGACGAGCAGGGCGGCGACGACGCCGAAACCGGAGAGCAGCCACACGACCGACCCGTACATGCCCGGGCGGCCCGTTCGTTTCAGGTTGGAGCGTATGGCCAGACCGGAGCCGAGCAGCAGCACTTCGACGACGGTGAAGAACGCGACGGCTTCCCAGAGGTGGACGTGGAGCACGTCGTGCCAGACACGGAACGACGCGTCCGCGGAGGCGGCCAGGCTCCGCCGACCCGAAGGCCGAGGTTCAGCGAGTTGCGGCATTCGCAGTAATTGCGCCGACGATGCGCCGATCCGTGTCAGCCTATACAGGGTGCCCCGCCGCGAAGGTCCGGCGGCCGTCACGCACGGGCTCAAGGTCGTCATGCGAGCGGCCTGGGCGACGCAAGACGTCATCGCCGAGGCGTCACCCCTCCAACGACCTCAGGTATCACCGCGGCGATCGAGGTGCGATCCGGGATCGTCCGGCCTCTCTGCAATAGGCCGTCCGGTTGAGATCGCACGCTTGCGGTTGTCCCGGCAGGTGCGGCTGGGATATCCCGGTAGGTCCGGAGGGCGAGGGAGGGCGGGGTGACGTTGTGGAATGGTGCTGACTATCCGAGCTCCCTGGGATTTCTCATCGACTGCCTGGAGCAGATCCCGCCCCTGCGCGACCCTGGCAGCCGCCGCCTCTGTCTGGAGCTGCTGTCCGACCGTCTCGGCAAACCGCTGGTCGTCGAGGAACTCCCGACCGCCCGGGCGAGCCTGATCGGCATCGTGCAAGCCTGCCGCCGGAGGGATCCGCGGGCGCTCAGCGCGTTCGTCGACGCGATCGAGCAAATGGAGCCCGGGTCGATCCCGGTGCAGCGCGCCCGGTCCGCCGTTGAGGACATGGTCGCGCTGGACGAAGACAGGGCCGCGTTGGACCTGGTCACCGAGGACGACCGCCAGGAGCTGCTGCACCTGCTCGGCGAGAATCCCAGCGGCAGGCTGGCTGAGCTGGTCCGGGCGGCCGCCGGGCCCGCGGCCGAGCTGACCTCGGCCGACCATCGCCCGGCGGACGCCCTGGCCACGCTGGAGCGGATCAACGCGCAACCGGATGGGGTTCCGCCGTTGCTGCTGTTCGTCGAGTACCTCGCGGCCGCCGCCGCCGACGACCGGCGCGCGGCGGGCCTGCGTGCGTGGAACGACCGGCAGGCCGCGCGCCTGGGCATGACCGAGCAGATCAAGGCCGTCCGACTGATGCAGGCCACTGAGCCGGCCGTGGCCGAGAAGGTCGTCGCCTACCTCGTCGTCCGCATCGAACCGGACCTCCTCGAAGCCGGCACGCTCGTGGTGGTTCACTGGCGGCACAACGATCCTGCCGCCTGGCGGCCGCTGCGGAGCGAACCGTTCAGCGGCAACCTCGACGCCGTCCGCGCGCATATGGCGGAGCTGGTCGCCGAGGCCGAGACCGGCTGGGCGAAGGACGCCTCGGCGATCCGGATCGAGTTCCTGCTCCCGTACTCGCTGCTGAACCTTCCCGTGGACCAGTGGGACCTGGAGGCAGGCAGCTCGCTGCCCCGCCCGCTCGGTCTGCACTACCAGGTCGTCGTCCGTAGCCTCGACCGCGCGCGCTCGCCGCGCTGGCACCGGGAATGGCGGCGCCGGTGGGACCTGCTCAAGCAGGTGCCCGCCGGGCTGACGACACCGGAAGAGCACTGGCTGTGGAGCGATGGCGCCAAGTGGCGGCACCTGACCGCGCTCGACGCCAAGCTGGCCGCCCAGAAGAAAGTTGTGTCCCTGGTGCTGCGTTCGGCGCCGGACAGCGCGGACCCCGGGGAGGTCCTCGTGGGGGTCCGCAGCGGGGTGCCGGTGATGATCTGGCACCGCGTGGAGTCCGCCCGCCCGGCGTTCGAGGCGGAGATCAAGTCCCTGCGCGACGTCCTGCCCGAGCTCGTCGAACACCTACGCCTGCTGCGCGGTCGGGCCCGACAGGCGGCCCGACCCGATTCACACGTCGGCAGTCGCGTTTCGCTGCTGTGGGACGACCCGGCAAGGCCCGTCGAGCCGCAGGACCCGCCTGCTGCCCCGATCGAGGAGGTGCCCGTGCGATGAGTGGTGCCGAGATCCCGCCATGGTGCCTCTACCACGGTCACGGGCTGCCGCCGCGCGCCGTCGAGGAGGCCGCCGAACTGCCCGCCCCGCCCAGCTGGCGCACGTTCGACGGCGGGCCGCCGCTGCCGGTCCCGCCGGCATCCGACGCCGAGTTCGTCCGGCGGCTCGGGGTGCCGGCCGTGGCCTCGGCGCGGGACGCGGCGCCCGAGGAGATCCTGACCGTGAACGCAGCGCTGTTGCTGCGACGTCCGCTGCTGATCACCGGCAACCCCGGCACCGGCAAGTCCAGCGTGGCCTACAAGATCGCGCGAGAGCTGGGGCTCGGCCCGGTGCTGCGCTGGCCGATCAGTAGCCGCACCGAGTCCCGCGACGGGATGTACACCTACGACGCGATCGGCCGGGTCCAGGCCGCGGCGGCGGAGGATGGCGCAGGCATCGGCGCGTTCGTCCGTCTCGGGCCGCTCGGCACCGCGTTGCTGCCCTACGACCGGCCACGCGTGCTGCTGATCGACGAGCTCGACAAGTCGGACATCGACCTGCCCAACGACCTGCTGGCGGTGTTCGAGGACGGCGACTTCGAAATTCAGCCGCTGACCCGCATCGCCGCCACCCAGCCGGAAGTCACCGTCTTCACACACGACCGCGGCGGCCGGGCCACGGTGCGCGAAGGGCACGTGCGGTGCCGCGCGTTCCCTGTCGTGGTGGTGACCAGTAACGGGGAGCGGGACTTCCCGCCCGCGTTCCTGCGACGCTGCCTGCGGCTCGACATGCCTCAGCCCGGCTTCGAAGAGCTCGTCAGCATGGTCGCGGCGCACTTCCACGACGTGCCCTCGCGCAGCGACGACCTGATCCACGAGTTCCTCGCGAACAGCGGCCGGGAGGGCGGCCTCGCCAACGACCAGCTGCTGAACGCCGTGCACCTCACCACCTCGGGCGCCCACCAGAACGACGCGAGCTGGGACGTGCTGCGCGACACCCTGTGGCGGCGGCTCAACGTCCGGGGAACGGACTGAGGCATGGCTGCCCCGGTCGACCAGCTCGCCACTGAGGCGCTCAACGCCGACGAGATCGCCGACGCGGTCTGGCTTGCCTCCCGCATCGCGGCGGGCGAACCGCCGCGCGCCGCCGCGGATCCGCGCCCCGAGCCCCCGCCGTCTCCCCCGCCCGAACCCACGCCGTCGCCGCCGGAGTCCCGCGCCCAACACCCGCCGCTCGACCGCCAGGTGCCGAGGCCGGCCCGGCTACCCGGCCCGGCCGAACCTGCACCCACTCCGGTCGAGCCGATCCCGGTGCGGCAGCGCGCACGGAAACTCGCGGCGGTGTCGCCGATCCGCTCGATGCCGCCGGGCCTGCCTAAGGGACTGGCGAAGGCGCTGCGGCCGCTGAATCGCCTCGTCCGGCTGAAGCACCAAGTCGAACTGGACGAAGAGGCAACCGCGGTCGCCGCGGCGGAGACCCGGGCGTGGCTGCCGGTGCACCGGCCCTCCCGGGGCCACCCCTTCGGGGTCGTGCTGGTCCTCGACCGCGGTTCTTCCATGGAATTCTGGGAACGCACCACCGTCGCGTTCCGCGCACTCCTGGAACGGCAGGGCGCGTTCAACGACGTCAAGACGGTCTCGGTGGACACCGACGATCCGGTTGTGCGGGCGGTGGAAACCACGCCGGGCACCGGCTGCGAACCGGCGCAGCTCGCCGAACCCAGCGGCCGGCGGATCATCGTCGTCCTCAGCGATGGCGTCGGCCCGGCGTGGCGCAGCGGATCGATGTTCCAGCTACTGTCCCTGTGGGCCACGACGTGCCAGGTCACCCTCTTCCACCTCCTGCCGGGTGAACGCTGGAGCTGGACCGGAGTGCACGCGGTGTCGCAGACCCTGCGCGGCGTCCTGCCCGGCACCGCGAACCCCATTCCCGTGCTGGAGCTGGAACCGAGGCACCTGCGCAGCTGGGCGGAACTTATCTCCGGCGTGGCCGGGGTGCGGCTCCCCGTGCTGGCACCGTCGCTCGTTGAGGACCCCCCGGACAGCGAACCGGCACCCGCCGAAGACGCGTTTTCCCCGGCGGATAGGCTCGACCGTTTCCTCGCCACCAGCACCTCGCCCGCGATCCGGCTGGCCGGGCTGCTCGCCGCGGCGCCGCTGACCCTCCGCGTGATGCAGGCGGTGCACGGCACGCTGATGCCCCACTCCCGGCCCGCGCACCTGGCGGAGATCCAGCTGGGGCACCTGCTTCGCCGGGTTCCGGCAACCGCGGACGGCGAAACGCCGCCTGTCGAGTATGACTTCGCCCCGGGGCTGCGCCGCAGGTTGCTGGCGACGGCGTCGCGCGCGGACACCGCACGGGTCCAGCGGGTAGTCGAAGACGTCCTTGGGCCGCAAGAGCCCTCGGTGGCGAATTTGCGGAGCGCCCTCGCCGCTCCAGACGACGCCCCCCTACCGGTGGTTACCTCGCGCACTGAGCCTCTGATAGCCGTTCAACGTGACGTTCTGAGAGCCTTGTCCGGCCCGTACACCCGTCGGGCAAACCGATTGGGTGACGCCTTGGACCGTTTTCAGAGGTCCCGTAACGATCCCGGGGCGAGTGCGACTCTAGATGGCGAAGCGGTAAGGTCCGCCCCGTCAGATTCCGCAGCTGAACCGATCAAGCCTCGAAGGATTTCTTCAGTGACCACCACCGGTTCGGAGCCAGGCACTGAGGTCCGCCGCTCCGGCAGGCAGCCTGCCGTCTGGGGCGGAGTCCCGCTTCGCAACATCAACTTCATCGGCCGCGGGGACATCCTGCAGGCGTTGCACGATGAGCTCTCGAAGTCGACCCGCACTGCGGTGCTGCCGGGCGCGCTGCACGGCATGGGCGGCATCGGCAAGTCGCAGATCGCTGTAGAATACGTGTACCGCCACGCCGAAGAATATGACCTGATCTGGTGGATTCCCTCGGAGAACCCGTCCGAAATCCAGGCGTCGCTGGTGAAACTGGCGAAGCGGCTGGATCTCCCGGTGGAGCAGTCGGTGGACACCGCAGTGCCCGCCGTGCTGGAAACGCTGGGCTCCGGCGAACCCTATCGCCGCTGGCTGCTTGTGTTCGACAATGCCGACCGGCCAGAGGATGTCCGCGAGTTCTGGCCCCGTCGGGGTGAGGGCCACATCCTCGTGACGTCCCGGAACCCGCAATGGTCCGCGGTGGCGCAGGCCGTGGAGGTCGATGTATTCCAGCGTGAGGAAAGCCGGGCGCTGCTCCAGCGGCGCAACCGGGACCTCGGCGACGAGGACGCCGACCGGCTCGCCACCGTGCTCGGCGACCTCCCGCTGGCCGTCGAGCAGGCCGCGGCCTGGCGCGCCGAAACCGGCATGGCGACCGACGAGTACCTGGACCTGTTCGAGAGCAAGCGCACCGAACTGCTGCAAACCCGGCCGCCAGCGGACTACGACGTCGCGGTCGAAGCCGCTTGGAACGTTTCGCTGGACAGGCTGCGCGACGAAAACCGCGGCGCGCTGGAATTGCTCGAGGTGTGTGCTTTTTTCTCCCCGGAGCCGATTCCCCGGGCAATGTTCAGCGGTGTCCGCAACGTCCCGACGTCCGAGGTGCTGGAAGAGACACTGGGCGACCCCATCCAGCTGGGCCGGGCGATCCGGGAGATCACCCGCTACAGCCTCGCCAAGATCGATCACCGCAGCGACACGCTCCAGCTGCACCGGCTCGTGCAGCTGGTGCTGCGCAACAAACTGGGACCAGACGACCAGGAGCGCGTGCGCCACACCGCGCACCTGTTACTCGCCACCCGCGACCCCAAGCTACCCGACTCGGTCGACTACTGGTCGCGTTACGCGGAAATGCTGCCGCACATCCGGGCCGTCGACGCCCGCAACTGCACCGACCGCTGGGTACGGCGGACGGCGATCAACGCCGTCAACTACCTGTTCGCCTTCGGTGACCCTGCCGGCGCGCTCGAGATGGCCAGGGAATACGCGCAGTTCTGGAAAGAGAAGCTCGGTGAAAAACACCCCGACACACTGGTCGTTTCGCGGTGGTGGGGACGCACGCTGCGCGCGCTCGGCCGGTTCGACGAAGGTCGCGCCGTCGCAGAGCGGACGTTGGCGCTGATGCAGGAAACGCTCGGCGAAAAGCACGAGGAAACGCTGCTCACCATGCATGGCGTCGCCTCGGATCTGCGCGCGAAGGGCGACTTCGAACGCGCGCGGCAAATGAACGAATTTGCCTATCGGAGCGCGCTGGAACGCTTCGGCGAGGACGACCCGGACACGCTCGCCGCGGCCAACAACTACGCGCTGAGCTTACGGTTGGTCGGCGACTTCACCACGGCGCGCGACCTGGACGAGCAGACAGCGCAGCGCAAGCAGACCGTTCTGGGTCCGGACCACCGGCACACGCTGCTGACCTTGGACAACTGGTCCGTCGACCTGCGCGAGACGGGCGACTACCTGCGGGCGCGCACCGAGCAGGAGGACACCGTGCGCCGGATGCGGGCCCACCTCGGCGCACGGCATCCGATGACTCTCTCCGCCGTCAAGAACCTCGCGATCGCCTACCGCAAAGCGGGTCGACACCGCGACAAGAAGGCGCTCACCCTGGCCATGGAGGCCACCGACGGTCTGGTCACCAAATACGGTGAATCCCACCCCGACGCGCTGTCGGCGACGATGGACCTGTCGATCGAGCACCGCCAGGACGGCAACCTCACCGAGGCCCAGCGGCTCGGTGAGCATGTCAAAGGCCTCTACGAAGCGACGTGGGGCGAGAAGCACCCGTTCAGCGTGGCCGCCGCGACCAACCTCGCCGTCACACTGCGGCTGCACGGTTCGGTCGGGCAAGCCCGCGCGCTGAACGAGCGAGCGCTGGCTGACATGACCGAAGCTCTCGGCCACGAGCATCCGTTCACGCTGGTGTGCGCGACGAACCACGCCAGCGACCTGGCCGCGTCCGGTGACCACGAAGGCGCTTACGCACTCGATCGAGCCACCCTCGAACGCTCCGAGCGCATACTCGGCCCAGATCACCCGTCGTCGCTGGCGCTTCTGGTCAACCAGGCCCTCGACCTGCGGGGGCTCGGTCGCGTCGACGAGGCGGACAGACTCCAGTTGACCGCCGTCCAGCGCTTGCGCCAGGTCCTCGGCCCGGAGCACCCGGCGACCACCGACGCGCAGTTCAACCACCGTGCCAACTGCGACATCGACCCGATGCAGATCTAGGCGCCTTCGGACAAACGCCTCCGGGTGAAGGAAATACTCGACCGGAGGCGTTTCTGTATCAGCTTCAGCTGAGCCAACGCGCCAGCCGATCCGGATTCGGCACCACCCCACGACGCGACCGCACCGCGCGGTGCACCGCGTGCACCAGCTCCGGCCGGCTCAGCAGAGCCGGATGCCGGGTCGCCAGGGCGAACCCGGCCCACGCCACCGCTGAATCCGGCGCGGTCATGAGCTGCTGTCGGTACAGCTCGGCCGCGGTCGTGATGTCGCCGTCGACGAGGGCCAGGTCCGCCGCGGACATTCCGGCGATCTCGGCCATCGCCAGGTCCGGCTCGGCGCGGTAGATGTCGTACAGGTCCGGGTCCGTCAGCCACGTCCGCGTGAGCGCGAGCCGGGCGTGCCCGGCGGCCCCCACCGCCGGAGTCAGGCTCGGCGGTGCGGCCGCCCGGAGCGGACACGGCCGGTTCCGCAGCCAGGCCTCGGCCAGCTCCACGACCACCCGGTCTGCTGCCCGCAGGTGCCGCAGCCGCCAGGACAGGCGATGGTCGAGGTTCGCCCGGCCGGCCGCGCGCATGATGTCGTCCGGCAACAGTTCCGTGCCCCACTCGCGAAGCTGCTCCCGCGCCGTGGTCAGGAACCGACGGCCGACCGCCGAGGGGACCGCGTCGGCGAGCAGGGTGCTGATGGCGTGCGCCGCCTGCTCGCGCCGGTAGGCGAACTCGAACTGCGCGGCCCGGGCTGCGAGTCCCGTCTCGACCGGGTAGTGCCCGTGGTAGAACGCGGTGACACCCAGGAACGAAAACGCGCCGTGCAGCAGCCCGGTCGGCGGCCGTGGGTCGTCGCGCCACGGCGCGTAGAGCCTCGGGGTTTCGTTGTCTCCGGCGGGATCGAGCAGATCGACTAGAACCAGCAAAGCGCCGAGTTTGCTGTGCTGGAACTCGTGTACAAGGGTTGCCGCGAACGTTGTTGCGTCCGACGGCCGGGACAGGACCAGAGAACCGAAGACCTCGTTGTGTGACGCACTGTAGGGGGTGAACCGGTCGACGGCCGCCCGCGGCACGAGGGTGCTGAGCCCGGCGGCGAGCTCCGACAAGATCGCGGGATGGTGCTCGGTGAGCAGCCGCCAGGTGTCCCGCAGGCTGTCCGCCCACCGCGCCACCTCGCCGACGTCGAGCCGATGAGGCGGGACAGGGCCGTCGAACTCACGGTACGGGTCGATGTCGTCGAGCCACAGCTCGCCTTCGCCCGTGCGCACGGCACGCAGGGCCAGCCAGCCCGGGCCGTCGGCCGAGCTGTCGTCCGGGAGCTGCATGCTCCCGGCCGGGCCCCGGACGAGGACGTTGCCGCATTCGGCGTGCACCTGCGCGAAATCCCACTCCCGGCGGCTCCGAACGTCGGCGAGGCCGAGTGTGGGCAGCATGACCCGGCCGCGCCACACCGGTACCCGGGACCGGAAGTCGTGCCCGGCGCGGATCGCCGCGGCGGAAGCCAGCCGGTGGAGGCCGCCGAGATCGGCCCACAGCGGCGGGTCTCCGGGCCCGCCCTTCGCCAGCCGCCGCAGGACGTTCACCGCCCACAGGCCAGTGTGCGGGTGCGTGATGACCCGGTCGGTCGCGGCTGGATCACGTCGCTGCGCCTCGATCAGCAACGTCCACGCTTCGTCGAGCGGTGGCAGCGGGGACATCGCGGGCTTCAGCTCGGCGGCGCTGTCGAGCACCGCACGCAGCAACGTCAGCCGCCTGCTGCGGTCGGCTTGCTTGAGCTGCCCGACGACGGCCACGTCACTCCTCCCCGCGGCCATCGCGTCGAGGTTCGTCAGTGACACCCGGTGGGTGTCCAGCATCGCGTCGTAGGTTCCCTAACCCCGGCTCAAGGAGCGTCCGGTGCCTGGTTCTGGAGAACGCCGGTCCGGCTGCATTCGGCCTGCCCGGTGACCAGCCGGAGCGAGCTGAGCAGGGCCGGGTCGTCACTGTCGCGCAATTCGGCCAGCGATAACGCGCTCAGATCGACCATGCTCGTGGTGACTTCGCCCCGCACCTGTCCCATGTCAGGTCCTCCCTCACGACACGCCCCGCGATCGGGGAGAGTAATCATCATGCAACACGAAACGGGATTTGTGAGCGTCCGCATGGCGGATCAATCGTCCCCGATCCGGATACGGTGCGTTTCCGAAGACCCACCGCACCGAGCATGCCATCGGTATTGCTCAGCAGTTCGCGCTGGCTCTTGAACGACGCCAGGAGCATCCAGGCGAGCGGCAACAGCGTCGCGGCGAAAGCGACGGTGAGGACGGGTAGATCAGGGCTCGTGCCCCGTCGCGACGCCGTGAGGTGCCCGCGGCCGTCGCGGCTCGGGCGGAGCGACCGCCCGGCTTGGTGTCTGCGGGGGTGACTGTCATGGCCGATCAGTCCTTCTATCGCAGCAGGCGGAACTGCGCGATGCTCAGCGCAGCGATCACCGCGAACAGCACGTAGCTGGCAGCATTCCCTCGGCGTGGTGCTCGGGGAGCGCGAAGCCGCCGCTTGCGTCAGCGTCCGGGATCGCCTGCGGGGCGACATCCTCGAGTTCACCGGCCGCGCCCAACTGCTGCAGCAGGCCACCGACCTGGTCCACCCCACGGCCGCCGGGATGGCGATGACCTCGGCTTTCGCCGGCGTGGCCGGTGTCGGCAAAACGACCCTGGCGGTCCACCTCAGCCACCGGATCTTGGCCCGGGGCGGTGACCGGACGGTGCTGTTCGCCAACCTGCGCGGCTTCGATCCGGCAGGCCCGCCCGCGGATCCGTTCGCCGTGCTGGAGTCGTTTCTCCGGCTCCTGGGAGTGTCGGGCGAGACAATCCTAAAGACCTAGGACGAACGGGTCCGGCTGTACCGTCGGTGCCTGACCAAGACCGAGGCGCTGATCGTGCTGGACAACGCGCTGGACGAACAGCAAGTCGAGCCGCTCCTGCCCAGGTCGCCGACTAGCCCGACCCTGATCACCAGCCGGAACAGCTTGCAGCGTCTGGACGGTGTCCGCAGCCTGTCGTTATCCGTGTTCACCACCGGGGAAGCGCTCGTCCTGCTGCGCCACACCGCCGGGACGGGCCGGATAGACGCCGACCCGGCGACCGCCGCCCGGATCGCCGAACTGCTGGGGACACCTGCCGCTGGCGCTCTCGATCATCGGAAGGCACATGCGGAACCATGCCGACTGGACGCTCGCCGACTACCTGCCGCCGCTGACCGCTCTCGCCATGGAAGGTGGAGTGCGAGCCGCGCTCGCCTGTCCGACCAAGGGCTACCCGCCGAACTACGACGTCTCGTTCGGCTGCTGATCTGGGCTCCGAACCAGGCGATGAGGTCATCGACGGGGTTGTCACTTCTCCCGGTAGTCGGGGTGGCCGGCGTGCTTCAGGCCGAGCAGGCGCACCATTTCGCGGTACGCCTCGGTGTAGCTGTCGATCGAGCGTGCCGCGAAGGATGTGGTGATCGGTCCGACCAAGACTCATTCGCGTGGCCGCCTGACTCTGGGGCGACCACGGTCCGGTGCTGGAACGACCATGTCCGGGCGTGGCAGCACCATCCGCTGGCCGGCGACGAGGTGGGGCCGTGGCTGTTCTCGGCCCGGCCCGACCGTCGCGCGCCGGTGCAGCCGGGGGTCTCGGACACCGGTTTGAGCGGCTGCGGAGCGGCCGGCTTGCCGGACGCCATGCTGCACCGGCTGCGGCACACCGTGGGCACTCATCTGGTGTCCCAGGGCAAGATCCTGAAAGCCGCCGCCCGGCTACGTCACCGGGACCCTCCACGACCCTGCGGAACTACGCCGATGCCCTGCCTCTCGATGACGAGGACGCCGCCGACGACCTCGACGCTCTCTTCAACGATCTCGGCGATGATGACGACCGTGGATGAGGTTGTCTGTGTGCGCGGCGGACACGCCTCAATCGTCGCCGGTCGCGATCACGGAATGCCCGAAATGTCTGCTCAGGCCCGCCCTATTGACTGCCTAACCGGTTGGTCCGAGCGGCGTGACGGCTGGAGCTCCGCCGCCGGCTTTGCGGCTGGCCGCCGCGCAGTACCTCCTCGGCTGCTGGCCGCGGGGCGGCGGCGGTGCACGGGGCTTCGTGAAGCGCTCGGGCGACGGCGGTGAGGTCACTGCGGCCGCCCTGCTTGTAGACCTTCCACAGGAACACGAGAGTGGCCAGCAAGCTCAGGAAACTGAACAAGGCACTTCCACTTGGCTCTGACTGACCTGCGGCAGGCAGCGAAAGTTGAGCATTCGGGTGAGCGCCGTAGCGACCGCGGTCGTTGTGTCAGCAAGATGATCCAGCCGCAAGCCCGACATCTGAGAGGTATTTGGTGACTGAGGAGTACTCGCAGCCGACGTGCCCCGTCCATGTCCCAGTAGAGATTGAGGGGCGCACGCTGTTCGTCGAGGTTACCCCGGTCGGGGAGCAGGAGGACCAGGAAGTCGCGGCGCGACTTCTGGGTTTCACTGAGTTCACGGACTCGCTCGGGGCGTTGACCGTATCCGTCACCGATGCCCTCCTCGGTGGCGTGCGGAAGATCAAGCCGGCGAAGGTGGCGGTCGAATTCGGCTGCGAGGTCGGAGTGGAGAGTGGTCAATTGACGGCGATCCTGGTCAAGGGGACCGCGAAGGCGAACCCAAAGGTCACCCTCGAATGGAATCCCGGCGAGCAGAGCTGACGTCGTCCGGTTTTATGTGTCACGGCCCTCGAGTCGCTTGAGGTAGTCCTTGATGGGTGCTTCCGTGGTTAGCCCGGCGCGTAGCCGAATGCCTCGGGACACGTCGAGGTTTTGGACTTCGGAAGCGGCATCGAGTCGAACTCTCGGACTGACGGAGGTGTCGAAAGCCACCTGGCGCAGAATCTTGATTCCCAGCGTCTTATCGGTGCTGCCGATCCGTCTGCCGCAGTCGATTCTATCGCCGGCAGCAACCCTAGAAAAGGAGGCTACCTGGAAAATGATGTCGCGGCCCGACTCGCTGTCCAAACGCCAGATCTGCTCGGCGGCGCCTAACTCGATTGCGGGCGAGGATTCGTAGCTTTCCACCAGTCTCTGGGCGGCCTCTATGCCTTTCACGGAGTCCACCTCACCCAGCGCGGTTAATGCGGCCAGCCGTAGTTTCGTGGAGAACTGTTGCGTTGTGATCATTTCTTGGAGGGCGCTGACACCGACTTCTGCATCCAGTTGCGGGGCCTCCCGTGCGGCCCGGATCGATAACTCTTCGCCGTCGGCGCGGGAGGACGACCAATGATCACGGCGGCTGTTGTACTTGCTGTCGACGCCGACCAGGCCGGTCAACGCGCGTGCGGCGGCGTTGGGGTCTATGCGGCCGGCGGCGAGCCCAGCAAGGATTCGCGCGTTGCCGAATGTCGGATCCGCTACGAGCTCGAGCAGAAGTTCCAGGCCAGCTCCTGAGTCGATGGCGGCGATTCGCTCGGCCGTCTCGATCCGGACGTCTTTCGTGACTGTCTTGCTGTCGACGATCGACTTGTACGCGTGCACAGCAGACGCGTCGTCGCGGTCGGTGAGTTCCTGCGCGGCCTCAAGACGGATGTCGACGTTCACTAGATGGTCTTGGGCGAGGGCGAGCAGCAAAGAGGTACCGGCACCGGCGTCCCTGGTTTCGATCGTCAGGGCGGCATCCAAGCGGATACGGTCGGATAACTCGTGGCGGCTGCTGAGGAAGGCCAAGGCGTCCGCATCCGCGCCTGGGCCGAGTGCGCGTCCCGCACTGAGCCTGGCTTCCTCAGAGGCGTCGGGGTCATAGGCGACGGCGCGGAGCAGTTCGCCGCCACGCTGGGAGTCGTGCTCGGCAATGAAGCGCGCTACTTCCACTCGGAGGTCGTCCGGTCGGACGTCGCGGGCGAGCCTTCCGAGCGCGGCCATCCCACGCCGGTGATGGTGCGCGAGCAGGTATTTCGCGGCCTTCAGCCGGTCCGGACCGTCGAGCGTTCCTTCGGTGGTGAGGTCTTCGAGGGCTTGGATGCCGATCGGGGCGTTGTGTTCCAACAACATCAGACTGGAGTCGAGGCGACGTTGCCAGCCTGCACCGTTCCGGGCCGTCACCTGGAGGACCGTGGCGGCCCGCTGGCTGTCGATGCGGTTCAAGCCTTCGGCCGCCGCGCGCCATTCGTCGTGGCTCCGGCCGTGCTCGGCGACCCAGCCGGCCAGTATTTCCACTAGTTTGGTGTGCACCTTCGGCGGCAGTTCCACGCCCTGCCTGTGCAGTTCGACGAGGAAGCGGTAGTTGACGTCGCGGTGGCGGCGCTGCAGCAACCGGCGGAGAACGGGCACGAGGTCGCGGTCCTGCCTGGCCCACAGGGCGGCGAGGAAGCTCTTGACTTCGAGGTCCGGCCACGGCCACGGCTGGGGTTCGATCAGTCTCCGCGCGGCGCGCCGGCGTGGTCGGGCTTGGAGTCCGGCGGGCGGTGCGCCTGGCTTGCTCGCTGTCGCGGCCGTGGCTGCCCGACCGGCAGGCGATGCGCCGAGACACTGCTGCCGGCCCGGCCGGGTGCAGGAACCGGTGCTGGTTCGAACTCGGCTGGGCCAGGTGCCGCCCGACGTGAGTTCAGTGACCATTTTGAGCGGCTCGGCTTCTGTCGAGAGTCGCGAGCGTGTCCCGGGCGGCGTTGGCGTCGGGCACGTCAAGATCGACGAAGAGAGCCAGTGCCTGCCGCACGTGGCGTTGTGCTTGCAGGCGATCACCTACGGCGAGGTCGTACTTGGCGGCTCCGTGGCAGGCATGGGCTTGCTCGTAGGGGTCACCGAGTTCGGTGGCCAGAGCGAGGGCAGCCATGTAGTTGATTCGCGCTTGGTCGAGGAAACCGCTTGCCAGGCAGCTTTCGCCGAGATTGTTGAGCATTTGCGGTTCGGCGGCCCGGTCACCGATATCGCGAGCTGCCGCGAGGGCCTGCCGGTGGTGCTCGGCCGCTTGCGCGTAGTGCCCCTGCCGGCAAAGCACAATGCCGATGTTGTTCGTGGCCAGGGTTTCACCCAACACGAACCCCGTCTCGCGGAACGCGGCGAGGGCCTGCTGGAGATGCTCGACGGCCGGCCCGTAATGTCCCTGTTGGATATGGACAACACCGAGATTGTTCAACGCGAAGGCCTCTCCCATGCGGTCGCCGATGTCGCGGGAGATGGCGATCGACCGTCGGTGCTGCTCGGTCGCCAGTTCGTAACGACCCTGGCGCCGGTGAACAACGCCGCAGTTGTTCATCGCGAAGGCTTCTACCACTCGGTCGCCGATGCGTCGGCCGATCGCCGCGGCGCTTTGGTAACGTTCGATAGCCACCGAGTACTGGCCCTGCTGCGAGTGGACGAGGCCGAGAAAGTTCAGCGTGATGGCTTCAGCTGCTGCGCTGTCGTTGCCACGGGCCAGCAGCAGTGCGTGCTGGTGATCTTCCGTCGCGAGCCTGTAGTTGCCCTGGCGCCAGTGCACGAGGCCGAGATAGCTCAGGGCAAGAGCTTCGGTGACAGGATTGCCGATTTCTCGGGAAACCGTGATCGCGTGCTCGTGATGGTTGATGGCCTGCTCATAGTGACCTCGTTGCCAGTGGGCAATGCCGATGTAGGTCAGGGCATATACTTCGGTGGCGTGATCGCCCGCGTCCTGCGCCGCACGCAGAGCGTGGCTGTAGATGGTCAACGAGTCTGCGTAGTTGTCGCCGAGTTCGACACAGCGAAAGAGCAGTATGACGGCCAACCGGGCGGTGTCAGGGTACGAACCACGGGTGACTGCGTGGGCGATGATCGCGCTGAGGTTGACCCTTTCCGCGGTGAACCAGGCGTCGGCCGTCGCGAGGTCGGCGATCGGTGACGCGGACTCGGCGGGCGGGGGGACATCGGACCAGTACTGGTCCTTCGGATGGTGAATGAAGCGCATCGCAGAAGCGGTCGTCTGCAGGTAGTGGTCGAACAGCCGGGTTATCGCACTGGACCGGTCATCTTCCGGATCGTGGGCCGCACTGAGGTTCACGGCATACGCGCGCAAAAGATCGTGACACGTGTAACGGCCGGGGGTGAATTGCATCAGCAGCTGCGCTTGGACCAGCTCGTCGAGTGTTTCTCGTGTCCGAGCCGGGTCCAGGTCGGCGAGCCGGGCGGCCGCGAAAAGGGCGATGTGGGGACCAGGATGCAGACCGAAGAGGCGGAACATCCGACGAGCCTCAGCACTGAGATGGTCGTAGGACCAGGAGAACACGGTACGGATGCTTGTGGTGGCGTCGCCGGTGTCCAAGCTCGCCAACCGAGTGGATGCGTCGGAGAGTTCTTTGACAAGCACCCTCAGCGCGAAGCTCGGGTAGGTGGTAGCTCGCGCCGCCACGATCGCCAGCGCGAGCGGCAACCGGGCGCACTGCTCGATCAGTTCGGTGACAGCGTCCGGGTCGGCAGCCACACGGTCGTGGCCGAGGTGTCGCGTCAGCAGCGCAAGCGCATCCTCCGCGGTGAGCACGTCCAGCGTGATGAGACGGGCTCCTTCCTGTGCGGTGAGCCCGGCGAGCTGGTTTCGGCTGGTGACGACCACCAGGCATCCCGGGCCGGCCGGCAGCAGCGGTCGCAGGTGCTCGGCATCGCGGGCGTTGTCCAGCACGACCAGCAGACGTCGCTCGGCCGTGAGGCTGCGGTACAACGCCGCTTGCGCGTCCACGGTGGTGGGAATCTGCTCAGGGTGCACACCCAGGCCATGCAGGAACCCGCGCAGGCTCTCGCCGGGTCGGGCCGGTGTGCCGGTGGGATCGAACCCTCGTAGATTCACGTACAGCTGCCCGTCCGGGAACCGCTCGGCGACGTGGTGTGCCCAGTGCAGCGCCAACGCGGTCTTGCCGACCCCCGCTGTGCCGTTGATCGCGGTGATCACGACCGTGGCCACGCCGTCTTGCGTGGATTTCTCGAGCAAGGTTTCCAACTCGGCCAGTTCGTTCGCGCGCCCCGCGAAGCGGGGCGTATGGGCGGGTAGCTGCCGGGGTACCGGTGGCCGCATGGGCGCCGGTTCCGGGATCAATGTGCTCTTCGCGCTCGACAACGGTTCGCCGCGGAGAATCGCAGCGTGCAATGCGCGCAGTTCCGGGCCGGGGTCGCTTCCCAGTTCGTCTCCCAGCCGACTCCGGGTGAGGGAATAGCGATCCAATGCCTCGGAGTCTCGGCCTGCGGCCACCAGGGCACGCATCAGTATCGCGGTCAGTGGCTCGGTCAGCGGGTGTTCGCTCAGCAGTTCCCGTACCGGCCCGATCACCTCGTCGTAGTGGCCGAGCCGTAGTTCGGCTCGTGCCCACGCAACGGTGCCGTCCAGCCGTTGCTGGTTCCAGTCCTCGCGCATCCGGGCGGCCCATTCGCCGGGCAGGTCAGCCAACGGAAGCCCCCGCCACAGACCAAGGGCCTCGTTCAGCAGGCGGACCTGCTCGGCAACCAGAAGCTCGGAGTGGCGGGCCGCGGTGGTCAACCGGTGAAACCGGTGCAGGTCGACGCTATCCGGGTCGATGTCCAACGCGTATCCGCCCGCCTGGCGGACCGGCCCTGCCTGCGGGACCGTTTCGGCCTGATTCAAGGTCTTTCGCAGACGAGAGATGTGGGCGTACAGCGCTGGTCTGGCCGCGACCGGGGCAGCCTGATCCCAGATCCGATCGATGAGCGTCTGCAGCATCACCGGGCGGCCGGCGTCCACGGCCAGCGCCGCCAGGACGGCTCGCTGCTGCGGTGTACCGAGGTCCGGCAGCCGCCTGCCGCGGTCCCAGACCTCGACTACTCCCAGCAGCCGAATTTCCACGACCTCACCACCACCGACGCGCCTTGCAAGACCGGGCACCGGCAGACACCGGCAGCCACCAAGGATCCCGCAAGCTGCCGGCCATTATCCGGCGAGCACCGTCGACCTGTCCACCACTGCGGTGTTGCTTCAGCAAGGCGGCCAGGCCACCGGGTCCGGCGTGTCGACATCCGTGGCGATGAGGAGTTACCGACATCATGAGCAAGTTCAGGCGCTACCTTGGGGTTCTCGTGGGTACGCTGGCTCTGTTCTTCGGCTTTGGCCCAGCGATGGCTCAGGCCAGTACCGCGCCGAATCACCAGGCCAATATTCCGATTGACCAATACTTCGAAATCAGGTCCCAGCTCACCCAGAGATGCCTCGACGTTGAGTCTGCCGGCAACGGAGACGGAGTTCCGGTCGTGGCAGTGGACTGCTGGGGCGGCGCCAACCAGAAGTGGCGCCTCGGCGATGCCGGAAACGGCTACTACGAGATCCATCCACTCAACAGCCAGAGGTGTCTCGACGTAGCAGGGTCCGGCCTCGACCAGGGCGCTCCGGCCATGCAGTGGGCTTGCTGGGGCGGCGCCAAGCAACACTGGCGGCTCGCACCGGTCAGCGCGTAGTACCTGACCCCACGGACCTGGCTCTATACCGGAGCCAGGTCCGTGCGCTTGCTGCGGCCTGGTGATGCTGGTTCCGGCGTCCACGGTCTCGGGGGAGGTCGCCGTCCCAACCGCCGACGCCCAGTTCAGCCGTGGAATTGCGGCGCAGCGACTCCCCGTGTGGACACAGCACTCGTAGCCGTCGGGCTTGAGATCGACAGCGCGCGAGCGGGAACTGTGATCATGATTTGTGTCCGCGCCCGGGGCGAGGTTGACTTTGGCGAACGTGAGCAGGCGCCGGACTTCTGCACCGGCCGCCGAGGGCAGGCCGGTGCAGAGCTGGACGGTCTGCCTCGGCGCGGGATCCGATGTTGGTCAGCGTCTACCGCACCATTTCAGACCCTGAGAAGCTGGCTGCCTACAACAAGCTGCCCCTCCGGCCGTCAAAGCCGGGGACGGTCGGGTCCTCGCCCGTGGCAGTCGGGTCGTGGCGCATGACGCCGGAATCGCCGAGCGCACTGTCCTGGTCGAGTTCGACACTTCGAACAGGCGGTCGTCGCACGTGCGGGTGCGGCCTACCACGAGGCGCTGGCCGCACTTGCTGACGGCGTCGAGCGGGACTAGCGCATCATCGAAGGCCTCGACCGACGATCGTGGCTGCGTCGGCGACGAACACGTAGCCGACTGCGTGGATCACCCCGGCTCGTCAGCGTGCCGCACCGTCGCGAACAGCGTTAGGCCAGTGGCATCGGCGGGGATGCGTTCGACGAGGTTCCAGCGGCTGATGTGGGTCATCAGGGCGGCGTAGAGGTTCGGGGTCGTGATGTTGGAGAAGTAGAACGGGCTTCCGGGGCGGTACAGGCGGGACAGAGTGGTGCGGATCAGGGCTCGGGCGAAGCGTTCTTCGAGGTAGTCGAAGAGGCCTTCGGCCAGGACCAGGTCGAAGAGGCCGTGGTCGCGGGCCAGGTTATGCCGGGCGCCGCCGGGGTGTCACAGGGAACTCGTTCGCCGCGCCGGGCCGTGTTCTGCCTGGCCACCGAATGAGGCCATGGTGCCACCGATGTCGGGCGCCGTCGCTGGCCCTGTGCTCGCTCATCGGCTACTTAAGACTGGGCGGCAGGGCCGGGTCCGGCCAGATTCTGGTCCAGGTGCTCGGTGAGTCGCTCCCACCATCGGCTGCCCGCCGGTGTCATTGGTGTGGCTCTCTAATGGCATGCGTCTCGCCGAGCACCGTGCGAGGAGTGGCTGGAAAGGGGTCTGCCCGGCTCGAAGTAGCGGTGCCCTCCTTGCTGACATCGTCACGTTGATGCAAGGAGAACTGGATGCCGGTGATTATCGGGATGGATTCGCACAAGCGTTCGGCCACGATTGAGGTGATCACCGAACTGGGTGATGTGGTCACGGTCGAGAAGTTCGGTACTGACCAGTCTGGCTATGGGGAAATGCTGTCTTTCGGACGTCGGTTCCCTGAGCGGACCTGGGCGGTGGAAGGCTGCAACGGCGTCGGCCGGCATGTCGCCCACCGGCTGGTGCACGACGGCGAGACAGTCTTGGACGTTCCGGCGAAGCTGTCCGCGCAGGTGCGGGTGTTCGCCACGGGCAACGGCCGCAAGACAGAGCCGGTCGACTCGCACTCGGTAGCCCTAGTCGCGCTGCGGACCTCGAACTTGGTCCGAGTTCGGGCTGACCCGGAGCTGGTCGTGATGGGCATGCTCGTCGATCGCCGTGACGAGCTCGGCCGCGCCAGGACGCAGGCAGTCAACCGCCTTCATCGGCTGCTGCTGGAGCTGTTTGCCGGCGGAGCCAAGAAGTTCCTGCCCGCAGCACAGGCCTGCGCCCTCGTGGCGACGATCAAACCGCGCGACATTGTGGGCAAGACCCGGCGCCGGCTGGCTGTCGACCTGATCACCGAGCTCGAGATTATCGACAAGAAGATCAAGGTTGCGGACAAGGATCTTCGCGAGCTGGTGATGGCCCGCGGCTGCACGTCGCTGGACGGCATTGGACCGTCTGGCGCCGCTTGGCTGCTGGCCGATGTCGGCGACATCCACCGGTTCGGCAACCGTGATCGGTTCGCGTCCTGGAACGGCACCGCGCCACTGGATGCATCCTCCGGTGAACAGCAACGGTACCGCCTGTCCCGTGCCGGCAACCGCAGAATCAACCGGACACTGCACATTATGGGCGTCGTCCAACTTCGTAATCCCACCGCAGGCCGCGTCTATTTCGACTCGAAGAAGGCGGCTGGCAAGACCTCGATGGAAGCGATGCGTGCCCTCAAACGACGCTTATCGAACGTCGTCTACGCCCGTATGCTCGCTGATCAGAAACGAGGTGAGGCGGCAGGCCCGGGAGGGCACTCGGGGACGACTCTGCAATCCAGCGTGACCGGCCTGCCCCCGGACACCGGCCCTTCGGACAAACCAAACCCGAACCTGCCACCAGCCAGCCTACCCCCGCCACGGCCACCCCTTGGCATAAAGGGGAGCCTACTTGTCGGTAAGGGCACTACTTTCCAGCTACCGTATCCAGCGCCTGCCAGTGGTTGACCGCCGGTTGGTCGGGGAGGAAGCTTGCGGGTGTGCCAGGGCGAACGCGGGCCGAACCGAAGCGTGCCGATTCTCAGCGGCGTGCGCCCGATTCCCCGAACCGGGTGCCAGCCTTCGGTGTTGCCTCGGAAATCGACCAGATGCAGCGGTTCGCCGGGAATCGCGCGCTGAGTGGGCTGATGGCCACCGTTCAGCGCCAAGCCATGCCGGTGCTGGGGCGGACGGCAGGGGCGAGTGAACTCGTTAACCGGATGCGGGCCAACCCAGGCACGGCCGGCGACGTCGTGCAGACGCTGGAACAGCTTGCCCGTCAGGCGCCGTCCGATCGAAGCCAGCCCGTAGAGGTGATTGTTCCACCGTATGCGCCGTTAACCGTCGCTTCCTACGAGCTCAGCCTATTGCTGTCGGAGGCGCGGTCGCTCGCGGTCGCGTATCCGGATGGTGCCGCTTCGCTGTCCATGCCGGAGACGACTGCGCTGGTGGCCGGCGATCTGCGTGGCGCGCGAGCGCGCCTGGTCGCCATCAGCACCCTGCTGGCCGACGAGTCGGTCCCGCTGCAGGCGGAGGATCGCCATCGGTTGCGGGCCGCGGTCGCCGTTGCCGAGTCCCGAGTGCTGGAATACGAGCAGCTTCGCCGAGCTGGCTCATCCCGCTCCGAAGCGATGGGTGCGATCGGCTTCGCCGCCGGAGGCGTAGTGGCCGACGATGCGACCGGTATCGGTGCTGCGGACGACTTTCTTCTGCCCTTTCTTGGACTCGCGGCGCTGGTGGCGCTCGCGGTCACCGCGCCACCACCGCGTGAACTGGACCTGGACGCCGCGTGGCGAGATGCCGCACGAGCCTTGGACGACGTCGCACAGCTGGGCACTGGCATTGTCCTCGCAGTCCAAGGCGAGCGGCTGGCGGGCAACACCCGCCAGCTCGCCATTCACCTCGCCCGGCTGCTCGCCCTGGGCAGTGTCGGCGGGATGCCGTCCGGCGAGCCGCCGAAGAACGACGATGAGAACGACCACCACTGGTGGGCCGAGATCAAGGCCTTCGTGCGTAACATCATGCAAGCAACGCGTGGCGCATCCCGGCGGCAGATCATGCGAGAACTGCTTCGTCGCGGGTTCACCGAGGAACAGGTCCTCGAGATCGAAGCCAAGCTGGCCGAGGCTGCCCGCACGATGGGGGAGGACGTGCCGCCCTTCCTGCCGCCGCCGTGATAGGAATGGGTATGGGTGATGGCCTGCTGAGATTCCATGTGCGAGAGGTCGCCGCCGACCTCGCACTGGCGGCCGGGGCACTCGAACAGGCTGCCCGGATCATCCCGGATCGGCCGGGAGTCACTGCCGCTCGGCTCAGTGAAGCGATCAGTCTCCTTCGCCACGACCTCGACCACCATATTCCCGAGATCGGCCGGATCGTCGGGGCGAGCACACCCGGCAAACCCGCAGCGACGACAGAACCGGTCGACACCGCCGCGATCTCGACCGAGCTGACCGCCCTCGCGGCCCGGTTGCGAGCAATCTCCGTGAACTCCGAACTACCGGAACTGTCTGGTCCGATAAGTCGACTGTGGTCCTCCGTGAAAGCGGCACTCCTGCAATTGTCCAGCCTGGAGAAGTCCGTTGCGCAGGCGGCTGACGATTTCGACGCCGATGCGGCCCGCCGTCGGCGTGACGACGAGCTGCTCGCCGTTCCCGAACGTACCCTGACCCACAAAAACCCCCGCGCACTCGCCACCTGCCCTCATTGCGGCGCCGCCCTGACATCCGATGACCGCACTCGGGACGGGGCCTACTGCGAGAACTGCCGGACGAGGTGGGTACCGTCGAAGAACTGATCGACCCGCGGACCAAGTGTTACGGCGAATTCTCCCAGAGTTTGGGCAGACCCTGACCCCGGAAACGTCAGCGACGCGAGACTCAGAGCGGCGGCGACCCAGTCGGCTCGCGTCTGGCGCCCGCTGTCGCTGGGTGGTGGAAGAGCGCGCGCTGAGCTTCCCAGGCCGGACGGGGTCTCTGGAAATTCGACAGCCAATGGGCCGACGCACGTGGTGCGAGGGCCTATGTCGGGTCTGCGGGATGCCGCGGTCGGGCACCGTGTACGTCCTGGCTCCGGTCGGCCAAGTCAACACGCTCGTCGAGATGTGCGGCGGCGCCGTGTGCTCGCCGACACCGTCGGTTCGCGTCCTCTGACATCGCGCGCAGCGGCACGTCATGGTGGGTTAATTGCAGGCGTTCCTGGATAGAGGTGCAATAAGAACCTGGTCGACCTGCACGGGTGTGTCCTATTTGACTGTAAGCGACCATTTATGAGGTATGGGCATTTCGCTAGGCTGGTGGGTTTGAGGTGAATACCCCGCTTGGCCTATTCCTTTTCGCGGTCTGATCGGTCAGGGTGATCTTGGGTTCGTCGGGGGCCCGGCTGTGTGCTGGTGCTCTTGGGCGAGGGGGATCTCGTGGGGTTTTTTGGTGTGCGTTGGCGCGCGCTTTTCCTGGCTGCTGGCGTCGGCGTCTTCGGTCTGCCGGTGCTGGGGGCGCCGGTCGTGTCGGCTGCGGTTTCGGTGCCTGACCAGGCGCAGGACGAGGCGACGGCGACCGCGTGGGCGCGTGAAGCCGGCAAACAGATCTTGGTCACGTCGAAGACCACGGAGACGTCGCAGACGGTGGCGAATCCAAACGGTTCGTGGACGTTGACCGAATACACGCACCCCGTGCGGGTCAAGCACGGTCCGGATTGGACACCGATCGACACGACGCTCGTCCGCAACGCCGACGGGTCGGTGACACCGAAGGCGACGGTGCTGGACCTCGCGCTGAACGCTGGTGGCACCGGCTCCGTGGCCACGCCGATCGTGCAGGCGCGCGAGGCGGGCAAGGAGGTCGGTCTCAAGTGGACGAAGGACCTCCCGGAACCGTCGCTGTCCGGTGACACCGCGACCTACGCCGAGGTGCTCCCGGGCGTCGACCTGACGGTCCGCGCGCTGCCGGAGGGCTACACCGAGAACCTCGTCGTCAAGACCCGGGAAGCCGCACAGAACCCCGGGCTGCGTGACATCCCGTTCGGGCTGCACACCAAGAACACCACGGTGTCCGTCGCGCCGGGCGCCGGACGCGCCACGCCGACCTCCGGTGCCCAGCCTTCGGACGGCCTGGAGGTCAAGGACGACACCGGAGCGGTCGTTTTCACCGGCGACGCGTCGCGGATGTGGGACTCCTCCGGCGCGGGCTCCGAAGCCGAGCGGCAGCTCGGTGAGGGCGGTGGCCGCCGCGAGGCGGTCATGGGTGTGACGCTCTCCTCGGACACGGTCGTGATCTCACCCGACCAGGCGTTCCTGGCCGATCCGGCGACGCGGTACCCGGTGACCCTCGACCCGGACACCTTGTGCTCCACCTGCGGGATGCAGGCGCATGCGGTGGTGCAGTCCGGGTATTCGGACGCGCACAACTACAACGCCTCCGACGGCGACCTGTCCGATCTCAAAGCGGGTTACGAGACCGATGACAGGGCGGGGACGTCGCGGTCGTACCTGCAGATGAACACCGCGCAGATCGCCGGGACGGTCGTGCATTCGGCGAGCCTGAACACCACGGTCACGCACACTCACAACTGCTCGAACGCGGCGGACACCGACCTGTGGCTGACCGGCCCGTTCGGTGGGGACATCACGTGGGCGCACCAGCCGGGCTGGAGCTACTACATGTCGTCGGTGAACGTGGCCAACTGCGGCAACGCGCCGGACGTCACTGGGCAGTTCAACGCGACGCACGCCGCGCAGGACGCGGCGGCGGGCCGCTGGCCGAACGTGTCGCTGGCGCTGGTGGAGGACGGGGAGGGCGGCGGTGTGGCCACCTGGCGGCGGTTCGCGCTGAACCCCTATCTGCAGGTGAACTACGACTCCCCGCCGAACCTGCCGACGGCGCTGTCGATGCAGAACGGGTTGCTGCCGTGCACGAGCGGGGCGAACCGGCCGTGGGTGTACACGAAGAACCCGCAGCTGGCGGGGAAGGTGTCCGATCCCGACGGTGGCACGCTGCTAGCGAAGTTCGCGGTGGCCTACGGCGCGCTGGGGCACAACGTGTACACGCACGACAACGGCGCCAACTTGGTCGCGGTGGGCACGCCGGGTCAGAACCAGCAGGCGACCGCGCAGCTGGCGGCGGTCCCGGCGGGGTGGATCAACGAGGACGGGATCTACAACTGGTCGATGCAGGCATCTGACGGTGAGCTGTCGTCGAACTGGGTCGGCAACTGCGAGTTCACCGTGGACAGCAAGGTCCCGGCGCAACCGGTGGTGGCGATGCCGTCGTGGACGCATCCGGCGGTGCAGGGTGATCCGGTCGAGTTCAGCATCTGGACCGGGATGGCGACCGACAACTTCTACGACATCGACCATTTCATCTACACGACCGATGGTTCCGAGCCGCAGGTCCAAGGTTCGCCGAGTGTTCCGGCGACGCAGTCGACGGACGCCAACGGGAAGATGGTCGCGGTCGGCGGCATCAAGGCGACCGCGCTCAGCGGCAACCAGAACCTGATCAAGATCAAGTCGGTGAACAAGGCTGGGATGCCGAGCCCGGACGCGCAGTGCGTGGTGCTCCCCGAGTCGAACCCCACGCTGGACCCGCCGTCCTGCTCCTACCACGTCCAGCCGCTGACCCCCGGCAAGAACCTGGTCGCCGCCTGGGGAGCCGACGAACCGTCCGGCACGGCGTTGATCGACAGTGCCTCGTCGACGCCGGACAACGCGACGCTGCCGACCCATCCGGCTACCGCGTCCGGGGGTGTCACCCGAGGTGTGGGCTACAACCACGGCACCAGCTGGACCCACCCCGACACCGGTGGCTACAGCGACGGCGTGAAGGGCGCGATCACCCTCGACGGCACCAGCGGCTACGCCCAGACCGGCGACCGGGTGCTGGACCCGTCGAAGTCGTTCACGGTGGCAGCCTGGGCGAAGCTCGCCGATACGACGCATTCGCAGACCGTCATCGCGCAGGACGGGACCCAGGCGATGCCGTTCGCGCTGCAGTACAACAAGGAAAACAACGCCTGGGCGATGCGCGTCACGACAGGAGATTCGGCCACACCGGCGGCCGCCTGGGCCTTCTCCAGCAAGCCGCCCCAAATCGGGGTGTGGACCCATGTGGCGGGCACGTATGACGCGTCGACACAGGTCGCCACGCTCTACGTCGACGGCGCGAAGCAGAGCACGGTGATCGCCCAGCCGTGGGCCGCGACGGGACCGGCGGTGCTGGGCGCGACGAAGTGGTCCGGGGCTCGCGCCGACTTCTTCCACGGGTCGCTCGATGACCTGCAGGTGTGGCAGCGGACGCTGTCCGGACAAGATGTCCACGACTTGGCCGGCGTCGCTGTTCCCCTGGCGAACTACGGCCTAGCCGAAGGCTGTGGGCCGGAGCTGATTTCCGCGACCTCCCGCGTCCCGTCGCTGCAGGCGAGCTGGGCACTGGGGCAGACCAGCGGAAACACCGCGGCCGACAGCACCGGCTACGGCAACACCATCACCCTCACCGGCGGATACGCATGGGTACCAGGTCACGGCGGCGGCGGTCTGCAACTCGACGGTGCCACCGGTTACGGGTCCACCAGCGGTCCGGTGGTGAACACCGCGGAGTCCTTCACCGTGTCCGCCTGGGTGAACCCCACCGACCTCAACGCCGGTTACACCGTGCTGTCCCTGGCCGGCAGTCACGCCGCGAACTTCGTCCTGCGCTATGACAAGGCGGCGAATCGCTGGGCGTTCGGGATGTCCCCGGCCGACGACGCCGCGGCGGCCATGACGTGGGCGACGGGTACCTCGGTGCCGCAGGCGGGGGTGTGGACCTTGCTCACGGCGACGTTCGACAGCACCGCATCGCGCCTTCGGCTCTCGGTGAACGGGAAGCACGAAGCCGATGCCACCGCGGGCGCGCCGTGGACGGCGAACGGACCGCTGCTGCTCGGCGCTGAGCCAGGTGCGAAGAACCTGTTCAAGGGCGTGCTCGACCAGGGCCGGGTCTGGTCGAGGGATCTCACCGACGATCAGATCGCGGCGATGAACGGCCTGCGCTATGTCGACACCGCCGCGCAGGCGACGGCCGCGGCGAGCGGTGGTGTGTCACTCACGACCGAGACGGACGGCAGCGGATCGCCGACCGGCTGCGCCGCGCAGTTCGACAACACCTGGACCGGCCGGCTCGTCGGACCGCGGCCGGCGAACCTGCGCACGGACAAGTCGTTCACGGTCGAAGGCTGGGTGAAGCACACCTGGACCGCGGCCGACGTCGCCGCCTCCGGCCAGGTCGACCCGGCGACGCGGACGCTGATCAGTACCGACGAGGCACAGTTCTCGCCGTTGTTCCTCAGCTACCGCCCTTACAAGGACGCCAACGGCCGTGATCACGGGGCGTGGAGCCTGATCCTGACCGTGCCCAACGCCGGCGGCGTGTTCGCGTCCACGGAGTACAGCGACCTCGACGCGGTCGACAACCAGTGGACCCACCTCGCTGCGAGCTACGACGCCGCCACTAAGACGATGTCACTCTACGTAAACGGCGAGCTGCAACGCGGGAAGTTCTACACCGCGTCCGGGAACGCCACCGGTGTGGACGTGGGGGCCAGCATTGGGGGACTGCTGATGGGCAGCGGGATCTGGACCGGGCAGCGCACCAACAACCTCAACGGCGGCGTCGCGGGGGTGCGGGTGTACTCCGGTCTCCGCGGCACCGCCGGGATCAACTTCGACAAGCGGGCCGACGACCCCGGCAACCTCTTCGGCGTCACCCACTAGCACCGGCTTCGGCGCGTCGAGCGCCCACCAGACTTAGGTAGGCAGACATGACTCACTCGCGTGGCTTCGTGCGCTTCACCAGAAGCAGACGAGCGCTGGCCCTCGGTCTCGCCGTCGTGCTGGTGGGTTCGGCGCAGACCGCGGCGGCGGAAGCCGCGGCCGGGGGCTGGCACGGGCTGGGCTGGGATCTTCCCCCGTTGCAGCAAACCAGCTCCGTTGACGGCGTCGACGGCGGTTTCCGTGCGACACCGGTGGCTCCGGCCGGACCGAGCAGCCCCGCGAAGGTCAGCTGGCCAGCAGCCGCCACCGCTGATGTCGATCTCCCCGTGGGGGCCGCGGCGAAGGTGCCCGCCGGGCAGGCCGTCGCCGTGGCACGGTCGCAGGCGAAGACAGCCGAGGCCCGGCCCACCCCGGGCAAGGTCCGGATCAGCACGCTGGACCAGGCCACGACCACCAAGGCCGGGATCAAGGGCGTGCTGGTCAAGGTGGAGCCGGTCCTCGGCGACACGAGCGGACCGGTGAACGTCGACATCGATTACCGGTCGTTCGGCGACGCCTACGGCGGTGACTTCGGCGGCCGCCTGCACCTCGTGCAGTACCCGTCCTGCCTGCTGACGACCACGGACAAGCCAGAGTGCCACGTCGGTAGCCCGCTAACCTCCGACAACAACACCCGGACCCGGCACGTGGCCGCCGACGTCACGCTGCCCGGGGCGCCGGCTGGATCGCGGCAGAGCGCTGCTGCCCCCGCAGCAACCTCGATGCTGGTGGCCGCCGAAGCCGACACCAAGAGTGGTGGCGGCGATTTCACTGCGACTGACCTCAAGCCGGCCGGCTCCTGGTCGGCGGGTGGTTCGTCGGCGGACTTCGACTACTCGTACCCGATCGGGACGCCCGCGGCGCTCGGCGGGACGGGCCCGTCGGTCAGCTTGAACTACTCGTCGAGCTCGGTGGACGGGCTGACTTCGGCGACCAACAACCAGGCCTCAGGTGTCGGTGACGGGTGGAGTCTCTCGGGTGGCGGGTTCATCGAACGTCGCTATAAGGGCTGCGGCCAGGACCTGGGCGGCAACAACGGCCAGACCAAGACCGGTGATCTGTGCTGGTACAACGACAACGCTACCATCTCCTTCGCTGGCGCCAACGGTGATCTGATCCTGGACAAGAACACCCAGACCTGGCACCCGAAGGACGACGACGGCACGAGGGTGGAACGTCTCACCGGCGGCGTCAACGGCGACAAGTTCGGCGAGTACTGGAAGGTCACCACACCGGACGGCGTCCAGTACTTCTTCGGCCTGAACCACCTGCCCGGCTGGGCCGCGGGCAAGGCGGAGACCCAGTCGACGTGGACTGTTCCGGTGTTCGGCAACAACAACCTCGAGCCGTGCAACGCCGCGACCTACGCGGCGTCCTGGTGCAACCGGGCGTGGCGCTGGAACCTCGACTACGTCGTCGATCCGCACGGCAACGCGATCGCGTACTACTACCAGCCCGAGACCAACTACTACGGGCTCAACCGCAACGCCTCCACCGCCAACAACCCCGGCACGCCCTACACCCGCAGCGGCTACCTGCAGAAGATCGAGTACGGCTTCAACACCAAGGTCGCCGACACCTTCAGCCACGCCCCTGCGCAAGTACTGTTCGACACGGCCGAACGGTGCTTCCCCAGCGGCACCATCACCTGCGACCCCAGTCAGCTGAACTCGGGGACCGCGACGTCGTGGCCGGACGTGCCGTCCGAGACGATCTGCGCCTCGGGTGCGGTCTGCGTCTACAACTCACCGTCCTTCTTCTCACGCAAGCGCTACACCAAGCTCACCACCCAGGTCAGCGACGGCGGCACCGGGTGGAAACCCGTCCGGGAGTGGGCGCTCGCGCAGTCCTTCCCACCCACCACCGACGGGAACAAGACGGCGCTGTGGCTGGACTCGATCACCGAAACCGGGAAGATCGCGAGCTCGAACACCGTCGGCTCGGCGATCACGCTGCCCGCGACGACGTTCCACCCGAAGGCGATGGCCAACCGAGTCAACGCCAACACCCAGTACACCGCACTGAGCCGCAATCGGATCGACGCCATCACCACCCCGCAGGGCGGCTACACCACCGTCAAGTACGCCGACCCCGAGTGCAAGCCCGCGGGGCCGATGCCCGATCCGGCGAACCTGAAGAACAACACACTGTCGTGCTACCCGGTGTACTGGAATCCGCCGGGCGCAACTGATCCGGTGCTGGACTATTTCACCAAGTTCCGGGTCACCGACGTCATCGAGGACGCGAACACCACGCAGCAGCCGCAGCAGAAGGTCACCCACTACGACTTCCTCGGCGGCGCGGCGTGGCACTACGACGACGACCCGTTCAGCGACCCGAAGTACCGGACGTGGTCGCAGTGGCGCGGCTATGGCGACGTCAAGACGACCACCGGGCTCGGCCCGGCGGGCGGTGACCCGTCCGGGCCTCCGGTGGTCACCGAGACGTTCTACCTGCGCGGTATGGAAGGCGCGACGGTCACCAGTCCCAACTGGCACGAGTCGTTCACCGACCGCAAGGAGGTCGCCGGCGTCACCCGGGAGACCGTCACCTACCGCGACGGCCAGGCCGTGAGCGGCACCCTGACTGAGCCGTGGGTGTCCGACCCGACCGCGACCGACGCTGACGGTCGCACCGCGGCCTACACCGGCACCGACACCACCCGCAGCCGGACTTGGCTGGACACCACGAGCACCTGGCGGGTGTCGCGCACGCACACCACCCACGGCAAGTACGGGCTCGCGACCGCGGTGCAGACCGAAGGCGATACCAGCGACCCGAAGCAGACCAGCTGCACTCTCACCACGTACCTGGAGAACACCACCGCCTGGCTGCTGAACTCCTCCAGCCAGGTGCGGAAGATCTCCGGCGTCTGCGACGACAAGACCAATCCACCGGGGCCCGGCAACATCATCAGCGACAGCCGGACCTACTTCGACAAACAGGCCTTCGGCGCGGCACCCACCGAAGGCAATATCACCCAGATCGACAGTCTCGACGACTGGCCGACGGGTGGTGCGGAGAAGATCAAGTCGCCTGCGGCGACGACCGTGTACGACAAGTACGGCCGGGCGGTCAGCGCCACCGACGCACTCGGCCTGACCAGCACAACGTCGTACACCCCGGCAGAGGGTGGCCCGGTTACGCAGGTCGACACCACCGCACCGCCGGTCAGCGCTGCCGCGAACGCGCCCAAGTTCACCTCCACCAAGTACCTCGACCCCGCCTCGGGCATCACCGTCGCCAGCAAGGACGCGAGCGGGTTGCGCACCGACGCGACCCAGGACGCTCTTGGCCGTGTGCTGTCGGTGTGGAAGCCCGGTCACAGCAAGGCGCTGAACGGCCCGGCGGACGTCATCTACAGCTACAGCGTCCGCAACGCCGGTGGCGTCAGCAACGTCACCACCCAGAACCTGCTTGCGAACGGGCAGTACGCGATCTCGTACACGCTCGTCGACGGTCTCGGCCGCACCATCCAAACCCAGGCACCGCGCACTGACGACGGGCCCGGCCGGATCATCACCGACACCTTCTACGATTCCCAGGGCCGCACGTACAAGACCCACAACGCCTACTGGAACAGCGGAGCCCCGTCGGCCACCCTGTACGTCACCGACGACGCGTCGGTTCCGAACACGACGTTGGCCACCTTCGACAGCGCCGGCAGTCCGCGGGCCAGTGCCTACCTGCTGCACGCCGTGGAGCAGTGGCGCACCACGACGATCGCGGACGGCGACCGCACGACCACGATCCCGCCGGACGGCGGCACCGCGTCGACCACGATCAAGAACGGACTCGGCCAGACCGTCCAGCTGCTGCAGTACAAGGACCCGACGAAGTACACACCGGGATCACCGGCCGACACCACGACGTACACCTACACCCGCAGCGGTAAGCAGTCGACGGTCACCGACACGACCGGCAAAAACGTCTGGTCCTTCGAGTACGACCTGAAAGACCGCAAGATCGCCTCGACCGACCCGGACACGGGCCGGACGACGTTCACCTACGACGCCGCCGGTCGCCTGCTGACCACCACGGACGCGCGCAACCGGCTGATCAGCTACACCTACGACAACCTGAGCCGCAAGACCGCCGAGTACGACGGCCCCGCGACGACCGGCACGAAGATCGCCGGCTGGACCTACGACACCCTGCTTCCAGGACAGCCCACCGCCTCCACCCGCTACGTCGGCACCAAGGCCTACATCAAGGAGACCACCGGCTACGACATGGCCGGCCGGCCCACGGGCAGCAAGGTGACCATCCCGCCCGGCGACAAGGGGCTGTCGAACACCTACCAGTTCGGGATCACCTACAACGCCAATACAGGTGCCGTGCGGACGATGAACACTCCCGCTGCGGGTGGCCTGCCGGCCGAGGAACTGTCGCTCACCTACTACGACAACGGCTCGCCGAAAACCATGCTCGCCGCCAATGCTTCGGGCGGCGGCAACACCCTCGTGTCCCTGACCTCGTACAACCCGCTGGGCCAGGCGCTGCGCACCAACTTCAACGACGACGCCAGCCCGTATCAGGTCTCGGTGACCAACACCTACGCCGACGGCACCAACCAGCTCAAGACGGTCCAGGCACAGCGCTCCACGCAATCGGACTACTGGATCGCCAACCGCGTCTACACCTACAACCAGGTCGGCAACCTGACCAAGATCGCCGACACGCCGCCCGCGACTAAGGCCGACGTCCAGTGCTTCCGCCAGGACTACCTGCAGCGGCTCACGGAAGCGTGGACGCCGTCCTCAGGTGACTGCGCTGGTCAACCAACCACGGCGGGCATCGATGGTGCTGCGCCGTACTGGACGTCCTGGACCTTCGACGACACCGGCAACCGCAAGACCCAGGTCCAGCACACCCCGTCGGGCGACATCACGACGGCCTCGACGTACCCCGACCCTGGCCAGAAACACCCCCACGCCGTCCAGACGGCTACAACCGATGGGCCCAGCGGCACGACCCAGACGAGTTACGGCTACACGGGCACAGGCAGCACCGAGACACGCGGCCCCGCAGGCGCCGCGCAGACGTTCACCTACGACGCCGAAGGTCGCGTCGCCACAGTGAAGGAAGCCAACGGCGCGGACAGCAGCTACCTCTACGACGCCGACGGCAACATCCTCATCACGAAGGACCCGAGCGGAACGACCCTGTCGGTCGGGGACATGGAGCTGTTCGTCCCCACCGGGGCCATCTTCGCTTCAGGTACGCGGTTCTACAGCTACAACGGCCAGGCCATCGCGACGCGCGTGTCCTCGACCGGGTTGAGCTGGAAACTGGCCGATCACCAGGGCACGACGTACGCCACGGTCGATGCGGGCAACCTCGCGGTGTCCAGGCGCTGGCAAGACCCGTACGGCGCGACCCGGGGAACGCCGCCGTCGACATGGCCGGACAAGCACGGGTTCGTGGGCGGCTACGAGAACACGACCGGGCTGACCCACCTGGGCGCCCGCGACTACGACCCGCTTACCGGAAGGTTCTTGACTCCAGACTCGTCCCTGGACACTGGCAATCCGCAGGCTCTCAACGCGTACAGCTACGGAAACAACAGCCCGATCTCGTTCAGCGACCCAAGCGGCCTGATGTGGGGCGCAGCGTGCGGCCCCGACGGCGTACTTTGTGGTACTGGCGAGGCGATGTCAGACCCCAACTACATCGACAACCGTGCCTACTTCATGAAACAGCGCGGGTACAGCCAACAATCAATTGACAGCTTCCGGAATATCGCGGCTAACAGTGGCTGCAAGCGAGGGTCTGCCTGCAGTCAAGCTCGGGATGCCAGGCGAAATTGGGTATCGCACCACTCTCCCGCCACGACGAACGCGAATCAGGTCCGGGCGCAGCTGGAGATTTACTCCAATTCGTCCAATACCTCCTATTGGTCTCCCATGACGTGGGACAACTCCGACGGATCAACGGGGAGTCTGTGCTTCGGTCAAACCGCGTGCTGGCATGCGTGGAAATACCTGCGAGAGCACCCGGATGACCTCGCCGGCAGCAAGGGTATTGCGGCGATGTACTGTGTGGAGCACTTTAGCGAGTGTGCTCAGGCGGAGATCGATCAACATCGATCGGACGCGCTCGCGGAGATCTTCAGCGGCATCATGCTCCTCCTGGGCGGTGGCCTTGCGGGTGGCTCGAACGTTCCTCAGGGGCTCTCTTCCGGGCAATTCGCGGAAGCTGGCCAGGCTCTGCGGACAGGATTGGATGCGGCGGGTTACCGGGGGCAAGTGGTCGTCCATGGTAGCCGCGCGGCCGGGACCGCCGGCGAAGCGTCGGACATCGACTTCGCCGTCCGGGTGAGTCCTGGCGAGTTTGATAGTCTGATCAGAGATCGTTTCAAGACCCCCAACCCGGGAAGTGCGAAAGAGCGAACCATGCAACGTGCGATTGAAAGCGGAAAAATCCAGGCTGGAGAAGCTGGCCTGAGCGGTCTTCGAAGGCAGATCGCGGCCCAGTTGGGTATCGACGTTGACTTGTCCATTGTGAAGATCGGTGGCCAGTTCGACAATCCGCCGTTCATCGAGGTTCCGAAGTGATGACAGAAAAATCGTATGAATTCTGCAAGATCTACGTGCGAGCAGACTCCGTCGATGCTGTCGTCGGTGTCTTGTCGGCCGGTCTGGGTGTTGATTTCGATGCGAGGACTGCGACGGTGGAGAGAACTCTGCTCGAGGTGCTGAGAAATGACGATCGACTTCCCCTGGATCAGTCCGGTGACGACTTCGTACGTTGGCCTACCCTGGTCGAGGCCGAATCGTCGGACAGGGCCGACCATGCCAGGATTGTCTGGCTGATCGGCCGCCTTCTCGAGATCTTGTGGGGGAATGACTACGCGGCTGTGGCGTCTTGCGACTTCGAAGATGAGCTGCCCCGTGACGGGGGGATTGGACGAGCCCGATAGTCCAATCCCGGCGGTCGTGCTTGGCATCGACATGTCCTCGGCCGATCTCCCGTACGGGGTTCGCGTCAAGGGTGCCGTGGCGGACGGCGAGCGCGGAGAGCCTGGGCAGGATGGCGCGAACGGTCTTCGCTGAGGTGATGCGGGGCTCGTCGCGGCCGCGCCGGCGCAGGTGGTCGAACACCGGCACGCCCACCTTCGGGTCGTCGACCGTCCGCCTCCGCAACTCGCGACGCGATGCTTGAAGTGTGCGATCTGGCGTTCGATGGCGTAGCGGCCCGGCTGCGAGAGATCCAGTTCTCCTGCCAGCGATAGGTACCGCGGCTACCAGCCACGATCACGGCGGCAGTACCTACCGTGGCCCCGCCGACCAGTGTCGACGTTGTCACTGCAGGAGAGCGTCCCCCGCGGATCGGACATCGTCGAGCCGCTGCCCGCCGCGTTCCCCAGCGGCGGCGCCACCTGGCCCGAGGTCCGGATGTAGCCGCTCGAGGACGTCGTCAGCGACCAGCTCTGCACCCTCTACTTCGGATACGGTGCCGACCGCACTGGCACCTCGGCCCACTACAAGGATCTGGTCGACCTCGTGCTCCTCGCGGTGAATAGGCCCTTGCCTGGCGAGTTCACGCACAAGGTCGTTCATCTCGAAGCCGAGCGACGCCGGTACGCCAGTACGGTTTCCCCGCCGGTTCGAAGTACCCGCCGATGGCTGCATCCGAGGGTGCGCCATTGCTGCCCGCGGTGTCGGCGTTTTGCCGACCAACCTGAGCACCCTCGCTGGCGCATTTGAGCTCGCCGATGTGTCCATCACGCCGCTCCTGTAGCTGACTCCTCTCGCCGGAACCTGGTATCCCGACAAGCAAACTTGGCGGTAACCCTGCGATGCAGGAGTACGCGCCACGTCTATGAGGTCGCGCGCGGTTAGTCCGATCAGGTGGTTCAGCGTGCATTGCCTTAACTTGAATGGAAGATTCATTTCGATAAGCGGAAAGAAAGGTTGCGGTGGCATCACGCCCGCTACTGCAAACGGGTTAAATCTGACGTTGGAGCCTTTTCTTTTCTTTGCAGACCGGTCATCATAAAACATGACGCCCAAAAGGTTCCCATAATAAGGCCGGAAGTCTGTCCTTTTTTGGATGCCTTTTTGATTCCGCTCGCTGATATTAGTCGGCGGGCGTTGAGCCATGTAATCTTTAGCTGGCGTCCAAGCCGTTGTGATCGTTTTGTAGCACTCGGAGGCGCCCCCGCGCGTGACCGGATCCGGCGCGGGGTCGCCGACCTTGCATCGCAAGGTCACCTGCGCCGAGTGAGGAGATGGGTCATGGCTGGCGCGGATGCTGACGAGGACCGCTGGCATTTCCGGGTACGACTGGCGGGACTGCTTGACGGTCTCGCGCTGCTCTTGGAGGTAGCAGCCTCGGCTGACTGCCTCGAAGACGGCAACGGCCTGGCAGCCAAGGCTGCCAGGCTCGCCGCAATCGGAATCCGGATGACCGCCAAGCTGGTGCGCCGGTAACCCTCGTCGAACAGCCGCAGGCGGCGGCCGGTGTCGTCACCATCGGTCGCCGCCTCGGTTTTCCTGCACTGATGCTACCTCATTGGCTCATATTGGCCAAAGCGTTGCCCGCTGGGTGGAATTCGGAAATCTGCGAATCGTGAGTATGTGCCAAAGGTGGTTGGCGTGGAAGTAATTCGCAGACCGACCGGATCTAAGGTGCGCTACCCTGAGGGATCTTCTCGGCGTTGTACTTGGGTGGCTGCGGTGAACGGGCCGGTCTTGCCCAGTGGTTCCTGCAGCTGCGGTGACCGCGGCAAGCGCACCGACGATCGCTTCAAGGTCGCTAAGGAACTGCCGGGATCGAGCCGCCCGGCCGGCGAACGGACGAGCCAGCCTGCTGCGGAGATGACGGCGCACCGCCCGATTTGCACCGCGGGTCGACCAGTCGGCCCGACTCGTGCTACTCGTGCGTATGTCGGACGTTCGGATGCTCTGCCGCCCCCTGGCCGGGATGCCGGTTCACTGCACGCTCGGCGCCAGCTCGCCCCGTCCGGGAGGCCCAGTCCGGGCCTCCGAACCCGCGCTCGTCGCCGCGCACGAGTTTCTATGAACGGCTCAGCGTCGCATACGTCGCGTAGAACTAACGTCACACCACGTGACAGGTGGACGTGAGCGAGGAGAAGCGAGCCCGGAACGCAGGCTGGATCGGCCCAGCCGGCAGCTCCGTCTCCGATGGGGCTCCGTTGCTTGAGTAGTGCTTGACACTTGACGACACTTGAAGACATTGAAAGGCGCTGAAGACGTTGGCTGACCTGCGTTTATTTGCATCCGGTGGCACTTGGTGACACTCGCCGATACTAGTGCACGGCGGACTTGTAAACAGAAGGTCAGGGGTTCGAGCCCCCTTGGCGGCTCCGCAAAAGAGGCATTTGACCTGCGCTTTTCCTGAAATTGGGCAGGGTTTGCTGTCGTAAGTGATCGGTGGGGGCTCCGTTGCGTCTCCGTTTGCTCTGCTGTGCCGAACGGCCCGTGTGCTGCTCGTTTGAAACCCGCCGGGCGGCAGGGCTGGTAGACAGACGTGGCCGTCAGGCCGGGGCAGTCCTGAACCGTCGCCTTCCGACCGAACCGAGCATTCCACGAGTCAGGCGCCGCGCAACGCTCCGCAAGTTCGGGGTTCGCCGGCTCCCCTTGTCCAAGAGCCGCACGCAACCCCGGTGCCGGTCACGGCGTCAAGACGGTGATCACCGATCGAGGAGCGGGGAATGAAGCGTTGGATCTGGGCGGCATTGGCCGCGGCGGTGGTCGTGGGCGCGGGGGTGTGGTGGCTGATGCCGACCTCGGTGGACGTCGCGGTGATCACCGCGACCCACCCCGACGGCACCATCGAGTGGGTCGACGGCGAGTACCGGCGGGCGGAGGAGAACAACTCTGCCGTCTACCCGCTTTCCGAGACCCCGCACGTGTCGAAGCTCGCCCCTGACGCGGTGATCCGCACGGCGCAGGGCTGCGGGACGCCGACCGAGATCAAGGTGGGGTGGAACGGGCTCGGCGCGGTCCCGTGCGGCCGGGATGAGTTCCTGGCGTTGCCTTCCCCGCCTTACGCGCCCCAACTGACGTTCAACGGCGCCGGGGAGATCACCGAGGTCCTGGGGCGTTACCACCCGTAAATCGGGAATCCGTTGCGCGGCGTGATGGTGCCGTGCGCTTGCCAACCCGCGCACGGCACGATCACTTGTCGGATCTACCGGCGTGGCCGGGTCATGATGTCCGACCGACACCGGCGACGATGGCTTTGGTCATGATCGCGGTCGTGCCGACGAGGTCGCCCGCCCGGCCGCGGCCGGGGTTGTCCTTGGTGAGCACGTCACGCTCGCCGAGCAGTTCGTCGGTGGTGGCGTTGAAGATCCATTCATTGCGGACGAAGCCGTCGTCGCGGGCGACGGCGACGCCGTGGCGACCGGCGGCGTCGGTGGCGTCGGGTACGGAAGTGACCCCGGGGATCAGTGCGGCGGCACGGTAGAGCGCGGCGGTGATCTGCGGTGGCGCGACGGATTCCCGGAGCATGTCGCCGATGGTGACGAACGCTTCCTGGTCGGGGGTGACGCCGTGTCCATTGGTCTCGGTGTAGATCCGGTCCAGCAGTGCGCGTGGTTCGGTCGGCAGGGAGGCGAGCAGCCGGTAGGTGGGGTTGTTCAGGCTGCCGCGATCCGGGCAGGATCCGTTGCGCGCGGTGATGTCCAGGTCGCGGCCGTTCTGACGCAGCAAGCCTTTCTCGCACAGGTTGGCGACCGGTTTCCACACCTGCCGCGGTCGTGGCTCGCCGAGCCTTGCGGACACCGGGTCAGGGGACGGGTTGCCGTTCTTGCCGCCGGTGTCACTGCCGCTCGCGAATGCCTGCAACGTGTCGACGTACACGTAGCTGGTGTCGGACACCGCGGGCGAAGGTCCCTTGCCCGCGACGGCTGCGACACGGGCCAGCAGCTGAACTGCCGGCGATTCCGCTGGTGCACCGGGCGGTGCCGCAGCCGGTGCCGGTGCCGGTGCCGGGGTGGGACGGTTGACCCCGACAACGACCCCGACGGCGGTGGCTGCGACGACTGCGCCGAGCGCGGGCAGCAGGACCGCGCGGCGTAGGAGCCTTCGGCGTGGTGCGTTGTAGACGGTGTTGCGGGTTGGCGTGATCTCGCTCAACACCAGCTCCTTGAGTGCGTGGTTGCGACTGGCCGGCAGGGCACGCCCCGGTGGCGTCGGCAGCAGCCGGGCTACGTCGGCGACGGCGTTCTCGTCGCGCCTGTGGTCAGCGCTCATCACGTGCCTCCTGTCCGGGCCAGGCCACGGTTGTGTGGCTGCCCTGTATCTGTCCGCTCGCGCCGTGGCGTTCCCGTGCGGCCGCGGAATCACGCGTCGCTCGCAGGTTCGCCCGAGCACGTGACAGCCGGGATCGCACCGTGCCCACGGAAATGCCCAACGCCTGCGCCGCTGACGCCTGGTCAAGCCCGGCCCACACCACCAGCGCCACGACATCCCGCTCACCCGGTCGAAGCCGCTCCAACGCCGCCCGCGCCGCGGCCACGGCACGGACGTCGTCGACCCGGTCGACCACATCCTGAGCGAAGTCCGGCGTTGCCCGGTCGGCATGCAAGCGGGTCAGCGCGGCCTGATATCTGCGCGCAGAGCGAGTGGTGTTGCGGGCGACGTTCGTGGCGATCCCGAGCAGCCACGGCAACAACGACCCGCCCTCCGGGTCGACCTTGTACCGCAGCCGCCACGCCTCCAGAAACGTCAGCGCCACCACGTCCTCGGCTGTCGACCACGACCAGGTCAGCCGGAAAGCATGGTTGTACACCCCGCCGGCGTGGCGGTCGAACAGCTCGGCGAACGCATCGTGATCGCCCGCGCGTACTCCGGTCCGCATTCTTAGCTCCACACAACCGTCTGTCCGACCACGCCAGCACGTTCCGGTGATCCCGGTCACACCATGGGGCCGGTGGACAAGGATCCGCAGGTGTGCATCCAACAAGGGTTCCGCAACGCGGCGATACACGCTCATGCCGATGACCAAGTCGCCCGCGACACGCCAAAATGTCGGCGGTATCCGACGCGCGCTGTCTGCGGCACAGCCGGCGTGCGATGCAGATGTCCGAAGGGCTTGCCCTGGCTGGGCTGACCACACCTACGGCGTGTTCCTGCCCGAACATCGTGTCGACAACCCAGGTGGTTGCACACCCTACTTCGAACAGCACGCACCGCACATGCTCGCTCATGCCGATGTGCGACCGGCCGCGTCAAGGTTCTGACGAGGCACCCGGCTGTGGTGCTGCTGCGAGGAGAAGGCAACGCGCCCGGTCGGGCTCGAGCTGTTCCGCCGTGTGGACCTTTTGGGGGCTGCGGCATCGCGGCCTACCGGACGCATTCGTCAACACGCTGGTCGCCAGATCGGCGAGTTGTTCACCGGCTGACCGGCCTGTCACGCCGTTTCTGGCCGGCGTGCGACAGAATCGGGGTCATGCGGATGCTGCTGACCTCGAACGGACTGGCCAACGACACACTGCGGCAGGCGTTCGCGGAGTTGCTGGGCAAGCCCTGCGCCGAGGCACGGGTCGCCGCGATCGTGACCGCCTCGCTGGGCCAACCCGGCGACCACGGCTGGTTCGTCGAGGCGCTCGCCGATCTGCACGGCATGGACTGGGGCGAGCTCGACGTGCTCGACCTCAACGGCCTGCCGCGGGACGTGCTGGAGGGACGTCTGGGCCGGGCCGACGTCTGGTGGGTCACCGGTGGCAACCAGTTCCATCTCGCTCAGAGCATCGCCCGCGCCGGCCTGTCCCAGGCGTTCCCGAGGCTGCTGCGGGAGAAGGTGTACGTCGGCACCAGCGCCGGCTCGATGATCTTCAGCCGGCGCTTCGACGAGCGGGCGGCCGACCTGCTCGGTGACCTAGCCGACCTCCACCTCCTCGGCGAGGAGCGGATCAAGCCGGCCTGCCCGCTGTTCGACTGGTACGTCAAGCCGCACCTCGACTCCCCGTCCTTCCCCAATCGCGACGAGGCATGGGCGGACCGGCTGGCGGCGAGCGTGGACTTCCCGCTCTACCTGCTCGACGACGACTCGGCGATCCGGGTCCGCGGCGACAAGGTGGATGTCGTCTCGGCCGGGCGCTGGCGGTTGATCGGGCGATGACGGCGCCGAGCCTGCCGCGAGAAATCTGCGGCACCCGCGGGTCGCCCACGGGAGCATGGCGGCATGACGATGCACCCCGACCAGCTCCACGTCGACGCGCAGACCGTCCGCCGGCGCTCGACCTCGTGGCGGCCTGGCACCTCCCCGACGAGACCAGCACACTTGTCGACATCGTTTTCTGGCGGACTTGTAAACAGAAGGTCAGGGTTCGAGCCCCCTTGGCGGCTCCCTTCCCGCTCGGCGGGTATGCCTCGCGGGCTCCGATATCCCGCGGCGGTTTCGCGGGCGGAACGGTTTCCGAATCGCCTGCCTCGGGTCGATTCGAATTTCGTGGGAATTGTTCCGGAATGACCGGCGCGGCGTGTGTGTTCCGCGTTGGGGCATTCGAGTGGTTGCGACTTCCATGTACTGCCGCCGGTGATCTGTCGCCATAGTGTGATCAGGTCTGGTGGCGTCCTGTTGCCTGGGGTGGGACCTGCGGGTTCCGAGGGGAGATTCACCTTATTATGCAACGGAAATTGTTGCGGCCATTTGTGCTGCGCATTTTGACGTTCACTTCTGCCGCCGCACTGGTTTTCGCGGTTCCGGCGACGGCGGATGCCGCTCTCGCGCGTCGCCGGCGTGACCGACGGCAACGGCGTCAAAATGGTCTACGGCTACGACAAGCTCGACCACGTCGTCTCGATCGCCAAGGCCGACGGCACCGGGCTGGCCGCCTACACCTACGACGAGACGGGCAACCGCACCATCGCCCGCTATGCCGGAGCGACGTTCACCAACAGCTACGAACGGCGCCTGCTCACCCGCGTCACGCGCAACGCGGGAAGCGTCACGCAGGTCGCCACCTACCACTACGACCGGCCCGACGGCACCGACACCGGCCAGGTGCAGTCCCGCACCGACGTCACCGGCACCGCCGACAACACCTACGACGGCTTCGGCCGCCTCACCAAAGCCGGTTCTCGCACTTACGGCTACGACAACGCCGGCAACATCACCGCCGGCGACGGGCACACCTACACCGTCGACAACGCCGACCAGATGACGAAGATCGACAACGTCACCGTCGGCTACGACGGCGCCGGCAACCTGACCACGACCGACCCCGGTGGTCAGGCCCACTACAGCGACACCAACCAGCGGACCTCGGTCACGTCGAGTTCCGGCACGTTGTTCACCGCCGGCTACGACACCCTCGACCAGACCCAGCCCGCGTCGATCACCGAACGCGTCGGGTCCGGCGACGTCACGCACGTTTTCACCCGCACCGCGCTGGGTATTTCGCGGACCGTGGACAACGGCGCTGCCACGACCTACGCCCATGACGTCGACGGCAAGCTCACCGGGCTGGTCGACGCCGCGGGCAAGCACCACAACGCCATCACCGACTACCAGGGCAGCGTCATCGCCCTGATCGACGACACCGGCGCGGTGACCGGCACGTACGGCTATACGCCGTACGGGTTCAACACCGGCATCACCGGCCCGGCCGGCACGTCCAACCGGCTTCGCTGGATCGGTAGCTACCAGCTCGCCGGCAGCGAGTACCTCACCGGCTACCGGCACTACAGCCCGGTCTACGCCCGCTTCACCCAACCCGACCCCACCGGCCAGGAAGCCAATACCTACGCCTACGGCCAGGGCGACCCCGTCAATCGCACCGACCTCGCCGGCGCTGCTTCAGCGGGGTGTGTAAATGCCGGCGCCGGCGCCATCTTCACCTTGCTGGGCACGGCGGCAACATGGGCCGCCACCGGCGCCACCGGGGGCATTACGGCCGGCCTCGCGGTGGGGTCGACCTTCGCCGCGGTCGGCGCCGTCGGTGGCGCGGTGCTCGCTTGCCGCAACGGTTAGTCGAACCAGCCGAACATGAGGAGGACAAACGTGATGAGCAAGTCTGTGAGCATAGCTTTCATGAGCTTTTCGGCAGTTCTGCTCATCGCCCTCGTGGTCATGTCATTGATTTGGCATAGTCCTGTTGTCATCGTTTTGACGGTAATTTTCGCACTGCTGTTTCTTTACTCGATATTCACCCTCAAGCGGAATTGGGCGAAGCTGCAGTAAGGACCTCGATGCCGGCCCCCGGGTTGACGGCCCTGTGACGTCGTCGACTCGGGGCGCGCGACGCGCCGGCGACAGCACCACCCGCCGCCTTCAGGGAGAACGGAGAACGCGTGCGAACGAGCCGCAAACGGACTTGTGTGGTCGCCGGTGTGCTCGCTCTGGCTGCGGTGCTTTCCGCGGTGGTGGCGTTCATCGTCGGCGTCACTTATTTCGAGTACATCGCCGTCGGGCTTGTTTGCGCTGCTGTCGCTGTCCTGATGTCGGTGTTCGCTCGGCATACCCGGTGAATCGGCGGTAACGGACGGAGCGGTGGTGCTCCGATCCGGACCCGGTCACCGGCGGCCCGGCCGGTGTGGAAAACGCATTGACCTCGCGGCGCCGGTGCCTGATGATGGTTCCACACGAACGAACCGAGGAGAGAGCATGACGCACATGCAGAGGCGAGAGGCGTGGCGCACCGCCGTCGCCGTGCCGTGTGCACTCATGTGTCTCCACCTGCGGCGACACGGCCTTTCCGGCTTCCCGCCATGACGTACCCGTCATGTCAGGGAGCCGCCCTCCGGGAAACCGGGACGGGCGGTTTTTTGTTGTGCCCGCAATTGTTTACCGGCGTGCTTCGGAAGCGGCGCGGCCTCCAAAACCGCGGCCTGAGGGTTCGACTCCTTCCGCCGGTGCTCTTTGAAACCTACACAGTGGAGCAGACATTTCCCTGCGCTCGTCTCGGCCGCAACAGTGCGGGCGACGCGAGTGCGCCCCCGTAGCCCAATGGGAAGAGGCAACGCGCTCAGAACGCGTCCAGTCCAGGTTCGAATCCTGGTGGGGGTACCAGTTCGGAGGGGAGACGCGCCGGTGCGCGGGTGATCTTTGCAAGATCGCCTCGGTGGGTTCGACACCCACGTCTTCCACCGTGGCCGATGCCGAAGGAGACGAGGCCCCGGGCTGTGGCCCCGGGCGAAGCCGGTGCGAGTCCGGTCGGCCACTCACGCGCGCGGTTCGGCAACCAGCGGGGCCTCATAAGCCCCGCCTACGTGGATCGACACCACGGCGCGCGACTCAGGACCCGTGTCGTGACGGTCATGGGGCGGCCTGCAAAGCCGCCGGTGCCGGGTTCGACTCCCGGGCGGGTCTCAAGACGTCGGCTCCACTGTGCGCAAGTCCACTGTGCGCAAACCGCGGTAAGCCGAACGGACGCTATCCGTCCACTGTGAACCGGCATAGAGTCCCGTCCGTGCCCGTACCGGGCGTTCTTGGGGGAATCATGCGCACAATCGCGTCACGCCCGTCGGCGACCGTTGCTCTGGCCGCCGCGCTCTTCACACTCGCTTCGCTCGTCACCGGCTTCACGGCCACGGCGGCCGCGTTCAGCTCGCCGCCGTCGACCTTCACCGCTGTCCAGCCGACGCGCTTCCTCGACACCGTTCGCGGCGTCGGCATCCCGGTCGGGGCCGTGGGCGCCAAGACCACGGTGACGGGCAGCGCGGCCGCGCTCGCGCCCGCTAACACCACCGCGGTCGTGCTCAACCTCTGGGCGGAGAGCCCGGCCGCCGACACCGCGATCACGGTGTTCCCGCACGGCCAGGCCCGGCCCGCGCTTCCGAACCTGCTGGTGCAGGCGAACAAGCGACGGTCCAACCAGGTCACCGTGCAGGTCGGCGCGGACCGGACGCTGGACTTCTACAACGAGGCCGGCTCCACCCACCTCATCGCGAGCATCGTCGGTTACTACTCGACCGACCCCGGCTCGCGGTACACGCCGTTGAGCCAGTCGGGGCTGCCGCTCCCCCAGATCGGCGCCGGCGTCACCACCAAGCTGAGCCTGACCGACCGGGTCCCCGCGACGGCCACCGCCGTGACCCTCGGCCTGACGCTGACCGAACCGACCGCGGCCACCTACGTCACGGTCTTCCCGCACAGCACCCCGCGGCCGACCATGGCCAACGTCGCCGCTTACCCCGGTGGCCAGGGCACGAACCTGATCACCGTCAAGATCGGCGCGGACCGGTCGATCGACCTGTACAACCTCGCCGGCACGGTGACCACGTACGTGGCGCTGGCCGGCTTCTACGCGACCGATTACGGGGCCCTGTTCACCCCGGTCGCCCCGGAGCGGGTGCTGGACACCCGCACCGGTCTCGGCACCACGGACGGCAAGCCCCGGAAGATCGGCGCGAACAGCGACCTCTCGTACTGGCTGCAGCCGTCGATCCCGTCGAACGCGCTCGCCGTGGCGCTGAACCTGACCGGCTACTCGGCGACCGCGGACACCGTCGTCACCGCGTGGAACCGCAATTCGTCGAACCAGCCGAACCCGAGCCTGAGCCTCGTCCCCGGACAGACCATCTCGGTGGCGACCGCGCCCCTGGTGTCCGCCGTCGGTCCGGCCGCGAGCAGCCCCTACGACCGGACGCGCGCGGTCTACGTCCACAACCGCGCCGGCTCGGTCGACGTGACAGCCGACCTCTCCGGCTACTTCACCCTGGCACCGGCCGATTGCCAGGCCGGGTGCGTGTCGACGTGGGGCAGCTACTCGTGGCGCCAGGGCGACGGGTACGTCGTGTCACCGAAGCCGATGGCGGGCCTGAGCGGCGTCGTCGCCGTCGCGGGCGGGGTTTCCCACGGGTACGCCCTCGGCGCCGACGGCACCGTCCGCGCCTGGGGTACCAACTGGACCGGTGAGCTGGGCAACGGATGGTCGTCGAGCGGCAATTCGGCCGCGCCGGTGCCGGTCGTGGGGCTCACGTCGGTCACGGCCGTCGCGGCCGGCGACAACGAGGGTTATGCGCGGCGCTCCGACGGCACCGTGTGGCGGTGGGGACAGGACGGCGACACGCCCGTGCAGGTCTCCGGTCTCACCGGCGTCACCGCCATCGCCGCCGCGCGGGACACCGCGTACGCGCTGAAGTCCGACGGCACCGTCTGGGCCTGGGGCAGCAACACCCGTGGCGAGCTGGGCAACGGCTCGACCGCGGCGAGCTCCGCCGTGCCGGTGCGCGTCTCCGGCCTGACCGGCGTCAAGGCCATCGGCAGCGGGGACGGCTACAGCGGTTACGCCGTCAAGACCGACGGCACGGTGTGGGCCTGGGGCGACAACACGTACAGCCAGCTGGGCAACGGCGTCGCGTGCACGGCCTCGAGCTGCGTGTCCCGCACGCCGGTAGCGGTGTCCGGGCTGACGGGTGTCTCCGCCGTGGTCGGCAACTGGCCGAGTGCTTACGCGTTGCGCACGGACGGCACGGTCTTCGCCTGGGGTGAGAACCGGAACGGCCGGCTGGGCAACGGCCTCGACTGCGTCAACCCGGGCCCGAACTGCTCGTCCGCGGTTCCGGTCCAGGTTCGCGACCTGACCGACGCGAAGGCCATCGGGACGTTCAACGACGGCGGTTACGCGGTGCGCGCGGACGGCACGGTCTGGGGCTGGGGTGACAACTCCCAGTTCGCCCTGGGGCAAGGCGTCTTCGGCTATCCGTACTACACCACGGTTCCGGTGCAGGTGCCCGGCCTGAGCGGCGTCAAGGCGATCCTCGAAGGAGTGGCACTCGGGTCGTGACCGCCGGAAACTGTCGGTGGGCCGGTCTAGTCTCCGGGGAGTCCTGAACCGGGAGGAACCCATGACGACGACGCACACACTGGACACGCCCGAGGCCGGGATCGTCTACGACGTCCACGGGCCGGCGCCCGCCGAGAGCCCGCGGCCGCCGCTGCTGATGATCGGGCAGCCGATGACCGCGGAGGGGTTCAGCACGCTGGCGTCGTACTTCCCGGAGCGGACCGTGGTCACCTACGACCCGCGGGGGCTCGGGCGCAGCGTCCGCAAAGACGGGCGGGACGACCACGTGCCCGCCGTCCAGGCGGAGGACATCCACGCCGTCATCCAGGCACTCGGCGCCGGCCCGGTCGAGGTGTTCGGGAGCAGCGGGGGCGCGGTCGCCGGGCTCGCGCTCGTCACCGCCCACCCCGGTGACGTGACAACCCTGGTGGCCCACGAGCCACCGCTGATCAAGCCGCTCCCCGACGCCGCGGCGGCCGAACGCGCAGGTCAGGAGATGCGGGACGCGTACCAGGCCCGGGGTTTCGGCGCCGGGATGGCGGCGTTCATGGTGCTGGGGTCGTGGAAGGGCGAGTTCACCGAGGACTACTTCGCCCTCCCACCGGCGGACCCGGCCCAGTTCGGAATGCCGCCCGAAGACGACGGCCGCCGCGATGACCCGCTGCTGACCGAGCGGTCGTTGGCGGTCACGACGTACCAGCTCGACGTGGCGGCGCTGACCGCGGCGTCGACGCGCGTCGTGATCGCCGTCGGCGAGGAGTCCCGCGAGGTCTTCACGGGGCGCACGGCCCTGGCGACCGCCGAGCTGCTCGGGCAGGAGGCGACGGTGTTCCCGAGCCATCACGGTGGTTTTCTCGGTGGTGAGTTCGGCTATGCCGGGCAGCCGGAAGCCTTCGCGGCGAAACTGCGGGAGGTGCTGTCCACGGAGGGCTGAGGGTTCCGGGGGCGGCCGTGCGGTGTGACTTGGGCTGCGATCGTCCACAGAGGACTACGGGCGGCCGAGGTGCTCGACCAGCCTGGCCAGCTGGTCGGCGTACTGCCGCACGAACTCCGGCGAGGCCGGATCCGTCCCCGTCAGCCCCTCGACCACGTTCGGCAGCGTCACCGGCGCCATCGCGGCGGCCATCAGCAGCACCGTCAGGCTCGCCGGGTCCACCCAGTCCGGCAACCGCCCGTCGGCCTTCATGGCCGTGATCTGGTCCACCGACCCCGCCAGGCGCTGGGTCCTCGCCGCGTGGTCCGGGTCCGGCTCGGCGCCCTCGTACTCCAGCCCGGACCAGGCCACCAGACGCATGCCGTCGCGGCCCGTCGATCCCTCCAGCGCGTAGCGCCGCACCTGCTCCGACAGCGGCATGTCCGGTGCGACCAGCTCACGCTGGCGTTCGGCCCACTGGTCCGACAGCGCCCGGTAGAGACCCTCTTTGCCGTCGAAGTAGTACGAGATCAGCTGCTGGTTCACGCCCGCCCGCGCCGCGATGGCCGCGATCCGGGCGCCCGCGTACCCCTTCGCCGCGAACTCCGCGCCCGCCGCCTCCAAGATCAGGCGGCGGGTGCGTTCCGGGTCCCGTTGCCGCTCCTGCGGCTTCGGCGAACGGCGAGGCTTCGACGCGGTCACGCGCCCGACTATATCCGTCAACCAACTGCTTGACTCTGCGGAACAGAAGGTTGACGGACGGCGGTCAGCGCGAGGGCCAGCACCAGCACCCCGGCACTGACCGTGAGCGCGCCCGTCGTCGCGGACGCGTACCCGTGGTCCAGCCGGGTGAAGAAGACCGTGCCCGCCAAGGCGATCCCGGTCGCCGTGCCGAGCTGGACAGTCGTGTTCACCACGCCGGAGGCCGCGCCCGCCTGCTCCGGCCGGATGCCCGACATCGCAGCCGCGAACAAGGCGTTCAGCACCGCGCCCATGCCGAGCCCGACGGCGATCACGGGAACCAGCAGTGCCCACCCGCTCAGGGCCGGGCCCAGCCACGGCACCAGAACCGCGATCGCGGCGAGGCCGGCCAGCAGCACTGTGACGGCGGCCGCAGTGAACGCGCGGCCGAACCGCGGGGCGAGCCGCATGCTCAGGACGTTGCCCGCGACGATGCCGAGCGTCGACGGCGCGAACGTCAAAGCCGCTTCCCACGGCGAAAACCCGAGGCCGAGCTGCAGGTGCAGCGTCAGGACGAAGAACACGCCGACGCCGGTGTTGACGCAGAGCAGGACCGCCTGGCTGCCCGCGAGGTGCCGCAGCAGGTCCGGCGGGACCAGCGGTTCACCGCCACGGCGGAACTGGCGCCGCTGGTGCAGCGCGAACCCGCCGAAGAGCGGGACAGCGGCGACCAGCAGGGCGATCGACCACGCCGGCCAGCCCAGCTCGCGGCCCTGCACCAGCGGGAAGAACACCGCGAACAACGCGGCCGTCAGCAGGGCGAGCCCCGCCGGGTCCATGCGGTGCCGGGAGAAGCCCGGCCGGTCCGGCATGGTGCCCAGCGAGCCGAGCAGCGCGAGCACCCCGATCGGCAGGTTCACCAGGAAGATCGCCCGCCAGCCGGTGCCGAACAGGTCGGCCTCGGTCAGCGCGCCACCCAGCAGCGGGCCGGCGAGGCCGCCGACCGGGAACGCGGCCGCGTACCACGTCATCGCCTTCGGCCGCTCCCGCTCGTCGAACTCCGCGTGGATGAACGACAGGACCTGCGGCACCATCAGCCCGGATCCGACGCCCTGCACCACGCGCGCGGCGACCAGCACGCCGACGTGCCCGGCGAGACCCGCGGCCAGCGACGCCGCCGTGAACACGAACATGCCCGTCACGAACAGCTTTTTCGTCCCGTGACGGTCACCCAGCCTGCCGCCGGTGATCAGCGTGAGCGCGAAACCCAATGCGTAACCGGCCGAAATCCACTGCAGCGCCGACTCGCCGGTGCCGAGCTCCCGCTGGATGGTGGGCAGCGCCACCGCCACGATCTGGTTGTCGATCATGTCCACCAGGACCGCCGGCACCACGACGGCCAGCGCCCACCACCTCAGCGCGTGCTTCTCCACGACGTCCCCCTTCTTCCCGTACCGGAGTCCACTCGATAATCAATCAGACGAGAGACTGTGTCAACCATCTGTTTGATTAGTGACGGTCGTGGCGACCCGGCTGATCGGGGCGGTGCGTGCCATCATCGGGGCCATGGTCACCACCGAACCCGAGCTCAACAGCGGGATCCTGCCCGGCAACGTGCGCGCCGACGACTGGGTCATGCTCGTCCTCGCCGCCGGCTCGGTGGGGTTGCTGGGGTTCATGGTGCTCAGCCCGCCGGCGCGGGACGTCGGCCTGGTGATCTTCTTCGTCGACTGCGGGATCTGCGCGCTGTTCCTCCTGGAGTTCCTGTGGCGGTGGCGGAAACGGCGGTGGGCCAAGAAGTTCCTGGTGCGCAACTGGTACGAGCTGTTCGCGATGATTCCCGTCGCGCACCCGGTGATGGTCGGGCACCGGTTCGTCACCGTCGTGCTGCTGCTCGTGCGGATCGGCCGGGCCGCGGACCGGGCCGTCGGCGAGCAGTTCACCTACCGGCTCGTCGACAAGCTGTCCGAGCCGATCGTCAAGGCGATCAAGAAGCCGATCACCATCGCGGTGCTCGACGAGGTCGTCAAGGTGCTGGAAACGGGCAACTACCCGGAAAACCTGGCAAAGTCGCTCGGTGCCAACAGGGACGAGCTGCGCACGATCATCGCCGAGAAGATCGCCGCGGACCCGCAGCTCGGGAAGCTCAAGCGGCTGCCGTTCCACGACGAGATCGTGCGCACGGTCGTCGACACCTCGTTCCGGGTGCTGCTCGAAGTGCTCGTCGATCCGCGGATCGACGACTTCTTCTCCGCCGTCGTCCGGGAAAACCGCGAGCAGATCCGGCTGGCGGTGCAGCTCGGGCTCAACGAGATCGACGACGAGGCCGAAGAAAAAGCCCTGCCGGTGCGTACCCAGCGCTCGGCCGCGCACGAGTACGACCGGCTGCACCCGCGGTCACGGCCGTAGCCGCACGTACTCGCCGAGCCGGGCGGCCGCGTCGAGCATGGCCAGGCCGCGTGCGGTCAGCCTGTCCTGCCAGGTTTCGAGCGCCTCGGCCAGGGACTCGGTGCCGCCCGCGGTGCGGACCTGGGTGACCACCGTCGCGATGTGGTCGAGGGGGTAGCCGCCGCGGCGGAGCAGGTGGGTCAGCTCCGCGTCGCGGACGTCGGCTGCGCGGAAGACGCGGTAGCCGGTCGCCGGATCGCGCTGGGGGACCAGGATTCCCGCGCGTTCCCACGCCCGCACAGTCGCCGCGGTGACGCCGAGGCGGTGCGCGAGTTCCCCGACCGTCCGAACGCCATGAGGGTGCCCCTCATGGACCGGACCGGTCGGCAGGGACCCGATCGCCTTCCGGACCGAGTTGAGGGTTTCGCGATCCCGCAGCAACTGCTCGTGGCCGCGGTCGACGAGCGTCAGCGCGCGGACGAGGTCGTCGTCATGGATGGCGTTCATGATCCCGCCGGCCGTCGCGTGTCCGTACGCCGTTACCAAGTCGAGGAACGCGCGCAGGGCGCGCGCGTGAACCTCGGTGTAAACCCGGTAGCCGCTCGCGGTGCGTTCGGCGGGCGGGAGGAAGCCGTCCCGCTCGTAGTTGCGGACCGCCTGGGTGGAGATACCGTGCTCACGGGCGAGGTCAGCAGGTCTCAAGCGAGTCTTCAAGGATACGATTCAACCACATGGACATCACGGACTTCGCCGCCGAACTGCTCGGGCTCGGTGAGCCCACGCACTTCGAACCGGCCATCGGGCGCATCCGCAACGAGCTGTTCGCGCGGCTGGCCGGGCACGGCTTCCGGTCGATCGCGCTCGAGACCGATCGCGTCGCCGCGCTCGACGGCCGGTTTTCGCACAACCTGGGCGAAGTGGACGCCAACCGGCAGCTGATCGCGTGGCTGCGCGAGTACAACGAGCACGCCGGCGAACCGCTGACCTTGCACGGCTTCGACGCCCCGACCGAGATGTTCAGCGCCCCCAGCCCGCGTGCCTACCTCGAACACGCCCGCGACTACCTCGGCCTCGACGTCGACATCGCCGCCCTGACCGGCGACGACGAGCGGTGGAACAGGTCCGAGGCGATCCTCGACCCGGCGGCTTCACCGGGCGCGTCACCCGAGGCCCGTGAGCTGCGGGTGCTCGCCGACGACCTGCTCGTCGCCCTCCACACCCGAGCGCCGCGGCTGGACGCCGCTTGGTGGCGGGCCAAGACGCACGCCACCGCCGGGCGCGGCCTGCTCCGCTATCACGCAGCGTCGGCGCAACCCGGCGACCGGGACACGAGGATCGCGCGCCTCGCAGGCCTGCGCGCGGTGCTCATGGCCGAAAACCTCCTCGACATCCGGGCCATGGAGGCGGGCCGCGGCCCGACTTTGGTGTTCGCGCACAACGGTCACCTGCAACGCTCGGGGGCCGGCGCGGGCGCGATCGTCGCGTCGCTGCTCGGCGACCGATACGCCTTCGTCGCCGGCAGCCTCGGCCACAGCGACGCGATCGGCCTCGGCGAACCGGAGCCGGACACCTACGAAGGCCGGCTGCAGCCTGGCACCGAGACCTGGAAACTGACCGGCCTCCCGGACGGCCGCAAGCGCACCGACACCAAGCCCGAACGCGGCTACTTCGGCCTCGACGCCGACGTGCTCGACGGCGCCGCCGCGGTGTGGCACATCGCCTGACACCGCGGCGGCAGACCGGTTACGGGTAGCTGACCACGTTGACCGGGACCGTGCCCGAAGGCGTTGTGCCGCCCGTGTCGTTGATGACGTGCGTGATCGTGCCGCGGTAGTTGAGCGACACCGTCAGCAGGCTGTGGAACCGCACCCCGGCGTTGTTCGGCACCTCGAACGCGTGATAGCTGGACACCGCCGGATTGGTGTCGAAGAAGCAGTAACTGCCCAGCCCCCACGCTTCGTGGGACGTCACGTTCGCCCCGACCTTGTAGGCGGCATACCCCGCGACGCCCGAAGGCGCGTTCCACGACGCCTGGTTCGGCACGTCGTAGGGCATCTCGTTCTGGAAGAAGATCGTCCGGCCGCCCTGGCCGTTCCAGATCACCTGGTACTTCTGGTAGTGCTCGACGAACAGGCCGGTGGCCAGCACGTTCGCACCGTTGACGAGCAGACCGGTGTCGGCTGTGTTGGTGGTCCAGCCGACCGTGCCCGCGTTGCCGTGGTCGGCGCGCCACGCCCAGATGTGGTCGATGATCGTGTCGTTGCTGTTGACGACCAGGCTGTTCGTCGCCTTGCCCGCGAGCTGGCCACCGATGCGGAAGAAGACGTCCTGGACCGTCGTCGGGTTCGAAGCGTGCGAAGCCGACGAGCCGGACTGGCCGACCGTGAGCAGGGCCTGCGAGTTCGTCGTGCCCGCGTCGAAGAGCAGGCCCTTGAGCCGGACACCGTCCACATCGGACACCTGCATCGCGTTGACGCCGTTGTCGGGCACCAGCGTCGGGTAGCCGATGCCGAGGACCGTCGTGTTCGCCCGCGTCACGTTGAGCGTCTGGTTCAGGTGGTAGATGCCCGGCGTGAAGAACAGGTTGCAGCCGGCGGCGAGCGCGTTGTTGATCGACGCGGCCGTGTCACCCGCCTTCACGACGTAGAACTGGCTCATCGGCGCCGACGTGCCCGGTGTGCTGCCGCTCGCCCAGCTCGGGCCGGACGCGTTCGTGCGCAGGGATGGCAGGAACACGCGGTACTTGCCGGTGCCGTCGACGTAGAGGTAGGGCACGTCCCGCGAGACCGGCGTCGTGGCCAGCGTGGTTTCCGGCGGGCTCGGGAACGTGTTCGCCGGCGCGCCGCTGGTGCCGGAGAAGACCATGTTCCAGACGCCGCCGTTCCAGCTCCCCAGCGACGAGTCGCGGGTGTACCACTGCTGCTGCGACACCGACGCGGCCTGGCCGGACACCTTCGAGTCGGCGATGTAGCCGCCGCTGGCGTAGCCGTAGCTCGCCGGGTACAGCTGCAGCCCGCCGCGGATGTCCATCCGGCGGAACGGCGCGGCCTGCGCCACCGCCCAGCGGTCGTTGCCGCTGGAGGGGTTGACGGCCATGTTCTCCGCCGACCGCCAGAAGTTCTGCAGCGCGACGCCGTTGTCGGAGGCGTTGAAGGCGTCCACGGTGATGTCGCCGTTGATCACCACGCCGCCGGGGTTCTGGCCGAGGCCGGCGACCGAGGTGTAGAAGCCGACGTTGTCGTGCACGTTGTAGGTGCCCGGCTTGAACAGGTGAGCGACGCGCCGCTCGGCGAACTGCGCGGTCAGCGTGTCCTTCTGGTTGTTGAAGTCGGTGTCCAGCTGGGCCTGGATCGTCGCCGCGGACATGCTCGGGTCGAAGACGCGCACGTTCGGCCCGAAGTCGGGGGTGTCCGGCTGGGTGGGGCAGCCCGCCTGGGTGCCGATGGTGTAGCTCGCGCTCGAGACCGCGGAGTTCGCCGAACCGGACTTCAGCGCGATCGCGTTGACCGTGCGGGACGCCGGGACGCTGATCGGTCCACTGTAGAGCGTCGAGGACGCGGTCGGTGTCGATCCGTCCACTGTGTACCGGATGCTCGCGCCGGCGGTGGCGCTGGCGATGGTCACCGTCTGCGCGCTCGCGTAGGTGCCGCCGGGTGGGCTGAACGTCGGCGCGGCGACCGCCGTCGAGCCGCCGCCCACGGTGTAGCCGAAGTGCGGCGTGTCGTACTGCGGGCCGTTCTTTTCGTAGGTGAACCAGTAGTCGAGCACGTTTCCGCTGCTCACGCCGTTGACGGTCGTGCGCCAAGTGCCGGAGCCGTTGGCCATCCGGACGTTCTGCTGGCCCAGGCCCGGCACGCCGGTGTAGTGGACGTCGACGTACAGCGCCGGGGTCGTCGGCGTGAAGTCGATCTGCACCTGCGTCGCGCTCGGCTGGCTGACGCTTTGGGTGTAGTCGTCCGCGGCGAGTGCGACGGGGGCACTGAGCCCCGCCGCCACCAGCAGCGCGGACGTGACGAGCGCGAACCTCGGGCCGCGTCGTCGAAGCTTGTCAAGGGTCCGGTTCACGCCGTGCCACCTCCGCCGTTGGAGAAGCATTTGTTGCGAGTCACAACAAAGTAGCTCCCACTCAGTGGCGATCAAGTCACTTTTTCATAACATTCGTCTGGACCAATCCCGCAACTGGAGGAGACGGTTCGTGACCGTTGGTCCTGTTTGCCATCCGGTGGGCGATTGACTGAACCGAGAAACATTCTTCCGTCGGGTGACCGCGATCGGGTGACATGCGACGATCCCCTGCCACACCTCGTCCACTACCGAGGAGTAGGCATGGCGCCTCCACGGCTGTTCCGGTCCTTCGTCGTCCTCTCTCTGATCGCGGCCCCCCTTTCGGTGGCCGTCGCCGCACCCGCCGAAGCCACGCCGCTGCAGAGCGGCGGCGTCGTCAACTTCGGCTGCGCCACCTCCGGCAAGCTGCACTGCCTCGGCAAGGCGATCCGCTCGCCGAAGGGCAACGGCCCGCTGGTCGTCTCGACGCCGGTCGGGTACGGGCCGGCCGAGATCCAAGCCGCGTACAACCTCGGCGGGCTGCACGCCAACGGCCGCACGGTGGCCATTGTGGACGCTCAGGACGCGCCGACCGCCGAGGCGGACCTGGCGAAGTTCCGGTCGGCGCGCGGGCTTTCGCCGTGCACGACGGCCAACGGCTGCTTCAAGAAGGTGAACCAGAACGGCGCGGCGAGCCCGCTGCCCGCGCCCGACTACGGCTGGGCCGAGGAGATCAGCCTCGACCTCGACGCGGTGTCGGCGACCTGTCCGGACTGCCACATCCTGCTGGTGGAAGCCAACTCCCCGGACACGGACCCGCTGATGACGGCGGTCGACACGGCGGCGGCGACGCCGGGCGTGGTGGCGATCTCCAACAGCTACGGCGGCTCCGAGGACTCGACGATCCTCGCCGCGGACGCGCACCTCAACCACCCGGGCATCGCCGTCACGGCCTCCTCGGGCGACTCCGGCTACGGCGTCAGCTGGCCGGCGTCGTCGCCGTACGTCACGGCAGTGGGCGGCACGACGCTGAAGAAGGCCGCCGGCACCCCGCGCGGCTGGTCGGAGACGGCGTGGAAGGGCAGCGGCAGCGGGTGTTCGACGCTGGAGGCCAAGCCGGCCTGGCAGCACGACGCCGGGTGTACGAAGCGGACGGTCGCCGACGTCTCGGCCGTCGCGGACCCGGCCACCGGCCTCGGGGTCTACGACACGTACAACAGCTGCGGCAGCTCGTCCTGGTGTGACTTCCTGCTGTCGCTGGGACTCGCCCAGGGCGCGGACGGCTGGGTGCAGGTCGGCGGCACGAGCCTGTCCTCGCCGGTGATCGCGAGCGTGTACGCGCTGGCGGGCAACTCGGTCACGTCGGGTTCGTACCCGTACGCGCACACCAGCGGGCTCTACGACGTGACGTCGGGATCGAACGGCAGCTGCGGCGGGACGTACCTCTGCACGTCGGTGGCCGGTTACGACGGCCCGACCGGCCTGGGCACGCCGAACGGCACCTCCGGCTTCTGACCTCGCCAAAAGCCGTGAAGGCCACCTTGAGGAACATAGAGTTCCTCAAGGTGGCCTTCACGGACTTGGGGCTGTCCGCAAGGGGCGCCGAGGGCTGCGGTCAGGTCGGTCGCGTGGAGCGCGCCGAGCGAGCACCCGGGCACGGCCGCCGCCATAGACATCGACCCGGCCCGGGTGCTGCGCGAGCTAACCCAGTGAAATCCGGTCCAGATCCGGGGAGCCGGCGCGGTCGTTGCCGATCCGGATCGTATTGGCGCCCGCGTTCAGCGTCACCGGGACCGAAGTGGTGTACGGCGTGTTGTTCCCGACGCCGCTGACCTTGACCTCCGCGGGCGCACCGCCGTTCACGGACACGAAGTACGAGCGGTCGCCGTTGACCGTGAAGTCGAGGTACAGCGTGTACTGCCCGGCCGCGCCGACCGTGACTTCCGGGAACGTGATCGCCGCGCCGGGGCTGCCCCCGATGTTGCGCACCTTCTGCCCGCCCGAGCAGGGGGAGCAGCTCGTGACACCGGCGTCGCCGATGTCGTTCGCCGAGTCCTCCGCCTCACGCATGAACACCCGGTCCGCCGGGCGCGGTTTCACCTGCACCGGCTTGCTCACCGACTTGGCCCGCCCGAGCGTCGTGAACGACGCCGTCACCGGGATGGTCGCGGCTTGCGCGGCCGGCGCGGTCACCGTCCAGGACCCGCTCAGCACCTGCCCGAGCCGCAGGTTCGCCGCGGTCACCGCGTCACCCTGGAGCGTCCAGCCCGCCGGGACGACCGGCGCCAGCGACACCTGGCCGATCGGGTCGTCGACGTCCAGCCGCAGCGACGCGGTGATCTTCAGCGACTGCTGACCCGGCGAAACCCACTGCACGCCGGCGGGTTGCACGGTCAACGTCGTCTTCGGCGTGTACGACTCGGGTGGCAGCGGCGCCACCGCGATCCGGTCGAGGGCGGCGGTGCCGGACACCTTGATCGTGTTGGCTCCGGCGGTGAGCGGCACGGGGATCGCCGTCGAGGTCACCACACCGGGGGCGGTCGCCGGGACCGTGACCGCGATCGGCGCGCCGCCGTTCACGCTCACCGAAAGCGAACCCGATCCCGTCGTGTCCAGTTGCAGCCGGGACGGGCCCGCGGCCTGGACGTCACGGAAGACCACCGCGCCGCGGTCGAGGCCGGTCACCTCGTTCGTGCCCGAGCACGCCTCGCACCACACCGGCGACGCCTTGCCCTCGAAGCCGTTGCGCCACGACTCCGCTTCCAGCGGCACCTCGCCGCGCGGGTCGGGATAGCCGTAGGCGACGTCGATCTCGTCGAGCGCCAGCTGGTGGAAGAACGGCTTGGCCTGCGGCCCGGACCACGTGTTCAGCACCTCGAGCTCGAGATACCGCGCGTGCACCTCGCCGACGTCGATGAACTGCACCCCGCGGGCGCTGGGGAGCGCCCCGGTACGCACCGTGCGCCAGTTCTTGCCGTCGTCGCTCGCGTGGACGCGGTAGTCCTTGATCCGCGCGGAATCCTCGGCGCGGCCGAAGGACTCGCGTGCGTACGTCGGCGACGATTCGCGTTCGTGCACCGCCAGGTACGCCGTCGACCGCTTCCGGCCCAGGTCCAGCGTCACCGAGACCGGCTGCTGACCGCCCGCGTCCCAGTAGTTCAGGTAGCTGCCGTCGACGAGGTTCGCCGCTGAAGACCCGTTCGCCGACGCGGTCGCCTTGATCGTGTTCTTGTCGTAGAAGTACTGCTGACCCGCGGTGTCCACTTTGAACACCGTGTCGTAGTCGTCCCAGCTCGTGATGTCCAGAATGGACAGATAACCGCCGGACTGCGCGAACCGCATCGGCTTGCCGGTGCGCAGGTCGGACACGCCGGTGACGCGGTAGCCGTTGTCGCGCAGGCGAACCAGGTTCGTCGACGGCCGCGTGACGACGTGCACGTACTGCGTCTTGGCGCCGGGACGAACGGTGATCACGCCGTGCGCGCCGTCGTTCCAGAAGCCGGGCTGCAGGCCGCCGTACATGTAGCCGCCGCCTTCGGTGCCCTGCAGTGACTCCTTGATCGGCTGCGCCCAGGACGCCATGAAGTTGTTGAACGCCTCCTGCTGCGGCGGGAACTTCCCGTTCAGCATGGCGGTTTCGGCCATCAGCGACTTGATCGACGAGCCCGCGTTCGTGATGTAGCGGCCGGTGGAGAGCCGGAAGTCGACGGCCTGGTCGCCGCCGCTGTACCACCAGTCGCCGTTGGTCGGCAGCTTGTAGTCGGCCTCGGTGAGCCGCGGCATCGGCGTGTAGACCGCCTGCGGGTAGTCGTACGACGGCGTCATGCCGGTCTTCTGCTCGTTGCTGACCGTGTCCATGATCGGCGTGTCCTCGTTGTTGTTGCTCAGCAACCAGGACGGCCGCTTCTCGCGGATGTGCTCGTAGAGCCCGTGCTGCTCCCAGTACTCGTTGTCGTTGTCGATCCAGAACCCGGCGAGGTCCGAGTAGCGGTCCATGACCTCGTCGAACAGGTCGTAGCTGAACTCGCCGAAGCCGGGGCGGGTGGTCAGGTCGACGGGCTTGCCCTTGTACGCCGAGTAGGCGGCCGAGTCGAGCGACTCGTGGCCGGTTTCGTTGTGCCACTGCGGGTCGTCGGTCATGTAGAGCATCACGCGGACGCCCTTGGCGTTGCCCGCGGCGATCAGCTCGCCGAGGAAGTCGCGCTGCGTCGAGCAGCTGCCGGGGATCTTCGACGGCCACGGCCGCGCGTACCCCAGCCGGCTGTGGAAAGTGGTGAGGACGACGTAGGACGCGCCCAGCTTCTTCGCCTCGTCGATCCAGTAGTCCGGCGTCCAGCCGCCGTCGGTGACGTCGTGCTCCCAGGCGGCGCAGTCGGTGTGCCGCGGTGCGGTGAACATGCCCCAGTGCAGGAACAGCCCGGCCGTCGAGGCCCGCAGCCAGTCCTGGCGCGGGTGGTAGAGCTCGGCGTTCGCGGGGCTGACCAGGCTCGCCACCAGCGCGACGGCGGCAGCGAGGCAGGCAAGCAGTCGGATTCTCAAAGGACCTCCTCGTCCGGAGAGATCCGATGATTTATTCGTCATATCTCATACGTCAAGGGCAGATACCGCTCACCGGCACACAGTCGTCCGATCTGTCACCACTTCTGGCCGCGAAACGTCAAGTCGTGGCGACGCGGGAGGGCCATCCGTTCTCGGTGCTCGGGTTCACGGCGTCGGGACCGGCCAGGTGTCTTCCTCGACCACCGCGCCGGTTTCGTCCGTGACCAGGGCGATCCCGCCCCCGTCGGCGAAGTGCAGGTACCGCCGTCTGCCGTCCGGGTACTGGCGTACCGCGTCCGCCACCACGACCACCAGCTCGCCGTCCTCGATGGCGTACAGGTCGTCCGGGGTCAGGACTTCGTGGATGCGCGTGCTGTCGGTGACCAGGGTGCGGGCGCGGCGGCCGGTGTGGTCGTAGCTGTACAGCGCGTTGACGCCGTCGTCGCCGTGGACCCCGCGCAGCCGGCCGAACGCGTCGCGGATTTCGCTCCCCGACGGCGGTTCCGGGGCTTCGGCCGGGGGCTCGAGCTCGCGCAGCCAGCCACCCGGGCCGGTGACGACGTGCCGCCCGTCGGCGACGATTTCGCTGACGCCGTTCGCGTAGTACACCGCGATGCGGTGGCCGCGCAGGTCGTAGTGGACGGCGTCGACGAACCCCGGCACGCTCACCAGCCTGCCGACCTCGTCGTACTGGTGGTGGACGGTCAGCCGCCCGTCGCCGGCGTCGGGGTGCACGACCTCCGCCGGCCGCCCGTCGGCCCGGCGCAGCACGTCGAGGCGGAACTCGAGGGCGACGTGCGCCGGGCGCCAGCGCTTCTCGGCCGGGTTGCCGAGCGCGTCGTAGCCGAAGAACGTCTCACCGCATTCGTCGGTGACGCGCACCAGGCGCCCGCAGCTGTGCGGCCCCGCGCCGTGCGGCACCGGCAGCCCGCGGTCGTGGTGGGTGAACGTCGTGACCGGGGTGCCGCGCGGGTCGTCGACGAGCACCGCGACCACCCGGGAGGCCGCGTCGTGCACGCGGAACACCGTGTGCCCGTCCGGAGTCCGCGCCTCCACGGCGTTCCCGGCCGCGTCCCGGACGTGCACGACGCCGTCCGCGCCACGCAGCTCCCGCCCCAGCAGGTCCCGGAGCGGTTCGTGATGGCCACCTTGAGGAACTTTAAGTTCCTCAAGGTGGCCATCACGAACTTTGGAAGTGAGTGGGCGGCCCAGCGCGTCGTAGTGGAATTCCGACGGCGGAGGCGGCGGGTCGCCGTCCCGGAAGCCGCGGCTCGTCCGGCACACCAGGCCCCGCGCGCAGTACTCGTGGCGCTCGTCGACGACGTCGCCGAGCAGGTCGGCGTGCCGGCGTTCCAGCAGCCGTCCGGCGCCGTCGCGCAGCTCGGCGGTCACCAGCACCTCCGCCTCGCCGGACACCGCCCGCTGCTCGGTGGTGACCCGCACCGGCCCGCTGTGGTCGTAGCGGTACCGCAGCGTCGGCAGGTCCGCCGAGTCACCCGGCCGGACGACGGTGCCGGGACGGCCCAGGGGATCGTGGGTCACCGTGGTCGCCGCGCCCGCCGGATCGACCAGCTCGCAGACCGCCGCCGTCCGGACGTCGTACCGCGTGACCGTCACGTTCCCGAGCGGGTCCGTGTCCGCCTCCGGGAAACAGCGGTCGGCCGAGTACCGCAGCTCGCGGGTGTGGCCGAGCGGGTCGGTCGTCGTCGTGCGCAGCCCGGTGACGGTGTCGAGCCGCCCGTGGAACGTCGTGACCCACCAGCCGTCCTCGCCGGAACGGCGGTGGTAGCCGTGGTGCCGGAAGTCCGGGGGCACCCGGCCGTAGACGCCGGCGACGAGCGCGTCGGTGAGCACCAGCTCCTCCCGCGCGGTGAGGACGCCGTGCGAACCGGCCGTCCCGTCGGGTTCTTCGTCGTACCGGAACACCTTGTCCGACAACACTTTCCCGGCGCCGTCCACCTCGCGCACCCGTGCGGGCAGCGCCGCGAACCGGCGTTCGGCGTCGGTCGCGTACGTCGTCCGGGTCTCGCGCACGACCGGGGCACGGCCGGGCCGCTCGATCGTCTCCACCTCCCGAGTCGGGTTCCCGGCGGCGTCGAAGGCCGTGTCGGTCGTGGTGACCGAAACCGGCGTCTCCCGCCGCTCGAACTCCGTCGTCACCGCACGTGTCCACTGTGGACGGCGAGTGTGCTCCACCCGGCGGTACGGCCGGTTCTCGGCGGGTGAGCCGTCGAGGCCGTAGGTCTCCTCCTTGCTCAGGAGCCCGCCGGCGCCGAACCAGCGCACGGTCCGCAGCGTCGGCGCGTACTCGTCGCCGAGCTCGTCCTGGACGACCCGGCCGAACCCGGTGAACGCGCGCGTGTCGCCGAACCGGCAGTCGTGGTACTCGAACTCGGTCACACCGACGTGGCCCGTCGCCGGTTCGCGCAGCGAGACGCGCCGGACCACCGGGACCGTTTCGGCGATCGCGTACTCGATCCCGGTGCACAGCCCGATGCCGTTGTCGATCTCGCTCAGCCGCCCGGTCCGGGGCAGGTCTTCGAGGGAGTAGTACGGCGCCGAGCTGTCGGCGTCGAGCAGCAGCACGCCCTGTCCGGCCCGGGCCCGCGCGGCGACCTGGACCCGCCGCGCGGGCGGGGGTTCCGGGTGGGCGTAGGCCAGCCGCAGCACCGGCGCGGCCGCTTCGGCGCCGTGCGCGTCGAACCCGGTGAGCGCCACCGACGTCAGCAGGGACGCGCCCGTGACGTCGTCGAGGTCGTAGCCGAAGACCCACCGCCGGACGAGCGGCCGCGCGTTCCCCGGCACGCGCAGGTCGATCCGGGCGCAGCGCAGCGCCGTCGTGACGAGGGTGCCGCCGCGGCCCCAGCGCAGCACGTCCGGCCGCGGCTCGTACGTGAAGTCCACTTCGTAAGGTCCGTAGGAGACGCGCGAGAGGTAGGCCTGCCCGCTGTGGTGCGCCCAGTCGAACGTCGTGATGGCGCCCAGCGCGTCCTCGGTCCGTTCGAGGTACCAGGCGGACCCGTCGCTCGGGGCGAGGAAGTGCCGGAGGCCCGACCGGGTTGTGAGCACGAAGCCGTCGCCGACGCGGGCGAGCCGGCCTTCCGTGCCCGGTCGCGCGCGGCCGCCGGACGGCCGGACGTGCGGCAGCGGCACCGTGAACCCGTCGCCGAACGGGCCGCCGGGCGCGCCGGTCGTGTAGCGCAGCGCGAGCGCGGGGGCGGTGCCGCCGGGGCCGGGCGGCAGGTCGAGCGGGACCGGGAAACGGCCACCGCCGGTCGCGGGATCCGGGGTGAAAGCCCCGCCCGGCATGGCGACCGGTGTGGGCCGGACCGGCTCAGGCGCACCCGACCGGAGCAGAACCATGGTGATCTCCCCGCGTGGATATGTGACTTCTCCAGGGCCAAGTGGGTGAGCCGGGCGCCCCAGATACGTCTTCACCCGTTTGCCGTCACCGTTATGCATTCGTGACGTCGGTGTCGTATCCCGGTTGCGGCTCACCGGTCTTTCCCGGGAGCCAGACCTGATCAATCGCGGGGGCAGTAGGAGGGTGGACCGGATGGTCGTCAGGCTCGTGCGGGACGAGACGGTGGAAGTGGCTGAAGCGTCTTCGGAGGACGCGAGCACGCTCAACGAGCTCCCGTCCCCGCCCCGGCAGGTGCTCGACCGGCACGGCGCGCGCGTGCTCGACCCGGCGACGGCCGTCGTCGCGGCCGGGCAGCCGGTCCCGCGCACGACCGTGTACCGGCCGGGCGTGTTCCTCATTCCCCAGCGGTACCTGCGTGACCAGGAAACCCTGGCCGCGATCAACGGCGTGCTCGCCCGCATCGGCCTTTCCTGCGAACCGGCCGACCGCGGTGGCGACAGCGCCGCAGTAAAGGAGCTTGCCCGCGCCCGGCAGTTCGAAGAGCTCCCGGTCCGTGCCCTGCTGCACGTCCGCGAGGACTCCGGCCCCGTCGTCGTCGACTGCTGGAAGGCCCTGCAGCTGCTGCGGTCCGCCGCGGCGGGCGAACGGCCCGAGCTCGACCCAGATGTTGCAGCCGCAACCTCGCCGGAGCACCTGCTGTTCACGACGCCGGTGTTCGGCGGGGTGCCGTGGGAGACCAGCGGCCTCGGCGGCACGCCGTGGGAGACCAGCGGGTTCGGCGCGGGCAGCTCCTACGGGCGCACGCGCGGCGCCAACCGGATCCCGGTGACGCTGGCCGCGGCCCCGCCCTACCGCAGCGAGAAGCCCGGACACCGGCGCCCGGTGATCGCCGTGCTGGACACCGGCATCGGCCCGCACCCGTGGTTCGGGCTGGCCGACCGCAGCGGGCCGCCGCCCGCCGGTGCCGGGCTCATCGTCGCGCCCGGCATCCAAGCCGCGATCCTGCAGGCCGAGCTCGCGTCCGGAACCACGTTGCACACCCAGCTGCTGACGGACTACTGGGACGCGCCGACGACCGGCCAGCCGCTGATCGGCGACGTCGACACCGACACCGGGCACGGCCTGTTCATCGCCGGCATCGTCCGGCAGGCCTGCCCCGAGGCCGACACCCTCGCGATCCGCGTCGTGCACAGCGACGGCGTCGCGTACGAGGCCGACGTGCTGCTCGCCCTGCACCTGCTGGCCGACCGCGTGCGCGATGCCCAGGCGAACAACCGGCCGGAGCACATGGTCGACATCGTTTCGCTGTCACTGGGCTACTACGAGGAGAACCCGGCGGACATCGCCTACACCGGCCAGTTCGGCGCGGTCATCGCGGAACTGCTCGGCCTCGGCGTGCTCGTCGTCGCCGCCGCGGGCAACGACGCCACCACCCGCCGCTTCTACCCGGCGGCCTTCGCCGACCAGCCGCTCGGCGGCGGCTGCGGCCCGCAGGTGATCAGCGTCGGCGCGCTCAACCCCGACGTCGCCACGAGCAAGGCGCTGTTCTCCAACGAAGGCCCGTGGGTGCGCTGCTGGGCGACCGGCGCCGGCGTCGTCAGCACGTACCCGACCGACGTCCGCGGCACCGCGGCCGCCGACCACGAGGTGCCCGGCTTCGGCCGCAACTCGTTCGACCCCGACGACTACAGCGCCGGCTTCGCGGTCTGGGACGGGACGTCGTTCGCCGCGCCGCTCGCCGCGGCCGAGCTCGGCAAGGCCCTGCTCCAGTCCGGGGACCTGGCCACGGTCGACCGCGACACCGTCGTCAAGCGCGCCTGGACCGCGCTGGGCTCACTGTGAACGTGGCCAGGACCGACCACGGCCGCGTCGCGGTCCTGTTCGGCGCCGCGCGGGAGGGCGACCGCGCGGCGCTGGACGAACTGGTCATCCTGCTCACGCCGCTGCTCTGGCAGGTGGCGCGTGACCAGGGCCTGAACGCCGACCAGGCGGGTGACGTCGTGCAGACGACGTGGCTGCGCCTGCTCGGCTCGTTCGCGGAGATCCGCTCGCCGGTCGCGCTGACCGGCTGGCTGATCACCGTCACCAAACGGGAAGCCTGGCGGACTGGGGAAAAACGCCAGGTCGAACGGCCGCTGCCGGAACTCCCGGAGCGGCTTGTCGAGGCGTCACCGGCACCCGAGGAGGGGGTGCTGCGCGACGACCAGCGCGCGCGGTTGTGGCGCGCGGTCGACAACCTGCCCGAACGCTGCCGCCGCTTGCTGCGGATCGTGGCGTTCGTGCACCGGCCGGACTACGCCGAAGTCGGCGTCCGGCTGGGAATGCCGAGGGGGAGTATCGGCCCGACCAGGGGACGTTGTCTCGCGCGCCTGCGCGAGCAGCTACTCGCCAACGGCGAAGGAGATTGGCTGTGACCACCGTCGAACCACCAGGTGCTGACGAGCCCTTGGACGAGCTCGACCTCCGGCTATTGGCGGGAGTGCGCGAGCTGTGGGAAGACGCCGACCCGATGCCCGCCACGCTGGTGGACCAGATCCGGTTCGCGATCCAGCTGGAGGACGTCGACCTGGAAGTGATGCGGATCCGCGAACAGGAGGGACTCGCCACCGCCCGGAGTGCCGCCGAGCAGGGCAGGCTCATCACCTTCGACAGCGAAAGCCTCACCATCATGGTGAACGTGAGCCCGGAGCCCGGCGGGTCGATGCGCCTGGACGGCTGGCTCACCCCGCCGGCCGAGCACCCGATCGAGGTCCGCACCAAGAACGGCACCTTGACGACCACTTCGGACGGAGAGGGGCGGTTCGCCGTGAGCGGCGTGCCGCACGGGATGGTGCAGGTGCTGGTGCGGACGTGCGGGAGTTCGAGGACGGTGAGCACGCCGGCCATCGAGCTGTAGCCCGGGCCCGGGGCCGGAATGTCATGAACGAGTCGTTCACCGCGTCCGACGACAGGAAAGAGTCGTTCATGGCATCCGCAGCCGGTCTGCCGCGGGGCGCTGTGGAGGTACCATCCGGGACGTCCTTCTCGGCCGAGGGGGACGGCCCCGGCCGGAAGGTCAGCCCTTGGTCGCGTCCGCGAAGGTCGAAGACCGGGTCCGCGACCTGCACCGGCGGGCGGTCGCGGCGACCAACGACGGGCAGCCGGTGGTCGGCGGGCGGCTGATCCGCTCGGCCGCGCGGCTGCTCGGCCTGCCCGCGACGAAACCGCCGCCGGACTGGCCGTCCTGGCCGGACCTCGCGACGCGCGTGCTCGGGACGTACGCGGCCGTCGAAACGGCGCTGGGCAACAGCGCCCGCGGGCTGGCCTTGCTCGACGAAGCCGACGTCCTCGTGTCGGACGCCGGGCGCGGGATCCTGCGCCAGCAACGGGGTCTCGTGCTCATCCTGATCGGCCGGATGGACGAGGCACTGGTGTGCTTCGACGAGGCGATCCCGCTGCTGCGGCAGGCCGGCGAGTTCGTCGTGCTCGCCAGGACGCTGCTCAACCGCGCGATGCTGCACCAGTACGCCGGGCGCGTCCGGCCGGCGCTCGCCGATCTCGACCAGTGCGAGCAGATCGGGGCCGGCCAGACCGAAGAAGAGGGCCTGGCCAGGATCTTCGCCAAAGCCGCCCATGGCCGCGGCCAGGCGCGTGTCCTGACCGGCGACATCCCGGGCGCGCTCAGGGACTTCGACGCGGCGAGCGGGTTCTACGCCGAGCAGAGCGTCGGGATGCTGCCGGTGCTGGCCGTCGACAAGGCGCGGGCCCTGCTCGCCGCCGGGCTGCCGCAGGAAGCCGCCGCCGAACTGGACGCGGCGCTCGAGCAGTTCCCGCGGCTGCGGATGAACCAGGAACACGCCGAGGCCGAGCTGACCAGGGCGCTGGCGGCGCTGGCGGCCGGCGAGCCGTCGACCGCGCGGAGCTGGGCGGTGCGGGCCGAGCGCCGCTTTCGGCGGCGGGACAACGAAACCTGGGCCGCGGTGGCGCAGCTGACGGTGCTGCGCGCGGACTTCGCGGCCGGACGGCGGATCGCCCGCGTCGCCGCGGAGGCGACCGCGCTGGCCGGCCGGCTCACCGGGCTGGGCCTGCGCAACGACGCGGAAATCGCCGCGCTGCTGGCCGCGCGGGCCCGGATCGTCCTGGGTGACCTGGACGGCGCCCGCGCCGCCATCGCGCCCCGCGACCGCCGGACCGCGCCGCTGGAGAACCGCCTGGTGCGACGGCTCGCGCTGGCCGAGCTCGGCGCCGCGAGCGGTCACCGGCGGATCACCTTCGCCAACGCCCGGGCCGGCCTGACGCAGCTGCAGCGCCACCGCAGCCGGTTCGGCAGCGTCGACCTGCAGACCGGGACGACGTCACTGGGCAAGGAACTCGCCGACGCCGGCCTGACCGCGGCCATGGCCCAGCGCTCGCCCGGGGTCGTGTTCCGCTGGCTCGACCGGTCGCGCGCGCAGGCGTTCCGGTTCCGGCCGGTGCGCCCGCCCACCCACCCGGGGACCGTCGACGCCGTCGCCGAGCTGCGGTACCTGTCGAAGCAGATCCGCTTGGGCGAACTGGCCGGCAAGCCGGACCCCCAGGCCGTGAAACGCTGTGCCGCGCTGGAACGGGAGATCCGCGCCAAGGGCTGGCAGGCCGAAGGGACCGACGAGGATCATCCCGAGGCGAAGCTCGGCGAGATCGGCGACGAGCTCGCGGCCACCGGCAGCGCGATGGTGTGCTTCCTCGCCGACCACGGCGCGCTGTGCGCGCAGGTGATCGCCGACCACCGCGTCGCGCTGGTCGAGCTCGGCCCGGCGTCGGCCGTCGCGGAGCCGGTCGCCCGGCTGCACAGCGACCTCGACGCGTTGTGCGGACGGCAGCTGCCCTCGAAGCTGGACCAGGTCGTCCGCCGGTCCGTGCGGACGCAGGTCATCGCGCTCGACGCGATCCTGCTGGCGCCGCTGGCTTCGCGGCTCGGCGACCTCGACGTCGTCGTCGTGCCGACCGGCGCGCTTTCGGCGATCCCGTGGGGGCTGCTGCCGACGTTGCACGGCCGCCCGGTGACGGTCACGCCGTCGTCGTCGGCCTGGCTCGACGCGGGCCGCCGTCCCCGCCGGGCCGGTGGCGCGCCCCTGCTCGTCGCGGGCTCGGACCTGCGGCACGCGGAAGCCGAGGTCGCGCTGCTGGCCCCGCTCTACCCGGAGGCCGAGGTGCTGACCGGCCCGGACGCGACGGTCGCGGCGACGCTCAAGGCGTTCGACGGCTGCCGTTTGGCGCACTTCGCCGCGCACGGCCACCACGAGCACGAGAACGTGCTGTTCTCCCGCCTCAACCTGGCCGACGGGCCGCTGATGGCCTACGACGTCCAGCAGCTCGCGACGGCGCCGGAGCAGGTGGTGCTGTCCTCGTGCGACGTCGGCCAGGCGGTCGTCCGCGCGGGCGACGAAGTCCTGGGGTTCACGGCGGCGCTGCTCTACGGCGGGAGCCGCACGGTGGTCTCGAGCGTGGCACGGGTCGACGACCGCACCGCGGGTGGCGTGATGCTGGCCTTCCACCGGGCCCTGTCGGCGGGCACGCCCCCGGCGCGTGCCCTGGCCGACGCGGCGCGGGCCGAACCGCTGATGCCGTTCGTCTGCTTCGGCCGCAGCTGACGCTTGTGGCTGGATCACCCTCGTCACTCGATCGGGTGAAGCGCCGGGCCGCGCGTCATTCCTGGCGCGAGGTCCCCTCTTCCTCGGTGCGGCGGTAACCGGCCGGCACGCCCCCCGACTGGCCGGTTACCGCTGCGAGTTTCCTACTCACGGTGGAGCAGCACGACGGAGTCCGTCCCGTCGACGCGCAGGTACCCCGTGCTCTCCAGCTCCGTCACCGCGGCCGCCTTGGTCGCCAGCGTGGTCGGCCACGACTGTTCCGGGTTCGCGACCACCACCCACTCCGGCCGCAGCGGCGTCACGCCGTCGAAGAACAGCACCGTGCACCGAGACGTCAGGCGCGGGGCCAGCCGGTTGGACGCCAGTACCGTCGCGCCGTCCGGGATCCGCGCCAGCACCGCGTCGATGCCGTCCCGCTGCGACGGGGTCCAGACGCCGCTGGTCAGGTGGGCCGCCTGGAGGCCGAACGAACCCAGCCCGACGAGCAGGGCACACGCCGGCAGATAGCGCGCGAGCCGCCGGGCGCCGTGGACGCCGGCGAGGAACACGATCGGCATCAGCACGGCGCTGTAGTGGTAACCCATTCCCCAGTAGCGGTCGTTCGCCGAGACCAGCCGCCACAGCAGCGTCGGCACCGCCAGCAGCAGCAACGGCGACCGCAGGGCCGCGAACGCCGTCGGTGCCAGCAACGCCAGCAGCATCGAAACCTTGACGATCGCCCCGCCGAAGGGGTTGAAGCCGCCGTTGTGCGCGTAGGCGCCCGCCGGGTTCAGCGCCGGCAACACGACCAGGAACAGCAACGCGGAAGTGACGACGCCGAAGACGATCACCGTCCAGCCCAGCCGCCGTTGCCGGTTGAGCACCAGCACCACGCCGACGGCGGCGAGCGTCAGCGGCAGGTCCTCCTTGACCAGCACCAGCGGCAGCGCGCACCAGACCGCGGCCCGCCACCGCTCGCGCAGCAGGTGCTCGGCGGCGAAGGCCAGCATCGGGACGGCGAAGCAGATTTCGTGGAAGTCGAAGTTGACGGCGGACAGCAGACCCCACGACAGCACGTACCCGGCGCCGACGACCGCACCCCGGCGCGCACCCAGGAGCTCGACCGCGCACCGCGTCACCGGCACCGCCGACACCGCGAACAGCAGGGCCTGGGCGACCAGCAGACAACCCGGCGACGGCCAGAGCAGGTAGCACGGCGCGAGCAGCGCCAGGATCGGGTGGAAGTGGTCGCCGAGCGTCGGCCGGTCCGCGCCGAGCAGGTCCGACACCGGCCAGTGCCCGTGCGCGTACGACCGCACCGCCTGTTCGAAGATCCCCAGGTCGAACCCGCTCGCGTCGAACGTCCGGAGCCGCTGCAGCGACCACGCGGCATACCCGGCGAAGGCGACCGCGGCGACGACGTAAGGGATCGCGCGGGTTTCGCGCGTGCGCCCGGGGACGGGCGCGAGATCGATCAGCATGGCGGGATGCTCGTGCGGCCACGCTGAACGGAAGCTTAAGCGAGCTGAAGAAGCCTTCAGGCAAGCGGTAAGCGGAGTTCCAGCCGGGCCCCGGACACGCTGTCGGCGACGTTCAGCGTGCCGCTGTGCGTCCGCGCGATCTCCGCGGCGATCGCCAGGCCCAGCCCGGAGCCGCCGTCTTCGCGGGCGCGGTCGTCGTCGAGCCGCACGAAACGGTCGAAGACGCGCTCGCGGTCCTCGGCCGGGATGCCGGGGCCGTCGTCCTGGACGCACAGGACGGCCTGGCCGCCGGACGCGGTGAGCGTGATCGTCACGCGGCTCTTCGCGTGCCGCTCGGCGTTGTCGGCGAGGTTGCGCAGGACGCGCTCCAGCCGTCCCGCGTGGCCGCGGACCACCGGTGTGGCCTCGATTTCCGTGGTCACCTCGACGCCGTCCCGGGGAAGCCGCGCGGCGGCGTGCCGGGTCACCAGGTCCGCCAGGGCGACCGGCTCGTGCCGCGCGTGCTGGTCCGCGTCCAGCTTGCTGAGCAGCAGCAGATCCCCGGTCAGCGCCTCCATCCGCGTCACGTCGAGCACGGCGTTTTCGCAGCTGCGGCGCCAGTCGAGCCGGTCCGGGTGGGCGAGCTGCACCTCGAGCTGGGTGCGCAGCGACGCCAGCGGTGTCCGCAGTTCGTGCGACGCGTCCGCGGTGAACTGGCTCTGCCGCCGCACGGACCGGTCGAGCCGGGCGAGCATCTCGTTCATCGTCACGGCGAGCGCGGTGATCTCGTCGCCGGAGTCGGGCACCGGAACGCGCCGGCCGAGGTCGGCCGCGCGCACGCCGTCCACTTCGGCGCGGATGGCGCCGACCGCGCGCAGCGACCGCCGCACGGCGAACCACGCGACCCCGCCGATGAACAGCGCCGCCGCGGGCACGCCGCCCCATAGGATCCGCTCGGCCGTGTCCACGGTCTGGAGGCCGATCGGGTCGAGGAACTCGGCCGCGTCGACGTAGTACCGCTGGTTCGCCGTGGCCGAGCCGACGTACACCTGGTCTGCTTCGCCGTAGGGCATCGCGATGACGCAGTTCGGGGAGAACACCTGGGCGCGGCCCTGGAACGGCACGTCCGGGAGGCCGGTCGAGCAGCGGTTCACCGGCTCCTTGCTGATCATGTACCCGCCGCCCTTTTCCAGCTGCTTGGGCACGTCGGCGGGAGCGACACCGGAGTTGAGCAGGGCCAGCACGGCGTAGACCTTGTCGTTCGCCAACGCCCGCGCGCTGTTCTCGAGGCCGCTTCGCAGCGACTGGACGAACCAGTACGAGCCGAGACCGAGCACGAGCGCCGAGGCGAGCGCGGCGAAGAGGGCGACCCGCACCCGGGTCGACCGGGGCAGGAACCGGGTCATCCGCCGAAGATAACCGCCGCCTCGACCTGCCACGGATCCCGAGTCCGTGAATGGCACATTGAGGGACTCTATGTCCCTCAATGTGCCATTCACGGACATGGGCTCAGGGGGAAGACCAGCCGTCGCCCCACTCGGCGTCCCGGGCCGCCCGGTACCGCGGGCCCTGCTTCTTCGAGACCGCCGCCCCCGGCTTCAGCCCGTCCGCCGTGCAGAGGTCCAGCGCCACCCAGCCCTTGTGCTTCTTCGGGTGCCGGATGATCCGCGCGTCCGGCCGGTCCGGGGCGGACCGGCTCGCGACGACGTACGCGAACTTCTCGTCCTCGAACCCGAGCGTGCCCGCCTTCAGCCGCCGGTGCAGCCCCGACCGCGGGAGCCGCGCGGCGAAGTGACACCAGTCCTCGCCGGGCACGATCGGGCACGCGGCGTCGTGCGGGCACGGCGCGACGACGCTCAAGCCGAGTTCGATCAGCTGGGCGCGGGCGGTGCGGATGCGCTCGTAACCCGCGGGGGTGCCCGGCTCGATCAGCGCGACCGTGCCGGCCTTCGCCGCCAGCCAGCGCACGACGTCGGTACGCGTTCCGTCCGGCAGCTCGCCGAGCACGTACGACAGCGTGACGAGGTCGGCTTCCGGGGACGGCGCCGCCGGGTCGACGAACCCGCGCCGCCACTCCGCGTCCCGGACCGCCGCGAGCCCGGCGCCCGCGGCGAGCCGCTTGCCGAGCCCGATCGCGCCGGCGACCTGCTCCAGCACCGTGCACTTCGCCAGCGACGGCCACACCGCCGCGGCCGCCCACACCGCCGCCCCGGTGCCTCCGCCGACGTCGATCTGCGTACGCGGCTCGAAGCCCGGAGCGCGTGAAGCGGCTTCGGCGAGCACAGCGTGTACAGCCGCGTAGGTCGCCGGCATGCGGTAGCCGGCGTACGCGGCGACGTCGGCTTCGGAATTGAGGATCGGTGAAGTCGCCGCGTCACCTTGGCGATAGCGCGTGCTGAGCCGGTCGACGGACTGCGCCAGCCGGGCCACGGGGTGCCTGGCCAGCTCTTCGTCGAGCGCGGAGGAAAGGTCATTGGGGAGAACCGCCACGGCTGCCGATTCTCCCCTGTCCGGATTGTCCATCCCGGGGCGGCCCGGAGCTGCTAGTTTCCGGCGCGAAAAGTTTTCCGGCGGCGGCTGTCGATCCGGCGCGTGGCCGTTCGACGCGTAGGCGAGAACGAACGAAAGGAGACCGCTGTGCGGTTCATGGTGATCGTCAAGGCGAACGAGGATTCCGAGGCGGGCAATGGCCCCAGCGCCGAGCTGCTGACCGAGATGGCGAAGTTCAACGAAGAGCTGGTCAAGGCCGGGGTGATGCTGGCGGGCGAGGGCCTCACGCCGAGCTCGCAGGGCGCGCGGATCGTCTTCTCCAGCACCGAAGAGCCCAAGGTCGTCGACGGCCCGTTCGCCGAGACCAAGGAGCTCGTCGGCGGGTTCTGGATCCTCCAGTGCCGTGACCGCGACGAGTGCGTCGAATGGATCAAGCGGATGCCCAACCCCGACGGCCAGGCCGGCGTCGTCGAGATCCGGCGGGTCGCGGAGGCGTCGGACTTCGAGCACCTCACGCCGGAAGTGGCCGAACTGGAAGGCAGGCTGCGGGCGCAGTCCGCCGGGGAGGCGTGACGCCGTGCGATTCCTGGTGATCGTGAAGGCCAACGCCGATTCGGAAGCCGGGATCGGACCCAGCGCCGACGAGCTGGCCACGATGGCGCGGTTCAACGACCAGCTGTTCGCCGAGGGCCGGATCGTGTTCGCCGAAGGGCTCACCCCGAGTTCGGACGGCGTGCGCGTGCTGTTCGAAGGCGCCGCGGAACCGAAGGTCATCGACGGGCCGTTCGCGGAGACGAAGGAGCTGATCGCCGGAGTCTGGCTGCTGAACGGCGAATCGCTCGAAGACGTCGTCGAGCTGATGAAGCGCGCGCCGTGCTTCGACGCGCCGAGCGGGGTGTTGGAGATCCGCCCGGTCGACGGCTAGTGGGTTGCACCGCGCCGGATCACCCTGTCTGATGGCCGGGTGACGGTAGCGGACGCCCACAGAACGGTCGAAACGGTCTGGCGGATCGAGGCGCCGCGGCTCATCGCGGGCCTGGCCCGGATGGCCCGCGGCGACGTCGGTCTCGCCGAGGAACTGGCGCAGGACGCGCTGGTCGCGGCGCTGGAGCAGTGGCCGGAGTCCGGCGTGCCGCGCAACCCCGGCGCGTGGCTGATGACCATCGCCAAGCGCCGCGCGGTCGACCAGTTCCGCCGCAACGAGCGGTACGCCGAGAAACTCGAGGAAGTCGGGCGCGACCAGCAGCTCGGCGAGGGGGTGCTGCCCGACTTCGACGCCGCGCTCGACGACCACATCGAGGACGACGTCCTGCGCCTGCTGTTCGTCGCCTGCCACCCGGTGCTGAACACGCAGGCGCGGGTCGCGCTGACGCTGCGCATGCTCGGCGGCCTGACCACCGACGAGATCGCGCGCGCCTTCCTCGTCCGCGAATCGACGATCGCGCAGCGGATCGTGCGGGCGAAGAAGGCCCTCGCCGCGGCGAAGGTGCCCTTCGAGGTGCCGGAGGGCGACGAGCGGGTCGCGCGGCTGTCGTCCGTGCTCGAAGTCCTCTACCTGGTGTTCAACGAGGGTTACTCGGCCACCCGCGGCGACGACTGGATGCGGCCGGCGCTGTGCGAGGAGGCGATGCGGCTCGGCCGCGTGCTCGCCGGGCTGATGCCGGGCGAGCCGGAGGTGCACGGCCTGGTCGCGCTGATGGAGCTCCAGGCGTCCCGGGCGAAAGCCCGCATCGGCCCGAACGGCGAGCCGGTGCTGCTACTGGACCAGGACCGTTCCCGCTGGGACCGGCTGCTGATCCAGCACGGCCTCGCGGCGCTGGCCCTGTCGGAGCAGCTCGCCGAAGGCGCGTACGGGCCGTACTCCGCCCAGGCGGAGATCGCGGCCTGCCACGCGCGGGCCCGGACGGCGTCGGAGACGGACTGGGCGCGGATCGCCGCGCTCTACGAAGGTCTCGGCCAGCTCCAGCCGTCCCCGGTGATCGAGCTGAACCGCGGGGTCGCGGTGGCGATGGCGTACGGGCCGTCGGCGGGCCTGGAGGTCGTCGACGCGGTCGCCGGCGACCCGGCGTTGAAGGAGTACCATCTGCTCCCCAGCGTCCGCGGCGACCTGTTGCAGAAACTGGGCCGGCTTGAGGAGGCCGAGCAGGAGTTCCGGCGGGCGGCGAAGATGACCGAGAACGCCCGCGAACGCGCCCTGCTACTGGATCGCGCGACGGCGGTGGGCCGCTGACGTCGTGCTCGCCTCCCTGCTGCCCGGCTTCCGGGACGTCCGCAGCGCGCTGGTCGCGGGCTACATGTGGTTCTGCGCCGGCTGGCTGCTGATCGGCCACTACCACCCGCCGTCGGCGGATCTGCTGGGGAAACCGGCGCTCGAGCTGCTGGAGCTGTTCGGCACCGGCGGCCGCCTTGCCGCGATCAGCGTGCTGTGCCTGCTGATCGGCGAGGTGACCGGCACGTTCATGCAGTCGGTGTTCTTCCAGCTGAGCGCCGCCTACCTGAGGCGGCTGACGCCGGACAGCCTCGACCGGTGGCCACGCGGGCTGCTCTCGGTGTTCCGGCCGCTCAGCACGCGCGCGCTCGTCCGCGTCCGCGATCGGATCCGCCTGGACTACCGGCGGCACCAGGACAGCACGACGTCCGACGCCACACCGCGCGGGGACGACCGGCACGAGATCGACCGGCTCGCGCTCGACGCGGTGCACCAGGTGCTGTTCATGTCACCGCGGCTGATCGTCGCGAAACCGGAGCTGTACGCCGAATTCAGCCGGATCAAGGGGGAGAGCGAGTTCCGCGACGCCATCTTGCTGCCGTTGCCGATCCTCGCGGTGGCGGTGTGCGTCGACCTGTCCGTGCCCGCGTGGGTCAAGGTGCTCCTGCTGGCGGGGACCGTGATCGTCGACGGCTACCTGTTCGCGCAGGCTCGCCAGCGGTTCCGCCAGTCGCACAGCCTGATCTCGCACAGCATCGCGGACGGGACGGTCAGGTCGGCGGCGATCGCCGACTGGGAGTCACCGATCGCGCCAGGAGAGCGGTGACAACGTCAACGCCGCTTCGGCGATCTTCCGCGCGGTCTCGGTCGTGAGCCCCTTCCGCGCCGACTCGATCCACTCGTCGACGGGCCGCACGCCGATGTCCCGGTATTCCAGCGCCTGCAGCAGCATCTCCAGCTTGTCCGCGTCCTTCGCGCACAACGCCTCGGCCGAGGAACGGGTTTCGTACTCGTCCACCGCGCCGCGGACCAGGTCCCGGGACTGCTCCGGCAGCGACGCCGTCTGGTCCGCCGTGATCTCCCGCGGCTCCGGCTTGCGCAGGTAGCCGACCGCCGTCAGCGGCAGGTCGCCGGTGCGCGTCTCCTGCGTGTCGTGCCAGATCGCCAGGAACGCCGCCCGCTCCGGCGACGCTCCTTCCTCCGCCGCGATCAGCGCGGCCAGCTGCGCGGCCCGGAGGCTGTGCTCGCCGACCGACTCCGGGTCGCGGACCCCCGCGTGCCACCAGCCCGACCGCCGGACGCGCTTGAGCAGGCCCAGCTCGTAGCCGAAGGACGCGAGACCGTCTGAACTCATGCGCCCAGCCTAGGGCGACGGGATCATCGCCGTCAGGATCGTCGCCTGGAGCAGGGAGATCACCCCGACCACCGCCGTCAGCAGCAGTGACCACAGGAATGTCTGCCGCAGCAGTGAGCCTTCCTTGCCGCTCTGCCCGATCGCCGTCGCGCCGATCGACAGGTTCTGCGGCGAGATCATCTTGCCCATGACGCCGCCGGACGTGTTGGTCGCGCCCGCCAGGATCGGGTTCAGGTTCAGCTGCTGCGCCGAGATCACCTGCATCGGGCCGAACAGGCTGTTCGTCGACGCGTCTGAGCCGGTCAGGAACACGCCCAGCCAGCCGATGTAGGCCGAGAACAGCGGGAAGGCCGCGCCGGTCGTCGCCAGGGCCAGGCCCAGCGTCTGCGTCGCGCCCGAGTAGTTCATCACGAACGCGATCGCCAGGATCATGAAGATCGTCGCGAGCGCCCAGCGCATCTGGAACAGCGTGCTCCGGTAGGTCTTCAGCAACAGTCCCGGCCGCGCGCCCATCGCGAAGCCGGCGATCACCGCGGCGATCAGGGCGATCGTGCCCGGGGAGAACAGGAAGTCGACGGTGAGCGTCGCCGCGTACGGCGCGTTCTTCGCCGTGATCGGCGGGTGCTGCACGACGTGGTTGTGCAGGCCCGGCCACGCGAAGACCCAGTCCGCCTTGTGCAGCAGCTTGGTCAGGTCCAGCCAGCCGGGCAGGTTCTTGAAGATCGTGCCGATCCGCGACAGGAAGATCGCCAGGATCAGGATGATGTACGGCATCCACGCGTAGAGCGCGCCGCGCTCGGCCTCGGCGGCTCCCAGGCTCTTGCTCTTGACCGCGGCTTCCTCGCCGTCGAAGCGCCACACCGTCGCCGGCTGCCAGAACCGGGTCAGGATCCACAGCGCGGCCATCGCGGTGAGCGCGGCGAGGACGTCGACCAGGCTGGCGCTGATGTAGTTGGACGCGACGAACTGCATGGCCGCGAACGCGAGCCCGGCGGTCAGCACCGCCGGCCACACCTCGAGCATGCGCTTCCAGCCGGCCAGGACCACGACCAGGAACGCCGGGATGATCAGCGCCAGCACGGGTACCTGACGGCCGACCATCGCCGAGAACAGCTCGGTCGCCTGGTCCTGCTTGAGGTGCATGATCGGCGCGGTCAGCCTGCCGAGCACGATCAGCGGGTTGCCCAGCCCGCCGAACGCCACCGGCGCGGTGTTCGCCAGCAGCGCCAGCACGACGGCCTTCACCGGCGGGAACCCGAGCGCGGCCATCATCGCCGCGGTGATCGCGATCGGCGACCCGCCGCCCGCCACGCCTTCGAGCAGCGCGCCGAAGCTGAACGCGATGAGCAGCGCCTGCAGCCGCCGGTCCTCGCTGAACCCGGCGAGCACGCGCTTGATCGCGTCGAACCGGCCGGTGGCGACGGTGACGTTGTGGAAGTACACGGCGTGGAACGCGATCCAGGCGACCGACCACACGCCGAACACGAGGCCCATCGCCGCGGAGTCGAAGGCCAGCGCGGCCGGCATCCGGTACAGCAGCAGGGCCACGCCCAGCGCGGTGACCAGTGCCAGTGCCGCCGAAAGGTGCGCGGAGAAGCGGATCACCCCGAGCGAAACCAGCAGCACGATGATCGGGAGCGCGGCGAGCAGCGCGGAAACCCACAGCCCGCCCGCCGGCTGGTAGTCCTGGATCCAGGTCACGGTCGGCTCCTTACTAATCTGGCCAAAAAGTAGGCCGACCCCCCGCACGGCACGTAACCGTTGCTACGAAGCCATTCGGCCGTGGCTGTGGTCGGATTAGTAACGATCGGCACAGTGTGCCGGGTTCTTTGCCGGGTTCGGGCGATCAGGCGGGCCGGCCCCGGACGTACCCGAGCCGCAGGGACAGGGCGGCGGCGGTCCCGGCGACGGAGGCACCGAGTTCGTCGAGCCGGCGCAGCACCCGCGGCGCCGGCCCGGCGATGCTGATGGCGGCGATCGGCCGTCCCGAGTGGTCCCGGACGGCGGCGGCGACGCAGCCGACGTCCGGCTCGTTCTCGACCTCGTCGATCGCCCAGCCCCGGCGGCTCGTCTTCGCCAGGTCGTCGAGCAGCCGGTGCGGGTCGCTGATCGTCTTGAGCGTCAAGGGATCCAGCTTCATCCGCCGGACGCGCTCGGCGCGGTCGGCCTCGGGCAGCGCGGCCAGCCAGGCCTTGCCGAGCGACGTCGCGTGCTGCGGCCGCCGCGTCCCGAGCCGGCAAGCCAGCGTCACGGCGCTGGCACTGCGTTCGGTGGCGACGTAGACCATGGTGTCGTTGTCGGGCACGGCGAGATAGGTGGTCTCACCGGACCGTTCCGCGAGCGACGCGAGGTACCGCGGCGCACACCGGTGCAGATCGGTGGCGGCCATCGCCCGCGCCCCGAGCTCGACCAGCCGCGTCCCCAGCCGGACCCGGCCGGTGACCTGGTCGGCTTCGAGGTACTCGAGGTTCTTGAGGGTGCCGACGATGCGGTAGGCGGCACTGCGGGAAAGTCCCAGTTGCCGCGCGATCGCATTGGTGGAAATCTCCTGGTGCCGGCCCACGTGCTCGAGCACTGCCAGCCCGCGTTCGAGAGTGCCGCTCTGTTCCAGCCCGCGCTCCGGTCCCACGTTGTCCTCCGTTGGACGTTCCCCGTTTCCGCTCAGCGGTACGCCTTTCCGCTGGGTGGGGTTGGACGGTAACACCTCCGATGAATCAGCGGAAGATCTTGCAATAACTCGGAACAATGGCGGTACTTGCGAACGCTAATTGGTACAACATCCGATGGTTAAGTTTCCTACCTATGGCGGTTGCGCGCTGGCAACCGGCGGCATTCGACAAGTTCGACAACGTTGTCGTTCATATCCGTGAATGCGCGGGACCGGACCTCCCTGGAGAGGACGGGGCTGCTTTGGGGCCGCCCGGTCTGCCCGGCCGGCGGCTCGCTGGAGGTCTTGAATGACTCATTCAAGACACCGCGGCAGCGGCGTCAGCGCGCCGAGGACTTCGCCGCAACCGGTCCCGAAGAAGTCTCGGCGGCAATAGCCGCCTGTACCTCGTCGAAGGCCAGCCGCGCGGCTTCGCCGAAGTCCCCGCAAGTCGCGGCACCCCACCGCTCATGGGCGATCTTCATCGCGAGCGCGCCCAACTCCGCGGCGACGCACGCAGTCACCTCGGGCACGCCACGCTCCCGAAGTGCTTCGGTCATCGCCGAGGTGAGCGCCAAGCCCTTCAGTGCTTCCCGCTCCCGCAGTTCCGGATTGGCGGCGATCACCGCGCGCCGCAGGGCGCCGAACTCGCGACGATCCGGTGTGAAAGCTTCCCGGCCCACCGCGTCCATCGCGTGGACCACCGCTTCGAACGCCGTGGCGGAGGCCGGCGCCGCGGCGATCGCCCCGGTCAGCAGGCCGGCCAGCGTGCCTCCGCCGAAGAGCACTTCGCGCTTGTCCTGGAAGTGGCGGAAGAACGTGCTCTTCGTCAGGCCCGCGCGCTGCGCGATGTCGATCACCGTCGTGTTCTCGTAGCCGCGCTCGGCGAACAGTTCGAGGGCGGCCTTGCTCAGCCGCTCCGGTGCGTTCGGTTCCCAGCGAGCCATGAAAGGAAGTTTACGGCACTTGGTCCCGTCGCAGGTGTACGGTGACGGGACCAAGTCTTATCACTGGGAGGTCTCCATGAGCAGAGCTGTCATTTACGAGAAGTTCGGCGGTCCCGAGGTGCTGGAGCTGCGAGACGTCCCGGAGCCGCACGCCGGCCCCGGCGAGGTGCGCGTCCGCGTGGCGGCCGCCGGGCTGAACCCGATGGACTGGGGCCTCGCCTCGCGGCCCGAGGCGGCCGCGGAGTTCGGCATCACCCTGCCGTCCGGCTTCGGGTACGACTTCGCCGGCGTGGTCGACGAGGCCGGGTCCGGTGTCACCGGCTTCGCCGTGGGCGATCGCGTCCACGGCGGCGCGCTCGGCCGGGCGGTCGCCGACTTCGTGGTCGTCAAGGCACCCGCGCAGGCGCCCGACGGCCTCTTTCCCACGCCGGACGGCATCAGCGACGAGGTGGCGAGCACGCTCCCGGTCGCCGGGTCCTCCGCGGCCGCCGCGCTGGCCGCCGTCGGCCTGCGGGCCGGTGACACCGTCCTGATCGGCGGGGCCGCCGGTGGCGTGGGCATCTTCGCCGTCCAGCTCGCGAAACTCGCCGGCGCCACCGTGATCGGCACCGCCTCGGAGGGCACCTTCCCGTTCCTGCGCGAGCTCGGCGCCGAGCCCGTCGCCTACGGGCCCGGCCTGGCGGACCGGGTCCGGGACCTGGGCGACATCACCGCGGCGACGGACCTCTACGGCACCGAGGCGGCGGAGGCCGCGCGAAAACTCGGCGTCCCGCCCGAGCGGATCGCCACGATCGCCGCCGGCCCGCAGCCGCCCGGCGGGGTGCGTGCCACCGGCGGTGCCGACGCCGAACCCGGCGCCTTGGCGCGGATCACCGACGCGATCCTCGCCGGCGAGCTCACCGTGCCGATCGCCGCCGTCTTCCCGGTCGAACGGATCCGCGACGCCGTCGCATTGCAGGCCGGGCGGCACGTCCACGGCAAGGTCGTCGTCACTCTCTAGAGAGCGGCGTCACGGACTCAGGAAACTCACAGCGCCCGGCGCGCACGATGCGCCGGTGACCGTCCGAAGCCCTTTCCGCACTCGCGCGTCCGTGGCCGCCGGTCGGCTGACCGCCTGGCTGTCCCGCAGCTCCGGGCTCGGCCGCGGTGGCATGATCGGCGGCCGCGTCACGCTGGCGCTCGATCCGCGTGCCCTGCGCCGCCTCGGGCGGGAACGCACCATCGTGCTCGTCACGGGCACCAACGGCAAGACGACGACGTCGCTGATGCTCACCCGCGCGCTGGAGGCGCTGGCCGAGGTCGCCGCCAACAGCGACGGTTCCAACATGCCCGACGGCGTCCTCGCCGCGCTCACCGCCCGGCCGGACGCGCCGTACGCGGTCCTCGAGGTGGACGAGGCCTACGTGCCCTGGGTCGCCGACCAGGTCCAGCCCGCGGTGCTGGTGCTGCTCAACCTGAGCCGCGACCAGCTGGACCGGGTCGGCGAGGTCCGCGCCACCGAGCGTGACCTGCGAGCCGCGATCGCGGAGCTGCCCGGCACGGTGGTCGTCGCGAACTGCGACGACGTCCTGGTGACGTCCGCGGCGAGCGTGGCCGCGAAGCCGGTGTGGGTCGGCGCGGGCCGCCGCTGGAGCGGTGACTCGACGGCGTGCCCGCGGTGCGAAGGCCGGGTCGAAAGCCACGACCGGAACTGGGGCTGCGCGTGCGGGCTCGCCCGGCCGGAACCCGCCTGGACGCTCGAAGGCGACCTCGTCCGCACGCCGGGCGGCCGCGAAGTCGACCTGGACCTGCGGCTGCCCGGCGACGCCAACCGCGCGAACGCCGCGCTCGCGCTGGCCGCGGCGCACCGGCTCGGCGTGCCGCCGCACACGGCGGCGGCCCGGCTGCGGACCATCACCGACATCGGCGGCCGTTACCGGACGGTCCGCCGGTCGCGGCACTCCGTGCGGCTGATGCTGGCGAAGAACCCGGCCGGCTGGGTGGAAACGCTGCGCGTGCTGGACGAGGACACCCCGGTCGTCGTCGCGGTGAACGCCCAGGAGGCCGACGGCCGGGACCTGTCCTGGCTCTGGGACGTGCACTTCGAGCGGCTCCGCGGGCGCCAGGTGGTCGTGACCGGCGAGCGCGGCGCCGACCTGTCCGTGCGGCTCTGCTACGCCGAGGTCGCGCACTGGGCCGAGCCGGACCCGGTCGCCGCGATCGACGCGCTGCCGCCCGGCGCCGTCGAGCTGGTCGCCAACTACACCGCCTTCCGCGACCTGGTGGGCAGGCTGGCAGATGCCTGACTCGACCGTCCACATCGGACTTCTCCTGCCGGAGGTGCTCGGTACCTACGGTGACACCGGCAACGCGCAGGTGCTGAGCAAACGGCTGCAGTGGCGCGGGTTCGACGCGGAGGTCGTCCCGGTCGGGCTCGGCGAGCCGGTACCGTCCACTTTGGATCTGTATCTGCTCGGTGGTGGCGAGGACGGCGCCCAGACCCTGGCCGCCGCGCACCTGCGGAAGTACCCCGGCCTGCGGCGGGCGGTCGCGGCCGGCGCGGTGGTGTTCGGCGTGTGCGCCGGCCTGCAGGTGCTCGGCACCCGCTTCCGCGGCCTCGACGGCGTCGACCACGACGGGCTCGGCCTGCTCGACGTCACCACCGAACCCGGCGAGCGCCGCGCGGTCGCCGAACTGGTCGCGACCCCCTCGCGGCTCCTGGACGGCGCCTCGCTGACCGGGTTCGAGAACCACCTGGGCGTCAGCAAGCTCGGTGCCGACAGCGAACCGCTCGGGCACGTCGTGCGCGGCACGGGCAACGGCGACGGCACCGAAGGCGCGGTGACGGACCGGGTCGTCGGCACGTACCTGCACGGCCCGGCGCTCGCCCGCAACCCCGCGCTGGCCGACCTGCTGCTGTCCTGGACGGCCGGGCACCCGCTCGGCCCGTTGAGCCTGCCCGAGGTCGAGCGCCTGCGGGGGGAGCGGCTCGTCACCCCGCGCCGCCGCCGGTGAGCCCGTGGTCCAGCCACTTCGCCCCGCCGCCTCTGTCGATTTACGCACCCGACGCCGCATTGGGGCGGGCGGGTTCTGGGCCAGTCGTTACGCTGCGTTGGTGAGACTCGGCAGGGTGATCGCCGCGACCGGCGTCCGGATGCGCACGACCGCGGTGGCGGTCTTCGCGCTCGCGTTGGCCCTCGCCGTCGCGGGGGTGGTCGTGGTGCTGCTGCTGGAGGAGTCCCTCGACCGCAGCGTCACCGAGAGTGCCCGCAGCACCGGACGGCAGGTCGCCATCCAGCTCGTCCGCGAAGGGGCGCGTGACCTGAGCGCGAGCGACGTCGCCAGCACCGGCGACACCGAAGCCGTCACGCAGGTGCTGGACGCGCGGGGCAAGCCCATCGCGAGCGACCCGGCGATCGTCGGGCACCCGCCGCTGACCACGGCGCGCCCGGCCGTCGGGTACGAGACCATCGAGACGCTGCCGCTCGGGCTGAACGGTGACGGCGCCGACTACCGCGTCGTGTCGCAGGACGTGACCGGGCCGGGCGGGCCGTTCACGGTGATCTCCGCGCGCTCGCTGGAACCGGTCACGGAGGCGTCGACCCGGCTGACGCTGCTGCTCGGCCTGATCGCGGTGCCGCTGCTGGCGACCTCCGGTCTCGCGGTGTACCGCGCGGTCGGCTCGGCGCTGCGGCCGGTCGAGCGGATGCGCCGGACCGTCGCGGAGATCTCGACGCGCGACCTCGCCGCGCGCGTGCCGCTGCCGCCGGGCGGCGACGAGGTGCACCGCCTGGCCGTGACGCTCAACGAAATGTTGTCCAGGCTCGCGTCGGCGCAGGCCGCGCAACGCCGGTTCGTCGCGGACGCCAGCCACGAGCTGCGCTCGCCGCTGTCCACGATCAGCACCGCGCTCGACGTCTCCGGGCGGCACCCGGAAAGCACCGGCGACCTGGTGCCGGTGATCGCCCGGGAGACCGCGCGGCTGCGCGAGCTCGTCGACGACCTGCTCATGCTGGCCCGCACCGACGACACGACCGACCGGCCGCAGCGCACCGAGGTCGACCTCGACGACATCGTCCGGGCCGAAGCCGAGCGGGTGCGCGGCGAAAGCACGGTGGACGTCGAGGTCCGGGCCGGGCCGGCGAAGGTGCACGGCAGTGAGGCGCAGCTGCGGCGGGCGGTGCGGAACCTGGTCGACAACGCCCGCGGGCACGCGCGCTCGCGGATCCGTGTCTGCAGCGTGGTGCGCGGCGACCTCGCCGTCGTCGAAGTGAGCGACGACGGTCCCGGCGTCGGGGAAGCCGACCGGGAGCGGATCTTCGAGCGGTTCGTCCGGCTCGACGCGTCGCGGCAGCGCGGGCACGGCGGCACCGGGCTGGGCCTGCCGATCGTCGCCGGCATCGCGGCGCGCCACGGCGGCCGGGCGCGCTACGCCGCGTCGGAGGAGCCAGGCGCGCGGTTCGTGATCGAGCTGCCGGTGATCGCCCTGCCGAAGGAGGAGGAGTAGTGCGCCTGCTGATCGTGGAGGACGAGCGCGAGTTCGCGGAGACGCTGCGGCGCGGGCTGGTCGCCGAGGGGTTCACCGCCGAGGTCGCGCACACCGGTCGCGAGGGGCTCTGGCGGGCGACCGAGCACGCGTACGACGTCGTGGTGCTCGACATCATGCTGCCCGAGCTGTCCGGCTACGAGGTGCTCAAGCGCCTGCGGGCGGCCGAGAACTGGACGCCGGTGCTGATGCTGACGGCGAAGGACGGCGAGTACGACGAAGCCGACGCGTTCGACCTCGGCGCCGACGACTACCTGTCCAAGCCGTTCTCCTTCGTCGTGCTCATCGCCCGGCTGCGGGCGTTGCTGCGGCGCGGTGCCCCGGCCCGCCCCGCCGTGCTGGAGGCGGGCGACCTGCGGCTCGACCCTTCCGCCCGGACAGTCCACCGAGGACAAAAGCGGATCGAGCTGACCGCGCGGGAGTTCGGGCTGCTGGAGTTCCTGCTGCGCCGGGCGGGGACGGCGCTGTCGAAGAACGAGATCCTCGGCCACGTCTGGGACGCGCACTACGACGGCGACGAGAACGTCGTCGAGGTGTACATCGGGTACCTGCGGCGCAAGATCGACGCGCCGTTCGGCACCCACACCATCGAGACGGTCCGCGGCGTGGGCTACCGGCTGGTAGACGTTACCCGATCGTGATATAGCGGCCGTTCGGGGGAAATTGGTCCCGCTGGGTGGTCCGGTGTTGCGCCGTTTGCCCCTGCCGGTTGGGGCGGATCGCCCAATCATCCTCGCGAACCGGTGAAAAATACGGTGCCGTGACCGCGCTGCGTATGTTCGTCGCTGTTGCTACGGTGGGCAGCACCCTCGACAAGGAAAGCGATGACGGAATCGCCTCTGCCGATCCCTGCCCAAAATAAAAACTCTTCGGAAGCCGCCGGGAAATCCGTTTCCGGGCTGCGGCTCGTCGACGCCATCGGCGTGGCGAAAGCCCAGTTCGGTTTGGTGACCGGGCTGACTCCGCACGCCGTGACCGGGGTCCGGAGCCGCCCCGGCGGCGGCTGGTCCGTGCTCGTCGACGTCGTCGAGCTGGCCCGGATCCCGGACTCCACCAGTGTGATGGCCACCTACCGGGTGGACGTCGACGAAGACGGCGAACTCGGCGCGTGTGAGCGGCTGCGGCGGTTCACCCGGGGTGCCACCGATTCCTGAAAGGAAGGTCGACCCGATTGGGCACTTCGTCCGATTCATTGGCGGACATCCTGGAACGCGTGCTCGACAAGGGCGTTGTGATTGCCGGTGACATCGGGGTGAGCGTCGTCGACATCGAATTGCTGACCCTGCGTATCCGGCTGTTCATCGCTTCCGCCCAGACCGCTCGCGAAATGGGCATGGACTGGTGGACGAACGATCCGTTCTTTTCGCCGAATGCCGCCCGCGCCGAGCTGGGCGGCGATGTCGAAAAACTGGACCTGGCGGCTCGCGTCGCCGAACTGGAGGCCCGGCTGCCCGTGCCGGGCGGGAGGGACGAACCGCGGTGAGCACCCCCCACTGGCTGTGCGCGTACGCGATCACCCGCAACCGCCCGGCCGAACTGGACATGACCCCGGCGCCGCGGCTCATCGGCTACCGCGACCTCGGCGTGGTCGTCGCCGACGTGGCGCCGGCGCGCTTCGACCGCATAGACACGCTCGATCCGGTCGACGGCGCGCTCGCCGAGCTGGCCCGCGAGCACGACGCCGTGGTGCGCGCGGTCTTCCGCCACGAACCCGTGCTGCCGCTGCGGTTCGGCACGGTCATCGACGGCGAGGCCGCCGCGCTGCGGCTCCTGGAGACCGCCTACGACCAGGCCCGCGAGTGCCTCGACGAGGTGGCCGGCCACCGCGAGTGGGGGGTCCGCGTGCGGCACACCGAACCCGCCGCGACCAGCAAACCGGACGCCGCGGGCCTGACCGGGACGCAGTACCTCGTCCGGCGGCGCGAACGGCTGAAGGCGATCCAGCAGGCCCGGGAAGACGTCTTCGGCGCCGCCGGGCGGCTCGAGAGCGCGTTGCGCCGGCACGCCGCCGGCAGCGTCGAGCGGGCCCGGCCGCACGGAGTGCTGGTCAACACCGCCTACCTGGTGGAAACCGGGCGGGAGGCCGCGTTCCACGCCGAGTTCGAGTGGTTCGCCCGCGAGCTGCGCATGGTGGGGGCGACGGTCGAGACCTCCGGGCCCTGGCCGCCGTACTCGTTCACCGACGTCGAGCTCGGGGTGGCCGCTCGTGGCTGACGTCGAGATCTTCGAGGTCGGCCGCGGCAACGGCGGCAACGCCGTCGAGGCCGTCGCCGACCTGCTCGACCGGGTCGTGCACCGCGGCGCCGTGGTGACCGGCGACGTGATCATCTCGCTCGCCGGCATCGACCTGGTGCGGCTCGACCTGCGGCTGCTGCTGCTCGGGATCGAGGGGCCGCCGGGATGAGCCAGCCCGTCCGGATCACCGCCGACGCCGGGCGCGGGCTCGGCCACCTGGTCGTCACCGTGCTCGACATCCTCAAGGAAGTGCTGGAGCGGCAGGCGTTGCGGCGCCTCGACGCCGGCACGCTCACCCCGGACCAGATCGAAGCGCTCGGCCAGGCCCTGATCGGGCTGGAGCTCCGCTTCGCCGAAATCCGCACAGCCCTCGATGGCATCCCCGATGGCATCCCCGATGGCATCCCGGACGACATCCCGGCCGGCATCCTGGAAACGGAAGGACGAAGACCGTAGTGACCACACCCGGACAGACCGGCGGCGGACTCGCCGACACCCTCAACATCCTGCTGGACAAGGGACTCGTCATCGACGCTTCGGTGAAGGTGTCCCTGATCGGCATCGAGCTGCTGGCGATCGAGGCCCGGATCGTGATCGCCAGCGTCGACACCTACATCCGCTACCTCGAAGCGATGCAGCGGGTCAACGCGCAGGCGAACACCCCCCACCCCGGGCAGATCTCCATGGGGCTCGGGCAGACCGTCGGGCTGATCCCGCCCCCACCGCCGACCCAGGCCGTCGCTGTTCCGATGGAGCCGGCCGTCACGGTCGACCAGCCGTGACGCTGCAGCTCTACGGCGTCGTGCGGGCCGGGCATCCGCGGGCACCGCGCACGGTGTGCTGGGAGGACCTGGCGATGGTCGTCGGGGAAGCACCCGCCCAGCCCGATCCGGCGGTGCACCTCGCGGTGGTGTCCGCGCTCGTCGAGGGCGGCCCGGTGCTGCCGGTCCGGTTCGGCACCGTGGCCGAGGACGAGGACGCCGTCCGCGCCGACGTGCTGGCCCCGGCCGCCGGCACCTACCGCGCCGACCTCGACCGGCTCGACGGCCTGGCCGAAGTGCACGTCTGCCTCCGGTTCACCGAACCCGGGTCGGCGTGGCGCGCGACGCGCTCCGACGTGCTGCTCTCAGAGGTCGCCGAACGGGCCCGCGACTCGGTGTCCCTGCCGGCGGGCGAGTCCGCCGACGAGCGGTGGGCGTTCCTGGTCGGGCTGGGCGACCTGCTCGTCGTCCGCGACGCCGTCACCGGGCTCGACGGCGGTGGCGAGGTCCGGGCCGAGTGGGTCGGGCCACTGCCCGCGTACAGCTTCCTCGACCGGCGGACGTGTTCGCGCTGGAGCTGGTGATCGGGGGCGGAACAGTCGCTGAACACTCGTCCCGGCCCTGGCCGCCGTGGCTCGCGGCCGGTGATCCTGGTGCCGTGACCAGCAGCGAACTCGCGGCGCTCCCGCGTGCGTTCGGCGGACCCGGCGCCGGGCCGGGGCAGTTCCGCACGCCGTCCGGGATCGCCGTCGACGCCCGCGGCCACGTGTGGGTGGCGGACACCGGCAACGACCGCGTCCAGGCGTTCACCCGCGACGGCGCGCTCGTGCGCGTCCTGGCCGGGCGGCTCAAGGCGCCGGAAGGGGTGGCAGTCGACGCGGCGGGCCACGTCTACGTCGCCGACACCGGCAACCGCCGGGTGGTGCAGTTCTCGTGGTGGGGCGGGTTCGTGCGCGAGTTCGCCGGCCTGGTCCGGCCTCGTGGCGTCGCACTGGACCACGCCGGGCGGCTGCTGGTCGACGACACCGGGCGCGTGGCCCGGTTCTGCACCCGCACGGGCGCCGCGCTGTCCGACACGACCGAGCCGATCGGCTCGCCGAGGGACATGGCCGACGACGGCGTGGGCGGTGTCTGGGTCGCCGAGACGGGCAACCACCGCATCGTCCACTTCGGAGCGTCCGGCTAGTTCTTCGAGATCGCGGCCGTCGCGCGGACCACGGCGGTGCACCGGTTCTCGACGTAGTCCAGGCCGCCTTCTTCGGCGATACGGCGTGCTTCGGCGGAGACGATGCCCTGCTGCAGCCACAACGCCTTGGCGCCGATCTCGACGGCGTCGCGGGCGATGCCGGGTGTCTCCGGGGACGGCCGGAAGACGTCGACGAGGTCGACCGGCTCCGGGATGTCCTTCAGCGACCGGTAGACCTTCTCGCCGAGCAGCTCGGTCGCGGTCGGGTGCACCGGGATGATCCGGAAGCCGTGCGCCTGCAGGACCGCCGGGACGCCGTGCGCGGCCTTGGCCGGGTCCCGGCTCAGGCCGACGACGGCGATCGTCTTCGCGCTCTCGAGGATCTGCTCCGCGTTCATACCGGTGGAACGCGCGGTGGGCGTCAAAGCTTCCACAGGCGCAGGCCACACACGCGATAGACCGGCCAGACGACGTGCCACGGCTTGCGGTGGGCGAAGGTCGCCGCGCACGTCAGGATGTTGCGGGCGGTCGTCGTCGCGACCTCGTGGCGGTCCGGCCAGGTCGAGCCCCTGGCGCCGATGGCGATCCGGAACACGGTCAGCAGGCCACGGCCCTGCAGGTCGTACTTCGCGCCGGTGTCCCCGGCGCCGGGAGCCAGTTCGGCGATTTCGGCGCCGAAGGCGCGGGCCGCCTGCGGGGCCACTTCGGCGGGAACCACGCCGACACTGCGCGTGATCGCCTTGCCGTGCATGCGGCGCGCGTACCGGAACAACAGCGATCGTTCCCACCAGGGCAGCAGGCGGTGGTGCTTGAGGAGGGCGGCGCATTCGCCGTGCCCGATCGCGAAGATGCTCGTGAGCTCGTCGTAGGCGCCGTTCGTCGCCGGCTCGTTCAGGTGCAGTCGCACCTCGAACCGGGTGCGCGCGGTGAGTTCGTCGAGCAGTTCGCGGCGATCGAGCCGCGCTTTCGCGCGGGAGAGCGACCAGTCGGGCATCGGACCTCCAGGCGTCGCGCACAGGTGACTGATCCGGTCAAAAGCAGGCCGGCCCCCTGAACGGCACGTAACCGTTGCTCCGAAGCCATCCGGCCGTGACTGTGATCGGATCAGTCGCGATCGGCACAGGCTAGTTGGCGCGCGACGCCCGGACCACGCTTTCAGCCGATCTTCTCGCCGTACATCTCGCCGAGGGGGTCGGAGATCAGCTCGACACGGGCACCGTCCGGGTCGGACAGATAGATCGACGTCTTGCTTTCCAGGAGGTACTGCACGCCGGCCTCGTCGAGCTTGTCCTTGATGACGCTCCACCGTTCGGGCGTGACCGACAGCGCCAGGTGGTGCAGTCCACCGAGGACTTCCGCGTACGGGCCGAGGTCCAGACCGGGCAGGTCGAAGAAGGCGACCGCGTTGCCGTTGCCGACGTCGAAGAAGAAGTGGCTGGAGCCCGGGTAGTCCCGGTTCTCGATCAGCTCGGTGAGCGGGAAGCCGAGGACGTCCTGGTAGAACTCGATGGTCCGCGCGACGTCGCTGGAGATCAGCGCGGTGTGGTGGATGCCGCGGCCGTTCGTCGCCGGTCGCTCGGCGGCGGGGTGCAGGTGGCGCTCGCGCAGTTCGTCGCGGATCTCGGCGAGCTTGGCGACCTCGGCCTGGGTCGGTGCCATGTCCCTCACGTCCCTTCCTGGTGTGTCTCCCAAGCTACGCCGCATTTATCTCGCGCGCAAGAGATTGCCTGGCGAGAGTTCCGCTGGGTGGAACATCGGTGCTTGTGCCGCGCGGGCGCGCCCGGCAGAGTTCCGGAGGTGGACGTCAGCAGGGTGCAGGAGGCCGCCGCCGTACTGGCGCGGGCCTATGCCGAGCGTGAGCCGATCGAGCCGCTGATCAAGACCTACCCGGACGCGGGGGTCGAGGACGCGTACCGGATCCAGCAGGAGCAGGTGCGCCGCTGGGTCGAAGCCGGCGACGCCGTCCGCGGGCACAAGGTCGGCCTCGCGTCGGCGGCGATGCAGCGGCAGATGGGCGTCGACCAGCCCGACTACGGGCACCTCACCGGCAGCATGTTCCACCTGGAGCACCAGCCGATCCCGACGGCCGCGTTCCTGCAGCCGCGCATCGAACCGGAGATCGCGTTCGTGCTCGGCTCGGCACTGCGCGGCCCCGGCGTCACGGTCGCCGACGCCGTGCGGGCGGTCGACTTCGTGCTGCCGTCGCTGGAGATCGTCGATTCGCGGATCCAGGACTGGAAGATCTCGCTGTTCGACACGATCGCCGACAACGCGTCCTCCGGCGGGGTGGTGCTGGGCAGCAGCCCGACCGCGCTTTCGGCCGCCGACCTGCGGCTGGCGGGCTGCGTGCTGTACCAGAACGGTTCGGTGGCGGCGACCGGTGCCGGCGGCGCGGTGCTCGGGTCGCCGCTGAACTCGCTGGTGTGGCTGGCGAACACGGTGGGGCCGCTGGGCGTCACCCTGGAGCCCGGGCACGTCGTGCTGCCGGGCTCGATGACCCGGGCGATCCCGGTGTCGCCGGGCGACACGATCGTCGCGACCATCGCCGGCATCGGCAGCGTCACCGCGGTCTTCGCTCCCGCTTCGGAGGAATCATGAACGTGCGCGAGGCAGCGGCTTCGCTGCTGGGGACGACCTCGGAGCGCGCGCCGCTCTCTTCCGGCTGGCCGGATCTGGACGTCGAGACGGCGTACGCGATCCAGGACGAGGCCCTGCGGCTGCGGCGCGCCCGCGGCGAGACGCTCGTCGGGCTGAAGCTCGGCCTGACGTCGCGGGCCAAGCAGCAGCGGATGGGCATCGACTCGCCGCTGCTGGCCTGGCTCACCGACGCGATGGTGCTGCCGGCGGGCGCGCCGCTGCCGCACGACGCGCTGATCCACCCGCGGGCCGAGCCGGAGCTGGTGTTCGTCCTGGGCCGTCCGCTGGCGGGCCCCGGCGTCACCGCGGCGACGGCACTGGCCGCCGTCGACCGCGTGTACGGCGGCATCGAGGTCATCGACAGCCGGTACGCCGACTACCGCTTCACGCTCCCGGACGCCGTCGCCGACAACGGCTCGTCGGCGTACTTCGGCGTCGGCCCGGTGGGCCTGCCGCCGGCTTCTCTGGACTTGTCCCTGGAAGCGGCCCTGCTGGAGGTCGACGGCCAGATCGTCGACACGGCGACGGGAGCGGCGGTCCAGGGCCACCCGGCGGAAGCCCTGGCCTTGGCGGCGAACGCGCTGGGCGCGCGAGGCCTGGCCCTGGAACCGGGCTGGCTGGTCCTGACCGGCGGCATGACGGACGCGGTCCCGGTCCGCCGGGGCTCCCGCATCGCGGCCCACTTCTCCCACCTGGGCTCGATAACCCTCTCCGCTTGACCCGTGTCGTCCCTCCAATCACGCGAGATCCGCGCTCAATCACGCGAATGACGCGTCAGTTCGCCGCTTCGGCGCGGTCGGCGATCCGGGTGATGCCCCTGATCACCCGCGGCCACACCGCGCGGGGCAGGTCGTGGCCCATGCCGGGGACGACGTCGAGGTCCGCGCCGGGGATGGCGCGTGCCGTGGCGCGTCCGCCCGAGACGTGCACTAGCGGGTCGCGCGCGCCGTGGACCACCAGGGCCGGCACCCGCACCTTCCCCAGCCGCGGTGAGCGGTCGTGCTCGGCCATGATCGCGGCGAGCTGGCGGAGGGTGCCGCCCGGGTGCACGCCGCGGTCGTACGTGCGCTGGGCCCGGTCCCGCATCCGTTCCTCGTCGAACGGGTAGCCGGGCGAGCCGATCAGCCGGAACGTGCGGACGAGCAACTCGACGTAGTCCGCGCGGGTGCGCGGCGGCGTGGCGAGCAGCATCGAAATCGACATCGACATTGCCCGGGGGCTCGGCCGTCCGACCAGCCTGCCGCCGGTGCTCGACATGATCGACGTCAGCGACCGCACCCGCTCCGGGTGCCGGAAAGCCAGCGTCTGCGCGATCATCCCGCCCATCGACGCGCCGGCCACGTGCGCGGCGGGAACGCCCAGCGCGTCCAGCAGCCCGGCGGCGTCGTCGGCCATGTCCTCCAGCGAGTACGGCGCGCTGCGCAGCAGGTACGCCTGCGCGAGGTTCGGCCGGCCGCGCATCCGGCTCGACCGCCCGGCGTCCCGGTTGTCGAAGCGGATCACGCGGAACCCCTGCGCGGCCAGGCTTTCGCAGAACTCGTCGTCCCACCAGATCATCGGCGCGCCGAGGCCCATCACGAGCAGCAGGGCCCGCCCGTCCACAGTGCCGAACGTCTCGTGGCACAGCTCGATGCCGTTGACCCGCGCGACGCGTTCCGCCATCGTCCCAGGACATCACGGCGGTTCCCGGTCCGCCACTTCGGCCGGTTCGTTCCGGTAGGCGCGGGCCTGGATCTCGTACAGCTCGTGGTAGACCCCGCCCGCGCGGATCAGCTCGTCGTGGGTGCCTTCTTCGATCAGCCTCCCCTTCTCCAGGACCAGGATCCGGTCCGCCGACCGGATGTTGGCCAGCCGGTGCGTCACCAGCACGGTCGTGCGGCGGCCGCGGCCCGACGTGCTCGCGTGCTGGAGCCCGGCGAACACCCGGGCCTCGGCGCGGGCGTCGAGCGCCGCCGTCGGTTCGTCGGCCACCAGCACCGAGGCGTCGCGGTAGATGCCGCGGGCGATGCCCATGCGCTGCCACTGGCCGCCGGACAGGTCGTGGCCCTCGTCGAACTTCTTCGACAGGACCGTGTTCTCCTTGGCGGGCAAGGAGGCGATCACCTCGTCCGCGCCCGAGTAGTCGATCGCTTCGCGCCACGCCCGCCGATCCGGGTCCGGCCGGCCGAGGCGCCCCACCGTGACGTTGTTCGCCGCGGTCATCGGCCACTCCGCGGGCTCCTGCGCGATCACCGCGATGTTCGCGTGCACCGACGCCGGGTCGGCCCGCGCGAGGTCGACGTCGTCCCAGCGGACCGTGCCCTCGTCCGGTGGGTAGAGCCCGGTGAGCAGCTTGCCGAGGGTGGTCTTGCCCGAGCCGTTCTCGCCGACGAGCGCGACCACCTCGCCGCGCCGGATCGTCAGCGAGACGTCCCGCAGCGCGGGGTTTTCCTGGCCCGGGTAGGTGAACGTGACGCCATCCAGCCGGATCTCGGCGGGATTGGCGGGCGCGGTCACCGCCGTCGGCGGTGGTTGCAGCTTGATCGACTCCACGAGCAGCTGGTTGTAGAAGCCGATGTAGAACGAGTCCTCGTACAGCGAGTTGACCGCGCGCATGGTGTTGGACAGCGCCGTCGACGCCGTGCGCATCGCCAGGACCGCCGTGCCGGCCAGGGCCAGCTCCATCGCGCCGGTGTAGAGCAGCCAGCCGAGTACCAGGTACGCGACGGCCGTGCCGAAGCCGGCCGCCGCCCGCCCGGTGGCGCGGACCAGGTTGCTGCGGTGCGCCAGCCGGACCTCCTCCCGGGTGAGGCTCGAGGAGATGCGCCGGTACTCGCCGAGCAGCGGTTCCTGCAGCGTCAGCGCGTGCCGTTCGAGGGCCATCGAGCGCCAGGTGGCGACCTCCTCGACGATCGACTTGCGGATGTTCCGCCCGACGGTGTCGAGGAAATGCCGGTAGTTCAGCTTCGCCACGCGGGCGGCGGCCCAGCCGTCGGCCGCGGCGGCGAGCAGCAGGACCGGCGCGAGCCACGGGTTGAGCAGGCCGGCCGTGATCATCGCCGCCGCGAGCGAGATCGCCGACGACGTCAGGTCCGCCACCCGGCGCAGGCTGGTCTCGATGGCGTGCACGCCGTACCGCGCGCCCTGGCGGGCGAGTTCCCGGAAGTCCGCGTCTTCGAACGCGATCAGCCCGACGCGCACGACCGCCGCCGTCACCGCGTCATCCGCCGCCGCTGTGACACGCGGCCGCAGTGCGCCTTCGACGGCGGCGACGGCCGCGTCGAGCAACGCCCGCGCGGCGTACGACCCCATGACGACCGCGATCGCCGGCAGCGACTGCAGCACCCGGTCCGGGGTCGGGCCCTGTTCGAGCAGCGCGGTGAAGACGTTCGCGGTGGCGAGCAGCCCGAACGCCGTGACGCAGCCGGAGACGACGTGCACGACGGCGGCCAGCAGGGTCAGCCGCGGCGACGTGCGCCACGCGAGCCGCAGCACGACCGCGATGGCGGACGGCAGCGCACGCACGGCTTGCCCGAAGCCGGCCTGGGCGACTCGTTCGTCGACGCGGGCCCACTCGGGCATCTTCATGTTTTCGACCCCGATCAGCGGGGGCGGGTCGGTGGTGGTTTCGGCGGGTCCGGTCACCTCTTCATCTGTACTCCGGGGGTCCGACAGTTTTCAGCGGCGTTGACCGCTCACCGGGTGGCGGCTCGGCCGTTCGGGTGAAAGTAATCGATTTCCCTGGGCCTCCGGCGGCATCGGGGACACACTCGTGACAGAGCCAGAAACAAGGCAAGGGCAAATAATAATAATTGTTTTCTGGTATGCCCGACGCGCGGCCGCCCGGAGTGGCAGGTCCGCGGATGTGGTTGGCAGGGACCGGAAACGGGTGACGTCCTCGTGCAAAGGGGGGAGGGGCGTCGCCCGTTTCCTCTACCCGTTTTCCGGGTGTACCGCGCCCGCAGGAATGGGCTGAAATCGCTGTCTTCGCCCAGCTTGACGTCGATTTCGTGGGTCAGGGCGCCGCCGTCCGGCGTGAGCCGGTGCCGGGCCACGCCGCGGGCGGTCTGTTTCTCCAGGGTCAGCGTCGCGCCGGACCAGGTGCCGCGCGCGGGTGACTCGGGCGGGAAGCCGTAGCTGTCGAAGCCGTACCAGAGCGTTTCGCCGGTGCGCGGATCGGCGGTGAAGACGTTGTGGCCCAGGAACTCCGATCCGTCCGCGCGGCGCTGGCGGTACTGCTGGATCAGGGCGAAACCGTTGAGCGCCAAGCGGTATTCGCAGTCGCCGCGCGCGGTCGAAGCCGGCGCCCACGGCGAGGCCGCGAGTTCTTCGGTGCCGGTCCAGTCGCCGACGAAGGCTTTGAGGGCGTCGTGCGCGGGGCCGAGGCCGGGCATGTCCATGATCGTCTCCATTTCGACAGGTGCCTGCCGATGTGCGAGACTAGCACGCATGCGGTCCCCTCGAGCCGAGACGTTCACCCGGGTGATCGACGCGGTCTTCGCCTGCAACGGAGGCTTCCTCGCGGCAGGCGACGCGCTGACGCAGCCGGTCGGGCTGACGGCGGCGCAGTGGCAAGTGCTCGGCTTCCTCGAGGACGGCCCGGCAACGGCGGCGGAGGTGGCGCGGCGGCGGGGGTTGCGCAGGCAGAGCGTGCAGGAGACGGTGAACCGCTTGCTGCGCAACGGAATGCTCGACCGGTTGCCGAACCCGGCCGACGCCCGGGCCCCGTTGTTGTCGCTGACGCGACGGGCGCGTGTGGCGATGCGGGAGCTGGACGCGGCGCAGGTCGACTGGGCGGAGGGCGTGGCGGCGGAGGTGTCGCAGGAGGACTTGGAGACGACACTGCGCACATTGCGGCGGCTGCGGGAAGTGGCGGCCCAGCCGCGGCTGTCATGAGGTCGTCCACACGGGCTCTGGAACCGCGGTCCGCGACGTCGTGAACGACTCTTTCCTGTCGTCGGACGTCATGAACGAGTCGTTCACGGCATCCTTGTCGCGCAGCGCGGGCGGCTTGGGCGGGGGCGCGACTATCTGGTTGCGCCCGGGCCGGCCAGCAGCTCGACGTCTCCTGCGTGCATCGGGTTGCCGCAGTGGGTGCAGCGTAGGTCGACCGTGGTGATTTCGCCGCATGCCTCGTGGCGGTAGAGCACCGGGGGGCCTGCCTTGCCCGCCAGCCACTTGTCGCCCCAGCGGGTCATCACCATCAGCATGTCCACCAGCTCGGTGCCCTTCTCCGTCAGGACGTACTCGTAGCGCGGCCGGCGGTCGTACGGGCGGCGCTCGATGACCTCCTCCGCCACCAAGTGGTTGAGCCGCTCGGTGAGCACCTTGCGCGAGATGCCCAGGTCCGCCTGGATCTGCTCGAACCGGCTGAAGCCCGCCCAGATGTCCCGGAGGATCAGCGGTGACCAGGGTTCCCCGATGACATCGAGTGTGCGCGCGATCGAGCATGCGGCCAGGTCGCTGAAGTTCGTGCGCTGCATGAAGCCAGTTTAGCACTCGGGGTTCCCTTAGGGAACTTGGACTGCTACGGTTCTGGAGTCTCCTGAAGGAACCCAGAAGGGATGTCGCGATGAGCAAGGTCTTCAGCGCCCACGCCGTGTCGGTCGACGGGTACATCGCCGGCCGCGGCGCCCGTCCCGGGCAGGGGCTCGGCGACGGCGGGATGCTCTTCGACTGGTACTCCGACGGAGACACTCCGAGCCGGGTGTTCGACTTCTTCAAGCTCAGCGCGCCGAGCGCCCGCGTCTTCGACAGCCTCGCCGGGCGGGTGGGTGCGATCGTGGCGGGTCGCAACACCTACGAGGACTCCGACCACTTCGGCGGCGGCAGCCCGCACCCGGACGCCCCGCTCTTCCTCGTCAGCCACCGGCCGGCGCCGGAGCTGACCGAGCGGCAAACCCTCGCCGGCACCGTCGAGGACGCGATCGCGGCGGCCCGGGAGGCCGCCGGTGGCAAGGACGTCGGTCTCATGGGTGGCGGCGTGCTGGCCTCGGCGCTGCAGGCGGGGCTCGTCGACGAAATCGTCCTCCACCAGGTGCCGGTGCTGCTCGGCGGCGGCCGGTCCTTCTTCCAGGAGCTGCCCGGCCAGGTGCGGCTCCAGCTCGTCGAGGCCGTTCCCGCTCCCGGTGTCACCCACCTCCACTACGCAGTCGCCTGAAAAGCAGCCACCCTCACCAAGGAGATGACCACCATGCTCGACGCCGACGTCCGCCGCATCCTCGCCACCACCGCGATCGGCCACCTCGCCACCGTCCTGCCCGACGGCGCTCCCCACACCGTGCCGGTCTGGGTCGACCCGGAAGGCGACCGCATCGCCATCCTCACCGGCCCGGACTCGCGGAAGGCCCGCAACCTGCGCCGCGACCCGCGCGTCGCGCTCTCCCTGACCCCGGTGGACAATCCGTTCGAGCCGGTGATCATCCGCGGCCGGGTCGTCGAGTGGATCGAGGGCGACGCCGCCTGGGAGATCGTCGACCGGATCGCGGCCAAGTACATCGGCGGTCCCTATTCGCGCGAGCAGCAGCGGGTCGTCGCGCTCATCGAACCCGAGCGGCAGAGCGTGGGCATGCGCTGATCTTCAGTCCGGCTTGATCCCCAGCAGGGTCAGGAAGGTGCGGAACCCGGCGGGCATGTCGACCTCCGCCGGGTCGAGGAGCCACTGCAGCTGCAGGCCGTCGAGGACGGCGATCGCGATCGGGGCCAGCTGTTCCGGGGTGGTGCCGGGCGGGAGCTCGTCGCGGTGGCGTTCGAGCATCTCGGCCATGCCCGCCCGGACCCGGGTGTAGCGGTCGTGGAAGTACTTGCGCGCCGGGTGGTCATCCGTGACGCTGTCCGCCGCAAGCACCGTGTACGTCTGGACGATCCCCGGCCGGGTCGCGTTGTAGTCGACGAGTTCGGCCAGCTGGTTCACCGTCATCGCCGACTCTTCGCCCGGCGGGGCGTGGCCGAAGTGCAGTAGGTCCCACTCGTCCCGGGCCTCCAGCACGGCCGTCAGCAGGTCTTCCTTGGTCGGGAAGTAGTGCATCAACCCCTGCTGCGTCAGCCCGACGCGGTCGGCCACGGCCGCCAGCGACGTGCCGCGGTAGCCGCGTTCGGCGATCACCTCGAACGCCGCACGCACGATGCTCGCCCGTCGGTCGGTGCCCCTGGCCCGGCTCATGATCCCGAGCCTACGGGAGAAGTCGTCACGGAACTATAACGTTCACTACTCACCGCCAGGTAGGGTGACGGCAGGACCGACCCCGGAGGACCCGCATGAGCTTCGACGTCGACGCGCTGCTGGCCGAGCTCGACCTGGACGCCAAGGCGAGCCTGCTCGCCGGGCAGGACGTCTGGTCCCTGCCCGCACTGCCCCGGATCGGCCTCGCCTCCCTCGTGCTTTCCGACGGCCCGGTCGGCGTCCGCGGGGTGCGGTGGAGCCCGGACGACCCCTCCGTGACCCTGCCCAGCCCGACGGCACTCGCCGCGAGCTGGGACACGCGGCTGGCCGTGCGCGTCGGCCGCCTGCTCGCGCAGGAGGCCCGGCGCAAGGGCGTGCACGTGCTGCTCGCGCCCACGGTCAACCTCCAGCGTTCGCCGCTGGGCGGCCGGCACTTCGAGTGCTACTCCGAAGATCCGCTCCTCACCGGGATGATCGGCGCCGGCTACGTCACCGGCGTGCAGGACGGCGGGGTCGCCGTCACGGTCAAGCACTTCGTCGCCAACGACTTCGAGACCGAACGCTTCACCGTCGACGTCCGCGTCAGCGAACGCGCGCTGCGCGAGCTCTACCTCGCGCCGTTCGAACTCATCGTCCGGCGGGCCAAGCCGTGGGGGATCATGGCCGCCTACAACAGCGTCGGCGGTGTCACGATGACCCAGCACGCCGAGCTGCTCAACGGCGTGCTGCGCGGCGAATGGGGCTTCGACGGCTTCGTCGTCTCCGACTGGCTGGCCGCGCGCGACACCGTCGCCTCCGCCAACGGCGGGCTTGACGTCGCGATGCCCGGCCCCCGCACGGTGTTCGGCGAACGGCTCGCCGAAGCCGTGCGCGGCGGCGAGGTGCACCCCGACGTGGTCGACGCCATGGTCCGCCGGGTGCTCCTGCTCGCCCGTCGGACCGGCGCGCTCGGCGGCACCCCGGTACCTGTTCAGTCCGATGTGGACGGTGACGCGCTCGCCCGCGAGGTCGCGCACCGGTCTTTCGTCCTGCTCAGCAACGAAACCGGCCTGCTGCCGCTGCGCGAGCCGCAGAGCGTCGCGCTCATCGGCGCGCTGGCCGCGGACCCGAAGATCCTCGGTGGTGGCAGTGCCACCGTGTTCCCCGATCACGTCGTCTCCCCTCTCGACGGCCTGAAAGCGGCCGTTCCCCCGGGCACCGAGCTCACGTACGCCCCCGGTGCCGATCCGCGAACGACGCTACCGTCGGCCACCGACAATTTCCGGCTCCGCGCGACGGCCCGTGCCGCCGACGGCACCCGATTGGCTGAATTTCCCTTGCGGAAAGCCAGGATCGACTGGATCGGCGAACTGCCGGCCGGGCTCGACATCGGGACGCTCGCGTCGGTCGAGATCGCCGCCACCTTCCTGCCGGAGCAGAGCGGCACGCACACCTTCGGCGTCACCGGCCCCGGCGACCTCCGCCTCACCGTGGCCGGCCAGACCCTCTTCGACGGCGTGAACCTGCCGGAGGGCGGGGACATCTTCACGTCCATCATGCAGGTGCACGAACAGCGGCGGGAGATCGAGCTGACCGCGGGTGAGCCGGTGGACGTCAGCCTGACCTACTGGATCCCGTCGGAGATGGCGGAGTTCGCGCGGGGCACCTTCGCCTGGGTCACCTTCGCGCTCGGGCACCGCGGCCCGGTGCTCGACCCGGACGCCGCGATCGAGGAAGCCGTTGCCCTGGCCGGAAAGTCGGAAGTCGCCGTCGTCGTGGTCGGCACGACCGCCGAGGTCGAGAGCGAGGGCTTCGACCGGACTTCGCTCGCCTTGCCCGGACGGCAGGACGAACTCGTTGCGCGGGTCGCCGAAGCCAACCGGAACACCGTCGTGGTGGTCAACGCCGGTTCCCCGGTGGAGATGCCGTGGCGGGACGACGTCGCCGCCGTGCTCCTGACCTGGTTCCCCGGCCAGGCCGGCGGTGACGCGCTCGCCGACGTCCTCTTCGGCCGCGAAGAACCCGGCGGCCGCCTGCCGACGACGTGGCCGGCGAAGCTCGAAGACGCGCCGGTCACCAACGTGACGCCCGAAGAAGGCGCGCTCGAATACGACGAAGGCGTCTACATCGGCTACAGCGCCTGGGCCCGCACCGACCGGCAGCCCGCCTACTGGTTCGGCCACGGACAGGGCTACACGACCTGGGTGTACGAAGAACTCGACGCCTACCCGGACGACGAAGGCGGGGTCCGTGTCCGGGTTCGCGTACGCAACACCGGGCGGCGGACGGGACGCGAAGTCGTCCAGCTCTACCTGGCCCCGACCGAACGCGGCGACCGGCCGCACCGCTGGCTCGCCGGGTTCGCGAGCGTCGAAGCCCGGCCCGGCCAGTCCGTCGAGGCCGACATCGTCATCACGCCGAGGTCGGCCGAAGCCTGGCGCGACGGCTGGCAGCACATCGCGGGCGAGTACGTCCTGGAGGCGTCGCACTCCTACGCCGATCCGCGGCTCAGCACGCGAGTGGTGCTGCAGAAAATCCGTTGATCACCGGGGGGTGGCTCGCCTAGGATCGCGCACGCACCCTCGACCAGGCGAAAGGAGGTGGGACCGATGATCACGCCATCGATCACGCGCTCCCACCCCGCCGCGAGGGTGCCGGCTGTCTGACCGGGAGCGCGCTCCCGGAAGGATTTCCATGACCGAACTGGTCGTGCGCCCGCTCGAAGCGGGCGAAGAAGCACTGTTCACCTCCCTGCCCGACCGCGGTCTCGTCGGCCGCACGCTGCTCGGCGACGACTTCACCGAGATGGCGAAAAAGGGCGAATACCGGCCCGAGTGGACGTGGGTCGCGCTGCGTGACGACGTCGTCGTGGCCCGCGCCGCCTGGTGGGCCAAGCCCGGCGAAGAAACCCCGATCGCGCTGGACTGGTTCGACTTCACCGACTTCGACGCGGGTGTCCACCTGCTGAAGACGGCGCCGCTGCGCGCGGAGTACTCGCTGACCACCCCGCCGGGGTGGCAGGACGATCCGGAAGTCGCGCACGAAGTGAACGGCCGCGTCGAGGCGGCCGAGAAGGCGGGCTTCCGCAAGCTCGTCGAGCGCTACCGCTTCCGCTGGACCCCGGAAAACGGCCTGCCGGAGAAGCCGGGCAGGCTCGAGTTCCGGCCGGAGCCCGACGACGACGTCATCCTCGACGTCTTCAAGCGGGTGCACGTCGGCAGTCTCGACGCGCACGTGCGGAAGACCGTCGAGGAGCACGGCCTCGACGCGGCGGCGCGCGAAGACCTCGACATCATGCGGTGGATGCCAGGGCCGCGGGACTGGTGGCGGCTGGCGTACACGCGCGAAGGCGAGCTCGCCGGCCTCACGATGCCGAGCCGCAACGTCTACGACCCGGTGGTCGGCTACATCGCTGTGGTGCCGGAGCACCGCGGTCACGGCTACGCCTACGACCTGCTCGTCGAGGCGACGCACGACCTCGTCTCCTACGGCGCGGACCGGATCGTCGCGGGTACCGACGTCGGCAACGTCCCGATGGCGAAGGCCTTCGCGAAGGCGGGTTACCCGGTGGCCCAGCACCGCATCGACCTCGTCTGAGCGCCGCTTTCACGTGAAAGTGCCACCGCGGCACTTTCACGTGAAAGCTACGGGCGGTAGGCTCGCTAGAGCGATCTATCAAATCCGGGGGTTGTGATGGACGTTCTTCAGGACAGGGGACTGGCGCCGCTTCGTGTCATCCTCGGCTTCTCGCTGGTCAGCACGACAATCCACTACGCACACAACGCCGTCAGCGTCGCCGACTACCCGCAGTTGCCGGGTGTCCCCACGCTTGGCGCGGGGATCGTCGTCGCCTTCGGCTGGGTGCTCTTCACGACGTTCGGCTGGTTCGGCTACCGCGCGTACCGGCAAGGCCGCTACCCGAAGGCGTTCGCGTTCCTCTTGGTCTATTCGCTGGCCGGGATGATCACCCTCGGTCACTTCCTGACCGGCGTTCCGCGGATTCCGGCGTTCTTCTTCGCGACGATCTTCACCGACGCCGCCGCGGGGTTGGCGCTCTGGGTGTTCCTGACGTGGGCGTGGGCGACCGTCAACCGGGTGACCTCGGGAGATCAAGTTTCTACACAACATTGACGTCCGTCTGACTCATGTAGACAATCGGGAGAGTGACCACCACCACACCGGTGACCTTCGACCGCCGTCCGGACGAGTACCGCCATTGGCGCCTCCAGATCGACGGGGAGGTGGCCTGGCTCGAACTGGACGTCGACGAGCAGGGTGGGCTGGTCCCGGGCTACGAGCTCAAGCTCAACTCCTACGACCTCGGGGTCGACATCGAGCTCTACGACGCCACCCAGCGCCTGCGGTTCGAGCACCCCGGGGTCCGCGTGGTCGTCGTGACCAGCGCGAAGGACAAGGTGTTCTGCGCGGGCGCGAACATCCGCATGCTCGCCGCGTCCGAGCACCACTGGAAGGTGAACTTCTGCAAGTTCACCAACGAGACCCGCAACGGCATGGAGGACGCCACCGAGCACTCCGGCCAGACGTACGTGGCCGCGGTGAACGGCACCTGCGCCGGCGGCGGCTACGAGATCGCGCTGGCCTGCGAGAAGATCCTGCTGATCGACGACAACTCCTCGACCGTCGCGCTGCCCGAGGTGCCGCTGCTCGGCGTGCTGCCCGGCACCGGCGGCCTCACCCGGGTCGTCGACAAACGGCGCGTGCGCAGGGACCTCGCCGACGTCTTCGCGACGCGCCCGGACGGCGTCAAGGGCAAGACCGCGGTCGACTGGCGGCTGGTCGACGAACTGGTGCCGCGTCAGGGGTTCCGCGAGGCCGTGGCGAAGCGGGCACGGGAGATCGCGCGCGAGTCCGGCCGGACCGGCGAGGGCGGCATCGAGCTGACCCCGCTGGAACATCGCCATGTCGACGTCGAGGTGGCCCGTGACCAGGCCACCATCACCATCAAGGGACCCGAGAACGACCCCGGCGACTTGCACGAAGAGGGCGCGGGTGGCTGGTTCCTCGCCATGACCCGCGAGCTCGACGACGCCATCCTGCGGCTGCGCACCAACGAGGTCGAAGCGGGCACGTGGATCCTGCGGACCCAGGGCGACCCCGCGAAGGTCGAAGCGCACGAGCAGGCCGTCCTCGGCGGGAAGGACTGGCTGGCCAACGAGATCACGCACTACTTCAAGCGCACGCTCAAACGCCTCGACGTCACCAGCCGCAGCCTGATCGCGCTCATCGAACCGGGCAGCTGCTTCACCGGCGCGCTGCTGGAGATCGCGCTGGCCGCCGACCGGCAGTACATCCTGGACGGCCCGCCGATCGACGACGAAGATTCCGAAGACCGCGCCACGATCAGGCTCAGTGAAGCCAACTTCGGCGCGTTCCCGATGGGCAACGGCCTGACCCGCCTGCAGGCGCGGTTCTACGGCGACGACGACCACCTCGCCTGGCTCGCGCGCGAGAAGGACCGGAACCTCAGCGCGTCCGAAGCCCTCGAACTCGGCCTGGTCACCGACGCGCCGGACGACCTCGACTGGGAGGACGAGATCCGGATCGCCCTCGAAGGCCGCGCGTCGCTGTCCCCGGACGCGCTCACCGGCATGGAGGCCAACCACCGGTTCGTCGGTCCAGAGACCATCGAGACCAAGATCTTCGGCCGGCTGGCGGCTTGGCAGAACTGGATTTTCACCCGGCCGAACGCGTCCGGGCCGGAGGGCGCGCTGCGCCGCTACGGTACCGGTCAGAAGGCCGTCTTCGACAGGAAGCGGGTCTAGCGCAGATGCCCGAGAAGATCGACTACGACGCCAAGATCCCCAACAACGTCAACCTCTCCGAGGACCGGCGGCTGCAGCGCGCGCTGGAGGGCTGGCAGCCGAAGTTCATGCACTGGTGGGGCGAGATGGGCCCGACGCTGGAGACGCAGGGCGTCTACCTGCGCACCGCGGTCAGCGTCGGCCGCGAGGGCTGGGCGCACTTCGACCACGTCAACGTGCCCGACTACCGCTGGGGCATCTTCCTCGCCGAGCGCGACCCCGACCGGCGGATCGCCTTCGGCGAGCACCAGGGCGAGCCGGTCTGGCAGCAGGTGCCCGGCGAGTACCGCGCCGACCTGCAGCGGCTGATCGTCATCCAGGGCGACACCGAACCGGCGTCGGTCGAACAGCAGAAGCTCCTCGGGCTCACCGCGCCGAGCCTGTACGACCTGCGCAACCTGTTCCAGGTCAACGTCGAAGAAGGCCGTCACCTGTGGGCGATGGTGTACCTGCTGCACGCCTACTTCGGCCGCGAAGGCCGTGACGAGGCCGAAGGGCTGCTGCTGCGCAACTCCGGGAGCCCGGACGCGCCGCGCATCCTCGGCGCGTTCAACGAGGAGACCGCCGACTGGCTGGCCTTCTACATGTTCACCTACTTCACCGACCGCGACGGGAAGTACCAGCTCGGCACGCTCAAGGAGAGCTCCTTCGACCCGCTCTCGCGCACCTGCGAGTTCATGCTCAAAGAAGAAGCGCACCACATGATGGTCGGCACCACCGGCGTCGACCGCGTGGTGATCCGCAGCGCCGAGCTGATCCGCGAGCACGACACGCTCGACATCGGCCCGCACGGCGGCATCCCGCTGGACGTCATCCAGAAGTACATCAACTTCCACTACACCGTGTCGCTCGACCTGTTCGGCAGCGAGACGTCGACGAACGCGGCGAACTACTACACCGCCGGGCTCAAGGGCCGCTGGCAGGAGACCCGCCGCAAGGACGACCACAAGCTCACCGGGGACGCCCGCACCATCGAGCGGCCGAACGGCGACGGTACGTGGACGACCGAGGAACTGCAGGCGATCCTGCTGCTCAACCTCGACCTGCGCAGCGAGTACGTGGCCGACTGCCAAACCGGTGTGAAACGCTGGAACAAGATCCTCTCCGACGCCGGCATCGACTTCACGTTCCGGTTGCCGCACCCTGGCTTCAACCGCGAAGTGGGCATAAACTCCGGCCACCACGTCACTCCCGACGGCACCATCGTCGACGAGACGACCTGGGAAGCCGGCAAACGCAAGTGGCTGCCCACGACCGAGGACCTCACGTTCGTCCGTTCGCTGATGCACCCGGTGTACGAGCGGGGGAAGATCGCGAGCTGGGTCGCGCCGCCGCGGCAGGGCATCAACGGGAAGCCCTTCGACTACGAGTACGTGTACCTCACGTAGGAGGACTGGTGCCGACAGCGTTCAACGCCGCGGAGTACCTGCTCTCGGCCGGGCATCCGGACGCGACCGCGGTCGTCTCGCCCCGCCGTTCGCTCACCTACGCCGAGCTGGCGCGGGAGTCCCGCCGGGTCGCCGGCGGCCTGGCCGGACTCGGTGTGCGGCCCGAAGAGCGTGTCATGTTCTGCATGGTCGACGACGTCGAGCTGCTCACCGGCATCCTCGGCGCGATGCTGGCCGGCGCGGTCGCCGTGCCGGTCTCGACCATGGTCACCGGGCTGGAGCTGGGCCAGATGCTCGCCGACTCGCGGGCGCGGGTGCTCTGCGTGTCCGGGGAGTTCGCCGAGCAGGCGGTGACCGCGCTCGGGCTCGCCCTCGAGGTCACCGACGTCGTGCTCGACCGCGCCGACGCGGCCGGGTTCGACGTCCGCACCCACGACTGGACCTCTTTGGACGGATCACTCCGAAGTGGACGGACCTGGGAGGATTCGCCGGCGTTGTGGCTGTACACGTCGGGGACGACAGGACAGCCGAAGGGCGCGATGCACCGCCACGCGAGCATCCGCGCGGTCTGCGAGACGTACGCCCGCGACGTGCTGGCGGCCTCGCCCGCGGACCGTTTCCTTTCGGTGCCGAAGCTCTTCTTCGCTTACGGGCTGGGCAATTCCTGTTTCTTCCCGCTCGGCGCGGGCGGCACGACCCTGCTGGAGCCGTCGCGGCCGACGCCCGCGTTGTTCGCGCGACGCGCTCGCGAAGAGCAGCCGTCGTTGTTCTTCGCCGTGCCGACGTTCTACGCGGCGCTGCTCGCCAGCGACGTCCCGGACGACTCGTTTTCCTCGGTGCGGTACGCGGTTTCGGCCGGCGAGCCGTTGCCGGCGTCGCTGTTGGAACGGTTCCGTGCCCGGTTCGGGCTGGAGATCCTCGACGGCATCGGGTCCACCGAGGCCCTGCACATCTTCCTGTCGAACCGGCCCGGCCGGGTGCGGCCGGGCAGCACCGGCGTCCCGGTGCCCGGGTACGACGTCCAGCTCCGCGACGAGGCGGGTGCGGTGATCGAAGTCGCCGGGCAGCCCGGCGAGCTGTTCGTGGCCGGGCCGTCGACGGCGACCGGCTACTGGGCCCGTTACGACGCGACGAAACTCGTCTTCCAGGGCGAATGGCTGCGGACCGGCGACAGTTACGTGCGCAACGACGACGGCACCTACAGCTGTCTCGGCCGGTTCGGGGACATGCTGAAGGCGGGTGGGATCTGGGTCTCACCGTCCGAAGTGGAGGAACGGCTGCGGCAGCACCCGGCGGTGGCGGAGGTCGCGGTCGTCGCCGCGCCGGACGCCGACGGGCTCGACAAGCCCGTGGCGTGCGTGGTGGCCGCGCCCGGCTTCGCGGTGGACCCGGCCGAGCTGATCGAGTTCTGCCGCGAAGGACTCGCGGCGTTCAAACGCCCGCGTGGCGTGGTCGAACTGGCCGAACTGCCGAAGACGGCGACCGGCAAGATCCGGCGGAACGTGATCCGCGAGCAGGTCCGCGACGCGCTGCGGGTGGTGGCTCCGCACCCATGATCGACGGCCGGTTCGTGGTCGACGCGCACGTCCACGCGCCGCGGCTGCCGACGCTCAAACCCGCCTGGCTGCAGTGGGCGCACGACTTCGCGGGGTCGTGCCCGTGGCGTTCGGTGTACTCCGCTTCGGGGGAGGTGATCCCCGCGGCGATGGACGAGCTGATGGAGGCCGAAGGGGTCGACCGGGTGCTGCTGTTCTGCGAATACAGCCCCCGGGCGACCGGAATTCAGCCGATCGAGGACAACCTGCCGCTGGTTTCGCACAATCCGGAGCGGTTCCGGCTCGTGGCGAACGTCAACCCGTACCTGCACCACCCGGCCGCGGCCGAGGTCGCGCGGCAGCTGGACCTGGGCGCGGTGGCGTTGAAGATCCACCCGGTGCACGGCGCGTTCTCGCCGGCGGACAAGGAGCTGTACCCGGTCTACCAGCTGTGCCTCGAGCGCGGGGTGCCGGTGATCCTCCATTCCGGAACGTCCAGCTTTCCCGGCTCTCGCACCAGTTTCGGCAACCCCGAGCTGCTGTCCGATGTGGTCGAGGACTTCCCGTCGCTGCAGTTCGTCTTCGCCCACGGCGGCCGCGGGTGGTGGTACGACGTGGCGGCGTTCCTGGCGTTGGCGCGGGACAACGTGTGGCTGGACCTCGCCGGGCTGCCGCCGAAGAAGCTGCCGGAGTACTACCGGCGGTTCGACTTCCCTCGGCTGGCCGGGAAGTTCGTCTTCGGGACCGACTGGCCCGGGGTGCCTTCGGTGGCCGGGAACGTCCGGACACTGGCCGGGCTGGAGCTGCCGGAGGACGTGCTGAGCGGAGTGCTGTCGGGGAACGCGATCAAGCTGATGCCGTCACTGGCCTAGCCGTGCGCACGCGGGGGTGCCGGTAAACCGGGCCGGCACCCCCGCGCCCCCAGCGGGTCAGCCCATGACCTCGTGCAGGCAGAGCACGTTGCCTTCGGAGTCGTTGAACCACGCCGCCCGCTCGTTGCCCAGCTGTGCGATGTGGTCGACCGTCTTCAGGCCTTCCATCTCGAAGTCCTGGAAGTGCACGCCGCGGTCCTCCAGGGCTCTGACTTCGGCAGGCAGATCGCCGACTTCGAAGCTCAGCGCCGTGTTCTCGCTCTGCGTGCCGTCCGGCATCGGGCGGAGGCCGATCGCGCCGCCGGCCGCCGCGAAGTAGAGGGTTCCGTCTTCACCCTTCGCTGTCTGCTTGAGGCCGAGGGCGTCCGAGTAGAAGTGGCCGGCGCGTTCGCTGTCGGTCACCGGGAGCATCGTCGTGATGGTCGATTCGGTCAGCATGGATCTCATCGTGCGCCTTCTCGCGCACGTCCGTGACCTCGGTTTTTCAACGGTCGGCGTTGAACGCGCGGAGTGTCCGCATCGCTTCGGCGAGTGCTGCCGCGTCGTCACCCAGCGGAGTCAAGACGATGCGGCGCAGGATGCCGGCCGCCGCCGCGCGGGCCTTGTTCGCCACCTCGAGGCCGTGGTCGGTCAGGGACGCGAACGTGACGCGGCGGTCGTCGGGGCTCGGGACGCGGCAGATCAGGTCCGCCGCCACCAGGCGGTCCGCCACCTTCGTGAAGCCGCCGCTGGACAGCGCCGCTTCCGTGGCCAGGCGCGTCATCGGCATCCGGTGCTCGGGCGAGCGCACCAGCCGCAGCAGGATGTCGAACGACGCGGGCGCGAGGCCGAACCGGTCGGCGATCTCGCCCATCAGCTTGTCCTGGGTGGCCAGGTAACCCTCGATGACCAGGCCCCACCAGGTGACGATCTCGTCGTCGTCGGTGTTGGGATCGGGTGTCACGACGCCACCTTACCGTAAAGCTTTGCGGGAATATATCTTTCCCGCAAGAGGACAGGCCTGTTTGTACGGAGCGTATATCGGTCGTCCCTACGATCGGCCGATGACTAACGAGGCACTACAGCGTGCTACCCGATTACTGGACGGGGTCATCCTCGCCGACGGGCACAACGACCTGCCGTGGGAGCTGCGCCAGCACGGTGGCCCGAACCCCGTCGAGGCGGCCGCGTCGCTCGACCTGACCGTCCGGCAGCCCGCCCTGCACACCGACTTCCCGAAGCTCGCCGACGGCAAGCTCGGCATGCAGTTCTGGTCGGTGTACGTGCCGTGCGAGTTCGAGGGCGACAGCGCTGTGACCGCTGTGCTGGAGCAGATCGAGGTCGTCCACCAGCTCGCCGAGCGCTACCCCGACCGGCTCCGGCTCGTGACCACCGCGGACGAGGCCGAGGCCGCGTTCGCCGACGGGCGGATCGCGTCGCTGATCGGTGCCGAAGGCGGGCACAGCATCGCCGAGTCGCTCGGCGTGCTGCGGATCCTGCGCCGCGTCGGCGTCCGCTACATGACGCTCACCCACAACTCCAACACCACCTGGGCCGACTCGGGCACCGACGAACCCGCCCACGGCGGGCTCACCGAATTCGGCCGCGAGGTCGTGCGCGAGATGAACAAGATCGGGATGATGGTCGACCTGTCCCACGTCGCGCCGTCGACGATGCGGGCGGCGATCGAGGTCAGCTCGGCGCCGGTGATCTTCAGTCACTCTTCCTGCGTCGCGGTGAACGACCACCCGCGCAACATCCCCGACGACGTCCTGGCCAAGCTGCCCGGCAACGGCGGCGTCGCGATGATCACCTTCGTCCCGGCGTTCATCTCGCCGAAGGTCGCGGCCTGGGAAGAGCAGCTCAAGGCGGCCATGGCGGACGCCGGCCGGGACCACCGGAACTTCACCCAGCGCGGGCAGTTTCTCAAGGAGTGGGACGGGCCGGTCAAGCCGAAGGCCGGGGTCGAGGACGTCGTCGCGCACATCGAGCACGCCCGCGAGGTCGCCGGGATCGACCACATCGGCCTCGGCGGCGACTACGACGGCGTCGGCTCGCTGCCGGAGGGGCTGGAGGACACGTCCAAGTACCCGGTGTTGTTCGCCGCGCTGCTCGAGCGCGGGTGGAGTGAGGACGACTGCGCGAAACTGGCCGGGAAGAACACGCTTCGCGTCCTGCGGGAGGTCGACGGTTTCGCCCGTTAGGGGGTTTGAGGCGGCGCTCCCCGGGCGCGGGACGGACACTGGGAACATGACGCACGCGCGCGGGGGCGCGGCCGACCGCCCCACCGGTCCGACCAACCACGACCTGCCCGGCACCGGCGTGCCCGAAGGTGCCCTGGAACCCGCCGAGCTGCGTGCCGGCGACGTTCGCCCGGGCCCGGAGGAGACGACGACGGCGCCGGCCCGAAAAGAAACCTCGGGCAAGGCCCGTCCGACGCGGATCAGCGGCACGTGGGTGGCGGTGATCGCCGGCCTGCTCGTGCTGGTCGTGCTGCTGATCTTCATCCTGCAGAACCTCGACCCGGCGACTGTGCGGTTCTTCGGTGCCGAAGGCAGCCTGCCGCTGGCCATCGCCATGCTGTTCTCCGCCATCGGCGGAGCCGCGCTGGTGGCACTGATCGGCGGGGCCCGGATCCTGCAGCTGCGGAAGCAGGCGCGCCGCGTCAGGCGATGATCGAGGTCATCCCGAGCAGCAGCGCGCAAACGTTTTCGTCACCGGCCGTCCGGACGCGGTCGAGCGCGGCGCCGTTGCGGGTGCAGAGCCGCCAGAACGTGTCCAGGTCTGTCGTCACGGAGGCCAGCGGGGTGCGTGACGGCGGCGCGCCGCGGTCCAGCACCCAGCCGTCGCGCTCGCGGCGCGCGTACCATTTGCCCTGGCCGGTCACCGCGTAGCCGACCTGCTTGCCGACGCGGGCGTCGACGTCACGCAGGGTGTGGGGCAGTGCCCGCACGAAGGTGTCGGCGATCGGCTCGGCGTACTCGGGTTCCAGCGGCGTGTGCTCCAGCGCCTCGCGGATCTGCACGTGGTGGACCCAGAACTCCGAGTAGTCACGGGCCGCGTCCAGCCAGCGCGGCGCGGGCTCGCCGCCGGCCCACGTCACCGGCTCGCCGAGGACGTCGAGGTCGAGCTGCGCCCAGTACTCGGTCGTCTGGCCCATGAACTCGTACAGCATGGTGAGCAGGACGTCCGTCGAGAGACGGCGGCAGGCGACGACCCACTCCTCGTTGAGCCGGTCGATGAACCGGGGGAACGGCTCACCCGGCCGGGGGCCCTCGGGCGCGTGCCCGTCCCGGCCGCGAGACAGCCGACCGACCTTGTCACCCAGCAGGTGGGCGGCGACGTCCTTGACCGACCAGCCGACGCACTTCGTCGGCCGCGTCCAGTCCTCGACGGTCAGCGCGCTGAGCAGCGTCATCAGCGCTTGCTCTTCTTTGGAGAAGTACGGGAGGACGTCGATCGGCGGGCCCCAGCGCGTCGGACTCATGACCGTCATCATGCCGGTAGTCACACCTCTATTCGGCCTACCCGCAGGTAGCATCACCGCGTAAGCAGAGGGGAGCAGGCCTGTGAACGCAGAGCGACCGAACGGCCGGGGTGCCGCCGACGACGTGGCCGACCTGGCCCGCCGCGCCGGTCAGCTGGCAGGCTGGGCCGCGCGCACCGGGTTCGCGCTCGGCCGCAAGCTCCCCGGCGTGGAGACCGCCGAACGCGGGGTGCGGGAGGTGGAACGTCAGCTGCTGACCGAGCTGCGCCGCCGGCTCGACGAGGTCGACGACCCGTACCACGCGGCGCTCACCGCGGCGTCGGCGATGAACCGGCCCACCGCGGTCGAAGCCACCGTCACGCTGGTGCCGGCGCGGGACAACCACGGCGAGCCGCTGCGCGCCGCGATGGCCGAGCTGCTCAATCACTCCATCGGCTTCGGGCGCGACCGGGCCCGCGAGTACTTCTACGCGATCATCCTGCGCCAGCTGACGCCGGACGAGGCCCGCATCCTGTCCGCGCTGTCCGACGGCTCGCCGTTCCCCGCGATCGACGTCGTCGAGCGGACGGGCCTCGGCGGCAACGGCCGGGTCGTGCTGCGCAACGCGTCCACGGTCGGCAAGGCGGCCGGGGTGTCGCTGCCCGACCAGGTGCCCGGCTACGTCACCCGGCTGATTGGGCTCGGCCTCGTCAACCTCGACGAAGAGGTACCGACGCTGGAGACGCAGTACGAAATCCTGCTGACCGACGAGACCGTCCGCGACGCCGAGAAGCACGTCAAGCGCGCGAAGTTCGTCCGGCGGACGATCCACATCTCGCGCCTGGGGGCGCAGTTCTGGCAGGCCTGCGACCCGAGCTTCGGCTAGCGCGATGGGGGCCTTCCTTGGCGGCATCCTCGCCGACTTCGGGCAGCACTGGCCCCTCTACGTCTCGATCCCGGTCGTGGCCGCGCTGATCGGCTACGGCACGAAGCTCGTCGCGATCCGGATGATGTTCCAGCCGGTGGAGTTCATCGGCCTCAAGCCCTTCCTCGGCTGGCAGGGCATCGTGCCCAAGCGCGCCGCGCGGATGGCGAGCATCGCCTGCGACACGATGACCGAGCAGCTCATCAAGCCGGCCGAGGTCATCGCCCGGCTCGACGCCGCCCGGATCGCCCAGGAGATCGAGAAACCGCTGCTGGCGGGCGTCGAGGACATCGTCCGCGAAGTGGCGGCCCACTACCAGCCGGGACTGTGGGATTCGCTGCCGGTGCGGGTGCAGCGGCTGGTGATCGAGCGCGTCCAGCACGAGTCGCCGCGGATGGTCGCCGCCGTGCTCGACCTGATCAAGTCCGATGTGGACAGTGTGTTCGACCTGAAGGGCATGGTGGTCACCAGCCTGGTCAAGGACAAGCGGCTGCTCAACCGGATCTTCCAGGAGGCGGGCGCGAAGGAGTTCAAGTTCATCGCCCGCTCCGGCCTGGTGTTCGGCGGCGCGATCGGCGTCATCCAGATGGTGGCGTGGATCCTGTTCGAGTTCCCGCCGATCATGCCGGTGTTCGGCCTGTTCACCGGCTGGTTCACCGACTGGCTTGCGCTGCGGATGATCTTCTACCCGATCGAGCCACGCCGCTATTTCGGTGTCCAGTGGCAAGGGCTGTTCCTGAAGCGGCGCGCGGAGGTCGCGGAGGCGTACGGTTCGCTGATCGCGCAGGAGATCATCACGCCGCGCAACGTCATCGAGGCGATCCTCCACGGGCCGCTGTCGGACCGGGTGCTGGCGCTGATCCAGCGCCAGCTCGACCGGGAGCTGGGAAGTGTCGCGAAGCCGTTGCTGGTGTTCGCGGTGGGCAGCCGGAAGTACCAGGACATGAAGCTGGCGATCGCGTCCCAGATCATGTCGCGGCTGCCGGAGACGATGCGCTACATCGAGGATTACGCGACGGACGCGATGGACATCCGGAACGTGCTGGTGTCGAAGATGAAGCAGTTGTCCCCGCACGAGTTCGAGCGCCTCTTGCGGCCGGCCTTCGAGCAGGACGAGTGGATCCTGATCGCGACGGGCGCGGTGCTCGGCTTCGCGGTCGGTGAGGCGCAGGTCCTGATCCTGGAGCACCTGGCCGTTTAGGCGACGTCGAACGCCCGCCGCGCCTCGGCGACCTTCGCCCGGTGCTTCGCCGCCCATGCCGACAACGCGTGCAGCGGCTCGTCCAGCTCGATCGCGTGCGGCGTCATCGTGTACTCGACCCGGGGCGGGACCTCCGGGTAAACCGTCCGCGTCACCAGCCCGTTGCGTTCCAGGCCGCGCAGCGTCAGCGACAGCATCCGCCGGGAGACGCCGGCGAGTGCGCGCTCCAGTTCGCTGAACCGCCGGGGTCCGTCGCCGAGCAGGACCAGGACCCGGATCGCCCATTTGTCGCCCACCAGATCCAGCACCTCGCGCAGGGAGCACATCTCCGCCGGAGGAACTTCGCCGCTGTCCATCGTCGTGACCTCGTTCGTAACAGTCGTGTGCCGTCGTATCAGAAAAGTGCCGTCTTCCTGCGGGAACGCCCCCGGGGCACGATCGATTCCGGCAAGCTCGGCGAAAGGAACCAGGAATGACCAAGACAGTGCGGTTCGCGGGCGAAGGCGGACCGGAAGTGCTGGAGCTCGTGGACGTCGAGCTCGGCGAGCCGGGCCCTGGTGAGCTGCGGCTGCGGGTCGAGGCGATCGGGCTCAACCGTGCCGAGGCGATGTTCCGCGCCGGCCTTTACTTCGAACGCGCCGACGAGTTCCCGGCGAAGCTCGGCTACTCCGCGTCCGGGATCGTCGAAGCGCTCGGCGACGGCGTCACCGCCTTCGAGGTCGGCGACGAGGTCAGCACAGTCGCGGGCTTCTCGATGCGGGACTACGGCGTTTACGGCGAGGCGGCGATCGTGCCCGCGTCCGCCGTGCTCCGGCGTCCCGAAGGGCTCGACGCCGTCGAAACCGTGGCGCTGTGGGGGCCGTTCCTCACCGCGTACGGCGCGCTCGTCGACGAAGGACGTGTACGGCCGGGAGACTTCGTGCTGATCACGGCCGCGTCGAGCAGTGTCGGGCTGGCGACGATCGACGTCGCCAACCACATCGGCGCCATCCCGATCGCCGCGACGCGCACGGCCGCGAAGAAGCAGCGGCTCCTCGACGCGGGCGCCGCGCACGTGATCGTCACCGACGACGAGGACATCACCGGACGCACGCTCGAGATAACCGGCGAGAGGGGCGCGGAGTTCGTCTTCGACGCCGTCGCCGGCGAGGGGGTCCGCAAGCTGGCCGCGGCCACGGCGAAGGGCGGGACGCTCGTCGTCTACGGCGCGCTCGACACGAAGGAAACACCCTTCCCGCTGTGGTTCGTGCCGACGATGCGGCTGTTCAACGCGTTCGACCTGACCCTGGACCCCGGCCGCCTCGCCCGCGCGGAGCACTTCGTCCGCGCCGGCGTCCGGGCCGGGACGTTCCGGCCGCGGGTGGACCGGACGTTCGACCTCACCGCCGTCGCCGAGGCGCACCGCCACCTCGAGGCCAACGGCCAGTTCGGCAAGGTGGTGGTCACCGTGGGGGGCTGAGCGGGCGAGCAAGTCCACCCGAACGGCCGTACACCCGGACGTATCCCCGTGCTCACTTCCGGCCTCTACTGTCCGTCAGGACGACTAGCCGGCAGGGGTGCCCCATGGCCGAAACTGAACCTTGGCAGCAGGAGATCCGCCTGGCCGTGACCATGGTCGGGGGCGCCAGCCTGGCCATCTGGATGGGCGGGGTCGCCACCGAGACGTCGCAATTGCTGCGGGAGTCGCGGGGTGACGCCGAGCCCGGGCTGTACCGGAAGCTCCTCGACGTGCTGCGCGCGACCGTTTCGGTCGACGTCCTGACCGGCACCAGTGCCGGCGGGATCAACGCCGCCTGCCTGGGCCTGGCCGAGGCGTTCGGCTCCACGCCGCAGGTTCTGCGGGACACCTGGATCACCGTCGGCTCGCTGGAGAACCTGATCCGGGATGCCCGCGAGGGCCGGCCGCGGTCGGTGCTCGACGGGGACCGCGTGCTGCTCGGCGACGTCGAGATGGCCCTGCGGGACATCACCGGCAAGGGCACTCCGCCCGCCGAGGAGCCCGACATCACCGTGCTGCTCACCGGCACGATGATCGACGGCGAGACCACCCGGTTCGACGACGCGCTCGGGAACCTGGTGCGCGACACCGAACACCGGATGCTCTTCCGGTTCTGCGGTCCACTGTGGACGAACGGGGTGGAGGGGCCGCTCGCGCTGGCGGCCCGCTCCACCGCGTCGTTCCCCGGCGCGTTCGAGCTGTCCCGGATGCCGGTCGGCGCCGACGGCACCGACCGGCTGCACCCCGACATGACGCCGTACACCGAGCTGACGCGGTCGCACTGGTTGACCGACGGTGGCGTGCTGCTGAACAAGCCGCTGCGGCCGGCGCTGCGCGAGATCTTCGAGCGCCCGTCGCACGCGGACGTCCGGCGGCTGCTGCTCTACGTCGTGCCGACCGGCGAGCGCGAGACCGACGCCGTCGGCTGCGACGCGGCGAACCCGCCGCTGCTGTCGAACGCGATGGCCAAGGTCGTCAACACCGTGATGAGCCAGTCGATCAGCGCCGAGCTGGACGACCTGACCCGGCACAACGACGCCGTGCTCCGCGCCCGGGACACGCGGGTCTCGCTGGCTGCGCTCGGGCTGCGCGGCGGGCCGGAATGCCTGGTGGACGAGCGGATCGCCGCCGCCTACCTCGAGCGGCGGACCGCCGAGGACGCCGCCGAGCTCGTCCGGGTCGCCGCGCGCCGGTACGCACTGTCCGATGCGGACACTCCGGACCGCGAGTGGGCGTCCGGGATGTCGCGGCAGCTGCGCGCGATCGCCGTGACCGGGCTGAGCAGCGGCGTCCCGGCCGGGCCGCCGCCCGCCGCCCTGACGGTGCCCGAGCTGGTCGGTTACCGGACGACCGCGCTCGACGACGCCGTCGCGACCGGCCTGCAGCTGATCAACGCCGGGTTCCGGCTCCGGCCGGACGCCACCCGCGCGAAGGAGCTCAACGACGCGCGCGCCCAGCTGCACGTGGCGCGCCGGACCGCCGGGCGCGGCGTGCGGCTCGCGCAGTGGGTCGCCGCGCACGCCGGGCCCGGCGCGAGCAGCACCCTCGAAGCCTGGATCCGTGAGCTCGCCGAGGAATGGGCGGGCCTTGGTCAGTCGGCGGCGGTCGCCGAGGCGTGGCCGATGGTGATCGCGGGCCTGCGTGCGGCGGCGCCGACACTGCAGGCACTGGCCGCCGAAGACGACGCCGGCACGGTGACCACGCTGCTGAACTGGCTGGCGCTGGGCCCGGACGCCGCGGCCGACGACGTCGTCCAGGCCCGGCTGGTGACGCTGCACGTGGCGACGCGCGGGCTGCTCGCGCAGGCGCCTTCGGTCGACCAGCGGGTCGACTTGGTGCAGGTCAGCGCCGATTCGCGGACGCTGCTGGACATGACGCGGCGCCGGTCGTGGGACAAGCTGACCGGGATGCAGGCGAGCTATTTCGGCGCCTTCTACAAGGCGTCGTGGCGGGCCAGTGACTGGATGTGGGGCCGCGTGGACGGCGCGGGCTGGCTGGCGCAGTGCCTGCTCGACCCGGTCCGCCTGGAGACGCTGCGGGAGATCGTCGGGCGGGACCGGTTCCGCGACGAGCTCGTCGCCGCGTTCGGCCCGCTCTGGCGCAAGCCGGACGAACGGGACCGGTGCACCCCGGCCGAGACGGCCGAGCTGCGCGACCAGCTGACCGCCGAACTGGCGTTCCTCGGGCTCGACGCCGACCTCCAGCCGGTCGAGTTCGAACCCGGCCGGCCACTCAGCATGCCGGTGACGGCCATGGTGCTGGCCCGCGCGCGCCAGGCCGAGATCGCCGCGGAGGAACTGCCGGTCGTCACGCTCGCGTCGCGCTACGACGCCGACGACCGCCGTGGCATCGAGGACGCGCTGAAGGAGGACCTGCCCCGTGCCGACGTCGGGACCGCGCAGGCCCAGTTCCAGGCCTGCCGCGTCTCGGCGGAGAAGCTCGCCGGCGAGCAGGGCACCGCGCGGCTGACCCGGACCCTGGTCGCGCTCGGCGCCGCGACGGTCAACGCCGGGACGGTCGCGTTCCAGTTGCCCGGCGGCTGGCCGCAGACGGTCGCGGGCATGCTGCGGACCGTCGCCAGGAGCACGGCGAAGGTTTCCCAAGGCGCGTCCCGGCTCGGCACGGCGGGCTCGCTCGCGGCCGGCGTGCTGGCCCTGCTGGCCGGGCTGGTGCTCGGCAGCAACGGCGGCTCGGTGCTGCAGTGGGTCGGCCTGCCGGTCCTCGCGGGCGCGGTCGTCTACCTGGCGACGGCCCTGCTCACGACGGGCCGGACCGCGCGGAAGCTGTTCGCCGTGCTCGGCGTCGTCGTCGTCGCGGCGCTGCTGTCGGCGGCGTTCCTGCCCCCGCTGGCCCAGCCGTTCTTCGGCTGGCTCGGCAGCGTGGTGGCGGGCTGGCGGCGCGGCGAAGGCGCCGTGTGGTGGCTGGTGGTCTCCGGACTGCTGATCCTGCCCGCGGTCGTGATGCCGGTGAGCGGGATCTGGCGGCGGATCCGGCACCGCCGCGGCGCCTGATCCGGCCCGTCGCCTTGCGATCAGTCCGGTTTGGGTTCATCGTGCGGGGAGGACGTGCGCCACGAGCACGCGCCCTGGGCGCGTGTGCCCATGCACCATCCGCGTCAAACATGTTTGTGGGACTGCTCACCGGGTACTCCGCGTCGCCGCAGGTCATTGCGGGGGTCGTGAGCTGCGTCGCTGGCGAGCGGAAAATTCTCTGTTACGTTTCCTGAGTATGTCCGTAACGCACTTGATCGAATCCCCGACCAAGGCCGACGGCGCGGAGCTGTGGCGAATCGCGCGTGATTCCGCCAAGCTCGATCTCAACTCGCCGTACGCATACATGCTGTGGTGCCGCGATTTCGCCGAGTCTTCGGTGGTCGCGCGTGAGGACGGCAGGGCGGTCGGTTTCGTCATCGCCTACCGCAGGCCGGACGAGCCCGAGGCGGCGCTCGTCTGGCAGGTCGCGGTCGACGCGTCCCAGCGCGGAAAAGGCCTGGCCGGGGCCCTGCTCGACGCGCTGTACACGCGCCTGGTCGGCGAGGGAGTGCGTTACCTCGAGACCACCATCACCCCGGACAACGAGGCGTCCATCCGGCTGTTCACGTCGTTCGCGAAGCGGTGGAACGCCGCGATGGAAACCAGTGTGCTGTTCGGCGGGGACGAATTCCCCGAAGCCGGGCACCTGGCCGAAGACCTTTACCGCATCGGTCCGCTGACGGCGCCTGCGAATCCGGGCGAGTAGGAGAGAAAGAAACCGCATGAGCATCTTCGAAGAGCTCGAATCCGAAGTCCGCAGCTACAGCCGCGGCTGGCCGGTCGTGTTCGACCGCGCGCAGGGCAGCTGGCTGCACGACGAGAGCGGAAAGCCCTATCTGGACTTCTTCGCCGGGGCCGGCGCGCTCAACTACGGGCACAACAACCCGCGGCTGAAGCAGGCCCTGATCGACTACATCCAGCGTGACGGCGTCACCCACGCGCTCGACATGTTCACCGTGGCCAAGCGCGACTTCCTGCAGACCTTCCGAGACAAGATCCTCGACCCGCGCGGGTACGGCTACAAGGTCGTCTTCCCCGGGCCGGGCGGCGCGAACGCCGTCGAAGCGGCGCTGAAGCTGGCGCGCAAGGTGACCGGCCGCGAGTCGGTCATCAACTTCACCAACGCCTTCCACGGCATGACGCTGGGCGCGTTGTCAGTCACCGGCAACTCGATGAAGCGCGGCGGCGCCGGCGTCCCGCTGGTGCACGCCACCCCGATGCCGTACGACAAGTACTTCGACGGCGCGATGCCGGACTTCCTCTACTTCGAGAAGCTCCTGCAGGACTCCGGCAGCGGGCTCAACGAGCCGGCCGCGGTGATCGTCGAAGGCGTGCAGGGCGAAGGCGGCATCAACGCCGCGCGCCTGGAGTGGCTGAAGGGTCTCGACGACCTCTGCAAGCGCCACAACATCCTGCTGATCCTCGACGACGTCCAGATGGGCTGCGGCCGCACCGGGCCGTTCTTCTCCTTCGAGGACGCCGGGATCACGCCGGACATCGTCTGCCTGTCGAAGTCCATCAGCGGCTACGGCCTCCCGATGGCGTTGACGCTCATCAAGCCGGAGCTCGACGTCTGGGAGCCCGGCGAGCACAACGGCACCTTCCGCGGCATCAGCCCCGCGTTCGTCACCGCGACCGAGGCGATCGACGCCTACTGGAGCGACGACGAGCTCGAGAAGTCGACCAAGGCGAAGGGCGAGCGCATCGCCGCCGCGTTCTCGGGCATCGTCGAGGCCTACCCGGAGGCGAAGCTGTTCGCGAAGGGCCGAGGCCTGGCGCGCGGCATCGAGTTCGCGGACGGTGACCTGGCCGGCCGGGTCTGCGCCGAGGCGTTCGCCCGCGGTCTGCTGATGGAAACCTCCGGCCCCGACGGCGAAGTCATGAAGCTGCTGCCGCCGCTCACGCTGACCGACGACGAGCTCACGCAGGGCTTGTCGATCATCGACGAGTCCATCAAGGCCGTCCTGACCAAGTAAGGGAGTACGCCGTGCTCGTCCGCACGCTCGACGAGATCACCGACACCGACGCCGACATCAAGACCGAGAACTGGCGCAGCAAGCGGATCATCCTCGCCAAGGAGGGCGTCGGCTTCTCGGTGCACGAGACCACGCTGTACGCGGGGACGGTCAACGACTTCTGGTACGCCAACCACATCGAGGCCGTGTTCATCACCTCCGGCGAGGGCGAGATCGAGGACCTGGCCACCGGCAAGGTGTACGAGCTCAAGCCCGGGACGCTGTACCTGCTCAACGACCACGACAAGCACCAGGTCCGGCCGAAGACCGAGATCAAGTGCGTGTGCGTGTTCAACCCCCCGGTGACCGGCCGCGAGGTGCACGACGAAAACGGTGTGTACCCGCTGATCACCGAGGACGCGTAGGAACCGGCGAGGAATCAGGAGGCGAAGCCCGTGACGCTGACGGACACCCGGGTCGACGACCGCTACCCGACCCGGATCACCGGTACGCCGGCGCAGCTGCCGCGCGTGCACCCCACCGTGTGGGGTACCGAAGCCGACGGCCCGATCGACGCCGCGACGCTGGCGAACCACGAGACCAAGGGTTACACCGTGGTCGAGGACACGCTCTCCGTCGGAGAGGTCCAGACGTACTGGCAGGAGCTGGTGCGGCTGTCCTCCGACCGGGAGCTCGCCCAGGACGAGCGCGTGATCGCCGAGGCGAAGACCGGTGAGGTCCGGTCGATCTTCGACGTCCACGAAATCTCGGACCTGATCGCCGAGCTGGTGCGCGACCCGCGCGTGCTGGACCGGGCCCGGCAGCTGCTGGGCTCCGAGGTGTACCTCCACCAGAGCCGCGTCAACTACATGCCGGGGTTCAAGGGCACCGGGTTCTACTGGCACTCGGACTTCGAAACCTGGCACGCGGAGGACGGCATGCCGTCCCCGCGCGCGGTCAGCTGCTCCATCGCGCTGACGGACAACCACCCGTTCAACGGCGGCCTGATGATCATGCCGGGTTCGCACCGGACGTTCGTCCAGTGCGCCGGCGAGACGCCGGACGACAACTACAAGAGCTCGCTCAAGGACCAGCGGGTCGGCGTGCCGAACGAGGACGACATCACGAAGATGGCGGCCGAGTACGGCATCGACCAGTTCACCGGCCAGGCGGGCTCGGCGCTGTGGTTCGACTCGAACATCATGCACGGCTCCGGGAACAACATCACCCCGTACCCGCGCTCGAACATCTTCCTGGTGTTCAACAGCGTGGAGAACGCCCTGCGGGAGCCGTTCGCGGCGAGCACCCCGCGGCCCGCCTTCATCGCCGGACGCGATTCGACGCCGATCTCGCGCTGAGTCATTCCGGGGCTTCGCCCCGGGGCTGGGGGCTTCGCCACCCGGAGCCCCGAAAGACGCTGAGTCATTCCGGGGCTTCGCCCCGGGGCCGGGGGCTCCGCCACCCGGAGCCCCCGAAAGACGTTGAGCCTTCTGTGAGAAAAGGTCATTCGGGACACGACCTGACCCGGCGGTGACTGATCCGGTGCGCTTTGTTACCGTGTCGCCACCGTGCGGACGTGTGGTCCGCGCAACACGTCTTCGCGGACGACCGGCGGTGCTTCGCTCGGGGTGAGCCCACCCGCCCGGTAGCCCTCGGCGGCGGACGGGCGGACCGTGCCCCCAGGCGGCCCGGCCGGAGCTCCAGCACGACCCCGTACCACCGGATCGGGACCGGTGGTACGGGGTCGTGTCATATCCGGCCCAGTCAACCCGGTCCAGTCCAGTCAACCCGGCAAAAGCCGTGAATGGCACATTGAAGGACTCTAAGTCCTTCAATGTGCCATTCACGGACTTGCTGTTCGCCGAAGGGGATGTCGCAGGTCGTCCGGGTCCTCGCTGCGGAATTCGGAGAACCACCAAAACACCTGGTACCGGCGCTGCCCGGCAGCCGGTGCCCACGGTAGGTTTGATTCTCCGGCGAGACCTGGGGAGGTGGCCGCGAGCATGGCCCGAACCCGGCTCCAGCTGCTCGGCCCGGTCCAGCTGTTCCGCGGTGACGACCCCGTCCCGATCGGCGGTCCCGGCGTCCGCGGCCTGCTCGCGCTGCTGGCCCTCAAGCCCGGCAAGGTCGTCGGGCTCGACGAGATCATCGACGCGCTGTGGGGCCACAACCCGCCGGCGACCGCGCGCACCATCGTCCACGGCAACGTCTCGCACCTGCGGCGGATCCTGCGCGAAATCGACGGTCCCGGCATCCACACCACCCCGCCGGGGTACCGGCTGGACGCCGAGCCCGGCTGGATCGACGTCCACCGGGCGCGCACGCTGCTCGACCGCGCGGCGGAGGCCGGTCCGGAGGTCGCGGCTCCGCTGCTCGCCGAAGCGCTCGCGCTGTGGCAGGGCCCCGCGCTGGGCGGGGTGCCCGACTCCCTGCAGGCTCCCGAGCTGGAGGACCTCCGCCTCGCCGTGCACGGCGCCCGCGTCGACGCCGACCTCGGACTCGGCAGGCACGCGGAGCTGATCGTCGAGCTGAGCCCGATCGTCCGGGCCGATCCGCTGGCCGAGCGGACCGCGGGCCAGCTGATGCGGGCGCTGTACCACGCCGGGCGGCGCGGGGACGCGCTCGAGCTGTACCGGACCGTCTCGCGCGCCACTCTCCGCACGCTGGGCGTCGAGCCCGGTGCCGAGCTGCGGTGGCTGCACGAGCGCGTGCTCAACGACGACCTGCCGCCGCTTTCCCGTGAAAGCTCCCACCTGGGGGCGGCACTTTCCCGTGAAAGTGCCGTCGTCGACGAGCCCGTGAGGGCGATTTCCCAGCTGCCCGCCGCGGTGCCCAGCCTGGCCGGCCGCGGCGACGAGCTGGCCTGGCTCGACGGCCTGGTCACCCGCGCCGAGGCCGGGCAGACCACGATCGCCGTGGTCAGCGGCACCGCCGGGGTCGGCAAGAGCACGCTGGTCGTGTGGTGGGCGCACCGGATCGCGCGGCGGTTCCCGGACGGCGTCCTGTTCGCGTCCCTGCGCGGCTTCGACCCGCACCACCCGCCGCTGGAGCCGGCCGAGCTGCTCACGCAGTTCCTGCTGGGCCTCGGCGTCGAAACCGCGAACATCCCGGAACTGCTGCACGAGCGCGTCGCGCTGTACCGGTCGCTGATCGCCGGACGGCGGATGCTGGTGCTGCTCGACGACGCCCGGACCGCCGAGCAGGTGCGCCCGCTGCTGCCGCCGAGCGCGCGGACGATGACGGTGGTGACCAGCCGGTCGCGCCTCGACGGGCTCGCCGTGTCGAACGCGGCCAGGCAGCGGGTGCTCGGCACGCTCGCCCCCGACGACGCCGTGGCGCTCATCGAGGAGCTCGCCGGGCCGGCCAGCCTCAACCACGCCCTCGCACGGCTGTGCGGCTACCTCCCGCTCGCGCTCCGGATCGCGGGCGCGCGGCTCTCGGCGAGCGCGCAGCGCACCGCGGAGGAGCTGGTCGACGAGCTCGGCAACGAGCGCACCCGGCTGGCGGGGCTGCAGGTCGAGGGCGCCGAGGACGGCGTGCGCGCGGCGTTCGACGTCTCCTTCCGCGGCCTGCCCGGCGAAATCGCCGAGACGTTCCTCCAGCTGGGCGCGGTGCCCGGGGTGATGGTGGGGCCGCACCTGATGGCCGCGGTCGCGCAGATCCCGGTGGCCGAGGCTCGCCGCCGGCTGCGCGCGCTGGCCGCGCACAACCTCATCGCCGAGACCGAGCGGGACGTCTTCGTGCCGCACGACCTCGTCGCGGTCTACCTGCGTGAGCTCGCGGAACAGGAGCTCGGCGACAAGGAACGCGACGAAGCACTCGGCTGGACGGTCCGCTACTACCAGGCGGTGGCCGACCGGGCGCGGCGCCTGCTGGGCCGCGTCACCGATCCGCTCGACTTCGCGGGCGTGCTCGCCGAAGACGCGATGCCGCCGCTGGCCGGCTTCGCCGAGGCGCAGGAGTGGTTCGCGGCCGAGTGGCCGAACCTCCTCGCGGTCCTCGACGCCGCGTATGCCGCGGGTCGCCACGACGACGTTTGGCAGCTGGCCCGGCTCGGGCACACCTACCGGGTCGCCTGCCCGCTGCCGGACGAATGGACGCGGATGGCCGACCTCGGCGTCGACGCCGCCGAAGCCGCGGGTGACGTCGCCGGGCAGTGCTGGCTGCGGCTCGCGCGGTGCGAGATCGCGCTGACCTTCGAGCTGCCGGGCTTCGGCCTCGCCGACGCCGAGCGGGCGGCGGAGCTGTCCGCCGGGCTTACCGACGAGCGCCTGGTGACCTCGGCCGACCTGCACCTCGGCCGCGCGCTGAGCCGGCTCGGCGAACACGACAAGGCCATCGAGCGGCTGGCCAAAGCCGTCGAAGAAGCCCCCGACGTCACGCTGCGCGGGCAGGCGCTCAGCAGCTGCGCGCAGGCGGAGAAGCGGGCAGGACGGCTGTCCGACGCGATCGCCCACCAGCTCGACGGCCTGCGCGTCGACCGCGAACTGGGCGACGACGGCCAGGTCGTCGGCTCGCTGGACAAGCTGGCCGAGCTCAGCCTGCGGGCCGGCGACCACACGGCGGCCGAGAGGTACGTCTGGGAGGCGATCGACCTGGCGATCAGCCGCGAGTTCGTCGCGCGGGAGGGCGCGCTGCGGCTGACCTTGGGCCGGGTGTTGCGGGCCAAGGGCGACATCGACGGTGCGCGGGAACAACTCGCGATGTCCGTGCGCATTTACGAGCGGGCGCACCCGAAGCTCGTCGGTGAGGTGCGTGCCGAACTCGCCGAACTCCGGTGAGAGTATTCCTATTTTTTCGAACTGCGACAACTCGGTGTCGGCCGTTCGGATTTATGGAGACCATTTCGGTTGCGAATGGGTCACGACCCGGTCGCACCGGTCAATCCTTAGTGGATTCTTAGTGGGTGCGGGCGGCGTCCGCGTAGGTTCGGCGGTGCCGGCAGAGCCCTAGGGGAGGGGCAGGCTGAGACGCCGGCGCCGGGCCCCGCGCGGGAAACCGCGGCGGGGCCGGGAGCCGCCAGGAGCGGCTCGTGGCGGCCCGGCCGGCCGACGTGGGGGTAGGCCGGCCGGTCGCCAGGCGGTTCTCCCGCGATTTGCCGCGATTTGCGTGAAGGAGTCAGCCGACGTTCGCGGTGCAGAGCGCGATCGTCGTTCCGCTGTTTTCCGCGACCTTCTTGCCGTCGACCAGAATCGCGCAGCTGATTATGTTGTTCACGTTCGAATTGCGGGTGTCCGCGGTGAGCGTCAACAGGTACGAGCCGTTGTTGTAGGAGGCCTGGCCTTCCCAGGCGTCGGTGCTCGCGGGCGCGTTTTCCGTGCGCTGGTCGCTGAGGCTGCCGAACCGGACGGTCGCGCCACCCGCCGAGCTGACCTGGAAGACCACGGAGTGCTTGTCGCCGGCCACCGCGGGCAGGTGCAGCCCGCCCTCGCCGCCGCCGATGAAGGTCGAATACAGCAGCGCCCCGGCCGTGGTGAGCAGCGCGACGACCGTGACGGCGGTGGCGGTGATCGCCAGCCCGCGGTCGCCCACGGTGCCCTTCTTGACCTGGGTCAGCCCGACGATCGCCAGGACGAGCCCGATCCCGCCCAGCGGCCACGCGACGAACTCGACGTCCGGGACGAAGGTGACGACGATGGCGGCCACGCCGAGCAGCAGGCCGATGATGGCGAGGATGTTCCGGCGGGGCCGCGCGTTGGCCTGACGACGCTCCGTGGCCGTCACCGGCGGCGCGGGTCTGCCGTGGCGCGCGGTGGCCGGCGGGTACTGCGGGTCGGTCATCATGCGGGCCCCTTCGGGTGGGAGTGCGACGACGTTAACCCATAAGTGTGGCCCAGAACGAAATTGTTACATTCTGGAAAAAGTCATTGTCCCACCATTTTGTGTCAGGTATCGGTATTTCCTGACATCGCGCGCAGGGTGTGGCCCGGTGATCAATGGGATGAATATCGGAAGTCCCACTGTTCAGCACGGCCTTTCGCGACCTCGCAGCGGGTATCGTAAGTACCGTACGGGCATACCGGCACCACCGTGAGGCCTACGACGTCGGTAGGTACCGGTGTTCAAGACGAAAGTCGCATACCGGACTTCTCAGTCGAAAAGACTGACTTCCGGGCTGATTTCGAGGAGTTCGAAGACGGGCCGCCCGCGGCGGCCGTCGATCGTCGTCGTGCGCACGACGCGCAACCTGGCCGTAACCGGGCGGTCGAGGTTTTCCTTGATCTCGTCGAGCAGGTCCGGCGCGACCGCGCCCTGGATCGTCCCGCCCGACTCGCGGTCGAGGTAGAAGATGCGCCGCCGGGTCCGGACGCCGTCGAGCCGCCCGCGCACGGTCTCGTAGCCGACCTCTTCGCGGGATTCGCGGAGGCTGCCCTGCAGGATCCGGGCCTGTTCGGTCGTCATGCTGCGCGTGACCTGCTCGCCCGAGGTCGGGGTCAGCGCCATCCCGATGCCGGCGTTCTTCGCGACGGCGTTGACGATGTCGCTCACCGCGTTGCGGACCGTGTCGCGCTGGAGCAGCACGGCGTCGAGCGCGCCGTCGTCCGAGCCGTTCGCCGGCAGGAAGTCGCACAGTTCCTTGACCGCGCGCTCGGACAGCGTCTCGATGCCGTCGATGATCAGCGCGTCGTCGGAGACGTCGAGCTCCGGGAAGCCGAAGAAGATCGCGTTGCCCGCCTGGCCCCGCTGGATCAGCGGCGCCTTGTCCCGGTCGTTCTGCTGGACCTGGGTGACCTCGCCGGACGGGTTCCGGATGATGTGCCCGATCTTCGCGGTCGCGTCCTGCAGGGCGCGGCTGATGTCGGAGAAGGTGTAGGCGTCGATGGTCTGCTCGCCGATCACCGAGACGTGCAGCAGCGGCGACCGGGACGTCCGCTCGAACTTGGCGTTGGCGGCCATCGCCGACGCGCGGGCCAGGTCGTCGAGCCAAGTGCCGCCGGGGATCTCGTCGGCGATGCGCCGGAACTCGTTCCTCACCAGATCATCTCCGGGTAGCCCCTGCCGCCCTCGACCATGCTGCCGCCCTCGGCCCAGACCTCGGCCCACACGTCCTCGTCGCCGGGGCGGCACAGGAAGCCGTCCAGCATGCCCCCGACCGGTTGCACCTGATCGAGGTACATCGCGGGCTGCCCGACGATCACCCCGCGCAGCGTGAGCAGGCCGTACAGCGCCGAGCGGCCGGCGTCGTCGAGCCGTTTGAGCGCACCCCACTCGTCCGGGATGAGGACGACGTCGAGGCTTTGCGGCGGGTGCGCGGTCCGCATGACGAGCTCGCCGCCGATCCAGGCCCGGCCGGACGGGATGATCCGCCGGGCCACGCCGAGATAGCTGTTGAGCGCGCTGAACAGGATTTCGCGATCGTTCTGGTGCGGGGCGTCGAACACCAGGCGTTCGTAGACGTCGGCGAGGTCGCCGGCGTGCCGGCCCGGCGGCAGGACCTGCTGCGACGTCCAATGGGGGAGCGCCACGCCACCCCCTCCTCAGCCCTCGCTCACAGTGCGTAGCCGAATTTACCAGGATGGGTGTCAGCCACCGCGCCCAGGCTGGTGCGGCCACTGCGGGTCGGCCTCCGGCCAGGCCGGCTCCTCCTCGGTGGGCCAGTCCTCGGCTTCCGGCCCGCGCTGCGGCGGCAGCGGAAGCCGTCCTTCGCGGTGGCCGACGGGCTCGGGGGCGTCGACGTCCTGGCCGGGTTCCCGGGGCGGGTGCTGCGCCCAGGCGGCGGGGATGAACTGGGTCTGCTCGGCCGCCGACGGCTCCGGCTCGTACCGCGGCTCGGGCGGGGGCTCGGGCTCGGGGCGTGGCGAGGGCTTGGGGCGTTGCGCGGCGCGCAGGACGAGCCACGAGGTGAGCGCACCGAGGGCGAAGGCGACGATCAGCCACAGCCAAATCTGCCCGAACAGCCACATCATCTGTGCATCACCCCTCAAACGACCGTGATTTCGACGCGCCGGTCCTCTTCGCCGCCGGTGGCCGGCCGGGCGTCGCCCAGCCCCCGGTAGGTCACGCGCTTGGCCGTCAGCCCGTTGGTGGTGAGGACCCGCGTGACGGCCCGGGCGCGGTCCCGGGACAGCTTCAGCGCGGCGCTCTCGCCGCCGGGGCCCCGGGCGACGTGGCCGGTGACCCGGTACCGGAAGTCCGCCGGGGCCTTGGCGAGCGCGATGGCGATGTCACGGGCGGCCTGTTCGCCTTCGGGCGTGAGCCGGGCGGTGTCCGGAACGAAGCTGATCGGCGTCTCGGTGAGCATCCGGTCGATCTCGGCCTGCACACCGGCCTTGTCGGTGGGCGGCGGCGCGGTGGTGCTGGTGGTCGGCGGCGGGCTGCTCGGCGCACTGCTCGGACTCGGGCTCGGACTCGGCGCCGGGCTGGGGACGAGGGGGACGACGTCGCCGTCGAACCGGGCGGCCCGCACCCCGTCGACGCCCTGGACGACATCGAGGGCGCGAAGGGCGTCCCAGGGCGGAAAGCCGCTGAGGGTGGCATCCCGCCCGTCGAAGCTGACGTTGCCGGCGGGCAACCCGGCGGCGACCAGCGCGGCCCGGGCCCGATCGGCGAGGTTCCGCTGGATGGCCCCGCCCTGAACCCAGGTCACGGCCCCCGCGAGCAGTGCCGTGACCAGCACCGCGATCGGGATCACGAGGATCCAGCGCCGACCACCGGACATAAAGGGACTGTAAGCCGGGCGAAGCGGGATGGCGACCTGAATCCGGGTGGTGATCCACAAGTTGTCCCCAGGCAAGTCGACATGTGGACAACTGCGGGGGTTGTGAGCGGTTGGGCACTTTCTGTCAGAGTGGGCCGATAGACTGGACTCGGGGCCGCCCCCCAGGGCGGGTGGGGGTCTGTCTGGTGGAGCTGCCGCAGTGCTGTGAACGACTCTTTCCTGACGTCCGACGCCAGGAAAGGGTCGTTCACTACGCCGCGGCAGCGCCCGGTCTCACCTGAGCAGCAAAAAGCCGTGAAGGCCACCTTCAGGAACTCTGAGTTCCTCAAGGAGGCCTTCACGGCATCGAGCCAGGGGCAAGGGGACCCGGACTCTTCAGCTGGCCTGCTGCCGGGCGTTGTCCGGCACCTCGAGCACCTCGAGCACGTCCAACGGCACCAACGGCGCCAGCTGCGGCCGCTTCGGTGACAAGCCGTCCCCCATCGACTCGCCCCGGAGCTGGCGGCGGATCCAGGGCAGCAGGTGCACCTTCGTCCACGTCAGGTCCGAACGCCGCGAGTCGATCCAGCGGCTGGGGAGGACCTCTTCCGGCCACGGCTCGCGCCAGTCGCGCTCCAGGGGGATGCCGAGTGCCTCCGCCGCCCTCAGGGCGATGCGGTAGTGGGCTTCCGGGGAGAAGTGGAGGCGGTCGTCGCTCCAGGCGCGGCGGTCGTGCAGGGGGTCCATCGTCCACAGGTCGACCATGCGGGCGCCGTGGCGGTCGGCGATCGCCCACAGGTTCGTGTTGTAGATCGCCACCTTGCCGCGCAGCACCGACATCACCGACAGCACCTTGGTGTCCGGGCCGTTGAACATCAGCACCGGGATCCCGGCCTCGCGCAGCTTCGCGACGCCTTCCTCCAGGCGCTCCGTGACAGCGTCGACGTCCGCCCCCGGCACGATGATGTCGTTGCCGCCCGCGCACAGCGTCACCAGGTCGGGCTTCAGCTCCAGCGCGATCGGCAGCTGCTCGTCCAGGATCTCGTCGAGCATCTTGCCCCGCAGCGCCAGGTTGGCGTACCTGAAGTCGCTCCGGCCCGCCGCCAGGATCTCCGCGAGCCGGTCGGCCCAGCCCCGGAACGAGCCGTCCGGCAGGTCGTCGTTGAGGCCCTCGGTGAAGCTGTCCCCGATGGCTACGTAGCTGTCGATTCCGTACACGTTGGGTCCCCTTCCCATCCTGCGGCCGACACACCCCGACATGTAGTTGTACACCTCAACTATCGCACCCCCACGATGCGTCCACCGTCACCTCGGGTTCAGCCTGCGGCAACAGTGTCTTATCTTGTCGGCCTTTCCCGCCTCCGTATTACGCGCTCTTCACCCTTGGCATGCCGTGAAACAGCACACTCGGAGGTAAACCTGGCACCCGATGTGGCGAAAATCTCCCCGCCCGGAGCGTCCCGGGCCGGATCCGGCAGGCTGGACACGTGTCCGGAGAACCCCGTGAGTCGCTCGCGCAGATCCTCGGTGGCCGCCGGGGCGCACTCGACGCCAGTATCCCGCCCGTCGGCTTCGTCGCCGGCTGGCTCGCGGCCGGGCAGTCGATCGCCTGGGGCGCCGGCGCCGCCGTCGGGGTCGCCGTCGCGCTCGGCACCTACCGGATCGTGCGGGGTGGCAAGGTCCGCGCGCTGGTCGTGAGCCTGGCCGCGGTCGTCGCCGCCGCGCTGATCGCCCTGCACACCGGCCGCGCCCAGGACTTCTTCCTGCTGCAGCTGATGTCCAACGTGGCCAGCGCCCTGCTGTGGGCGGCCAGCATCGTCGTCCGCTGGCCGCTGCTCGGCGTCGTCGTCGGCCTGGTGCTCGGCCAGAAGGCGCGCTGGCGGCGTGACCCGGTGCTGCTGAAGGCGTACTCGCGGGCCAGCTGGGTGTGGGTGTTCGGCCAGTACGCGCTGCGGGTGGTGGTCTACGGCCTGCTGTGGTGGTCCGGTCAGGTGATCGCGCTCGGCGTGGCCCGCACGGTGCTGTCCTGGCCGCTGGTCGCGCTGACTGTCGCGGTGAGTGGCTGGGTGCTCTACCGGGCGTTGCCGCCGGAGCATCCCGGCCTGCGCCTGGCCCCGGAGACCGGCTCGGACGACGTACCCAGGACATAAGGCGGCCCCCGGCGAGGGGGGAGGGTCCGGGGGCCACTGCCTACGTTACCCGGACTACCCGGGTTCAGTCGACGGTTTCGCGTCTTTGCGCCGCGTTTTGCTCAATCTCTTTACAGCCGGGGTCTCGGCGTCCCCTCGCCGAAGGCCGCCACGGCGGCGAGCCAGGCCGCCCCGAGGACCCCATCGGAGCTGGTCAGCACCTCGAGACCGGCCAATCCGCGGCGCACGAGCGCGCCGACCGGGCTGGTGCCGGTGAGCACCGAGCCGACGAGCACGACCGGAGTCGACTCGCCGGGCTCGCGCGCGGCGAGGGCGTTCGCGACCAGATGGCCGGCCGCGCGGGCGACGATCTCGAGCGCCGCGGGCTCTCCCGCGTCGTGCGCCGCGCTCACCAGAGGCGCGAACCGGGCGAGCCGGACGGGCGCCTCGGCGTTGGCCGTCGTGATGAGCGCCCGTGACGCGGCGAGCCGCCCGGCGTCGGTCCGGACGTCCAAACCGGACGGTTCGAGCGCGGCGGCGAGCACCGCGGACGGCAGCCCCTCGATCGGGAGTCCCCGCCCGAGCGCCTCCAAAGTGGAACGGACTGCCTCGCGGCCGAGCCAGAACGCGGATCCTTCGTCGCCGAGCAGCCAGCCGTAGCCGCCCGCGGTGCCGGCGAGACGGCGCTTCCGGATCCGGCCCGCGATCGACCCCGTGCCGGCGACGAGGACGGTTCCGTCCGGCGCCGGCGTCGCCGACGCGTACGCCACTTCGGCGTCGGTGACGGTCCGGACCACCCCGGAGAGCCCGATCCGCGCCCACGCCGCGTCGAAGACCGCCGCTACCGCCGGGTCGCTGAGCTTGCTGACCCCGGCCATGCCGACGACGCACGCCCGCACGTCGCCGGGGTCGCGGTCGCCCAGCGCCGCGGTGATCGCGTCCGCGATCCGGCCCGCGGCGACCTCGGGCGCGTGCGCGTTGGGGTTGGCGCCTTCGCCGCGTCCGGTGCCCAGTACCGCGCCGGCGGCGTCGACCAGGGCGGCCCTGGTCGACGTGCCGCCGGCGTCGACGCCTACCGCGAAGCTCACCGGGTCTTGGTGACCTTCAGCAGGCCACGCGGGTTGTCGGGGTCGCCGCCGCGGGCGAGCGACAGGCCGAGGGCGATCCGCTGGACGGGCAGGATCTCCAGGATCGGCGCCAGCTCCTCGACGGTCTGCGGGACGTCGATGCGCAGGGCCGCCGGGGTCTCCGCCGACGCCGAACCGACCGCGACGACGTCCGCGCCGCGCTTGCCGACGGCGTCGATGACCTCGCGCATCGCGTCCGCGCCGTGCCCGGCGCTGGTCAGCGCGAGCACGGCGGTCTGGTCGTCGACCGCGGCGACCGGGCCGTGCAGGAGGTCGGCGCCGCTGTACGCGCGGGCGGCGAGGTAGCTCGTCTCGGCGAGCTTGAGCGACGCCTCCAGCGCGGTCGCGTAGGAGTAGCCGCGGGCGGTGGTGAGGACGCGGTTCACGAACCGGTACCGGTCGACCGCGCGCTGCACGCCCTCGGTGGCGCCGTCGAGAGTCTGCTGCGCGAGTTCGCCGATCTTCTCGGCGTCGGCCGCCTTGCCGCCGCGCACCGCGTCGATGAGCAGGTAGAGCGCCATCAGCGTCGCGGAGTACGTCTTGGTCGCGGCGACGGCCTGCTCGACGCCCGCGCCGATGTCGACGCCGAGCTCCGAAGCCGCCCGCAGCGGCGAGTCCGGCGTGTTGGTGACCGACACCGTCAGCGCGCCCTGACGCCGCGCTGTTTCGGTCACTTCGATCAGGTCGGGCGAGCCGCCGCTCTGGCTGACCGTGACGAAGAGCACGTCGCGCAGATCGGGCCGGGCGCCGTAGAGCGTCGCGGTGGAAGGCGAAACCAGACCAGCCGGAAGGCCGAGAAGTACCTCGATCAGGTACTTCGCGTACAACGCTGCGTGGTCGCTCGATCCACGCGCGGCGAGCAACGCGAACCGTGGCGGCCGTTGTGAGATCTTTTCCGCCACCCCGGCGATTTCCGCCTGACGCGCCACCAGTCCCGCCAGGACGTCCGGCTGCTGGGCGATCTCCGCGGCCATGTGCGCGCCGGGCCGTTGTTCGGTCATCATTTTCCTCTCCACCTCCGGCATTATGTACCGGACTCAGGCGGCGTCGGTCAGGTCTAGACCAATGTTATAGGGGCGGCGTGTTTGGGGAAAAGGGTACGTTTCTTACGGGGACATGGCGTGCGATGAGGGAAGACATAGGGAGCCGGGCATGTTGGAGACCACCACCACGGGCGAGGCGGGCGCCGTCGCCGGGATGCGCGGGCAGCGCGAGCCCAAATACTGGGCGCTGAAACAGCACCTCCTCGATCTCCTGGACGTGCTGCCGCCGGGGTCGCCGATCCCGACCGAACGCGCGCTCGCCGGGGAGTTCACGGTCTCCCGCACCACCGTGCGCCAGGCGCTGGCCGACCTGACCGCCGAAGGCCGCCTGCACCGTGTGCAGGGAAAAGGCACCTTCGCGGCCGAACCGAAGCTCGCGCAGCGGCTCCAGCTGTCGTCCTACACCGAGGACATGCGCAGGCAGGGCTTGAAGCCGTCGTCGAAGCTCCTCGAGGTCGAGGAACTGCCGGTCGAGGGTGACCTCGCGAAGCTGCTCGGAATCCGCACGGGCGCGAAAATCCTTCGCCTTCGACGGCTTCGACTGGCCGATTCCCAGCCGATGGCCCTGGAGACGACGCACCTTCCGCTCGGCCGTTTTCGCGGACTGCGCAAGCACGTTTCGGCCGGCGGATCGTTGTACGCCGTTCTACGCGAGCACTACGGCGTCGAACTGGAGCGCGCGGAAGAGACGATCGAGACGTCGCTGGCCGGGCCGCAGGAAGCGGAGATGCTCGGCGCGGACGTCGGCATGCCGGTGCTGATGCTGACCCGCCACTCGTTCGCCACGGACGGGAAGCCGGTCGAGTTCGCCCGCTCGGTCTACCGGGGCGACCGCTACAAGTTCGTCACCACGCTGCTGCCGTAGGCGGCGGTTGACGGGGATCGGCGGGCACGGTGGAGTTGGGCGCGTGACTGCGACTGAAGACACCGGGATCCGGTGGGGCACCCACGCCGCGCGAGGCGTGCTCGCGACCACGATCCTCGGGTCGGGCATGGCGATGCTCGACGGCACCATCGTCAACGTCGCCCTGCCCCGCATCGGCGCCGAGCTGAACGCCTCCGTCGCCGGGCTCCAGTGGATCCTCGACGGCTACATGCTGGCGCTGGCCGCGCTCATCCTGGTCGCCGGTTCGCTCGGCGACCGGTACGGCAGGCGCCGCATGTACCTCATCGGCGTCGTCTGGTTCGGCGTCGCCTCCGGGCTGTGCGCCGCCGCGACGTCCACCGAGATGCTCGTCGCGATGCGCGTCCTGCAGGGCGTCGGCGGTGCCCTCCTGACGCCGGGGTCGCTGGCGATCCTCCAGGCGTCCTTCGCGCACGACGCCCGCGCCCGCGCGATCGGCGCCTGGTCCGGCCTCGGCGGCATCGCGGCCGCCGCCGGGCCGCTGCTCGGCGGCTTCCTCGTGCAGGTCTGGTCGTGGCGGCTGGCGTTCCTGATCAACTTGCCCATCGCCGTCGCCGTGGTCCTCATGGCGCGGAAGTTCGTCCCCGAATCGCGTGACCCGGACGCGACCGGCCACCCGGACTTCGGCGCCGCCGCGCTCGGCGCGGTCGGCCTCGCCGGGATCACCGGGGCGCTCGTCGAGGCGCCCGGCCGCGGCATCGGCGACCCGATCGTGCTGGTCGCGGGCATCATCGGGCTCGCGGGACTGGTCGCGTTCGTCGTCGTCCAGCACCGTTCGGCGGAACCGCTCGTGCCGCCGTCGCTGTTCCGCGACCGCACGTTCACGCTCTCGAACGCCCTGACGTTCGTCGTCTACGCGGCCCTCGGCGGCGTCATGATGCTGCTGGTGATGCAGCTGCAGGTGTCACTGCACTACTCGCCGACGGCGTCCGGCCTGGCCGGGCTGCCGCTCACGGTGATCATGCTGTTGCTCTCCGGCCGCTCCGGCGCGCTCGCGCAGCGCATCGGACCGCGCTTGCAGCTGGTCGTCGGCCCGATCGTGGTCGGCATCGGCATGCTGCTGATGCTGCGCATCGCGCCCGGCGCGTCCTACCTCGGCGCCGTGCTGCCCGCGGTGGTCGTGTTCGGGCTCGGCCTGGCGACAGTCGTGGCCCCGGTGACCGCGACGGTGCTCGCCGCGGCCCCGGACCGCTTCGCCGGCGTCGCCTCCGGCGTCAACAACGCCATCGCCCGCTCGGGCGGCCTGCTCGCGGTGGCGGTGCTGCCCGCCGCGGCCGGGCTGACCGGCGAGGCGTACGCCGACCCGGTCGCGCTCACCGCGGGCTGGCGGACGGCGCTGGTCATCTGCGCGGCGCTGGCGATCGCCGGCGGGCTGATCGCGCTGGGCATCCACAACGGCGTCCTGGAGTCCCCCACACCCGCGAAGCCCGACGACGAGCGCCCCCACCTGGGCGAGTGCTACCACTGCGGAGTCGAAGGCCCGCCGACGCACGTCCGCAGCGGCGGGACCCCGGTCGCCGGCTCGTAGCGCCCGAGCGCCCCAATGCCACATCGGGGCGCTTGAGGTCGGCACAGGTCAGGCGAGGATTTCGGCGAACATGGCCGGGTCCGCGTTGCCCCCGGAGACGATGGCCACCGTGCGGCCGGCGGGCAGCTCGCCGGCGTGGGACAGGTACGCCGCCGTTGTCACGGCGCCGCTGGGCTCGGCCACCAGCCGGGCCTGCCGCGCCAGCGTGCGGACGGCGTCGCGGATCTCGTCCTCGGTGACCGTGACCATGTCGTCGACGACCTTCCGCAGGTGCGCGAAGGTCAGGTCGGACGGTTGCGCGCGCAGGCCGTCGGCGATCGTGCGGGCCCGGTCCGCCACGGGCCAGTCGACCCGGTGGCCGAGGCGCAGCCCCTCGGTTGCGTCGCCGGCCAGTTCGGGCTCGACGCCGATCACGCGGGCCTGCGGGCAGCGGGCCTTGATCGCGGTGCCGACGCCGGAGGCCAGCCCGCCGCCGCTCACCGGCACGAGCACGACCTCGACGTCCGGCAGGTCTTCGGCGATCTCGAGGCCCACCGTGCCCTGCCCGGCGATGATGGCCGCGTCGTCGAAGGGGGGCACGAGGGTCAGCCCGCGTTCGACGGCCAGTTCGTGCGTTTTCGCCTCGAGTTCGCTCATCGGCACCTCGATCACTTCGGCGCCGTACGAGCGGGTGGCCTCGACCTTGATCCGCGGCGCGCCGTCCGGCACGACGATGACCGCGGGCACGCCGTACCGCTGCGCGGCGTACGCGACCGCCTGCGCGTGGTTGCCGCTCGAGTGGGCGATGATGCCGCGAGCGCGGATCGCGTCGTCGAGAGTGCCGATCGCGTTGAAGGCGCCGCGCACCTTGAACGCGCCGACCGGTTGCAGATTCTCGGGTTTGAGCCACAGGGTCTTGCGGGGATCCCAGGTCTGGAGCAGCAGGGGCGTGCGCACTGCGACACCTTGGACGCGCTTCGCGGCGGCCTCGATGTCTGAGATCGTCACCAGTTCCATCTGCCGAGTATGTCAAGAAACCGTTCGATCCGGAGTGTCTAATTTGGACAGACGGAGTGGTCCTCCTCACGAACTGGCAACGGGGGGAGTGCCTCGCGCGCCTTAGCTGTTGGACAGGGGAGAAGACGACTACCTAGATCGGGATCATGAGCAAGGAGAACGTAGCGACTTCGGAGGAGAAGGAAGCCAAGCCGGGCCTGCGGATAGCCCAGGTCCTGGCGGCGGCGCTGGCGGCGGTGACCGCGGCGCTGCTCGGATCGACGCTGGGCGTGGCGGGCACGGTGGCCGGCGCCGGCGTGGCGAGCGTGGTGTCGACGGTCGGCAGCGAGCTGTATCTGCGCTCGCTGCAGCGCACCCGCGAGGCGGCGCTCAGGGCGCGCCAGCTGGCGACGTCGGGAATCCGGCGGCGAGGACCGGCCGTGGACATCACCGACCAGCCGACAGTCCAGCTCAAACCGCCGGAACAGGCGCCTACGGGGCTGTCGTCCCGGCTGCGGAAACTGCGCTGGCCGCTGATCATCGGCACGAGCGCGGTGGCGTTCGTGGTGGCGATAGTGTCGATCGTCGGCTTCGAATCGGCAACGGGCACCCAGGTCGGCGGCGGCACGGGCGAGAGCATCGGCAAGATCCTCGGCGGCGGAGGGGGCAAGCCGGACAAGACCCCGTCGACGACCCCGACGGCCCCGGCGAACGACACCCAGGTGTCCCCGACGGACACGACCACGACGCCCTCGGACACGTCGACGGCCCCGACGACCTCGTCGGAGTCCCCGACACCGACCCCGAGCACGACGACCCAGCAACCGTCGACCTCGGCCCCGGTCGCGACGGCGACCCCGCCGACCAGCAAGGGTGCCGCCGCGACGACTCCGGCCCCGTGACAGTCAGGAGGGGCACCCTCATGGACATAAGAGCCATGAGGGTGCCCCTCATGCACGTCAGGGCAGGCGGGCGCGCAGTTCCCGCGCCGCGGCGGCGGGGTCCTCGGCCTCGGTGATCGCGCGGACCACCACGATCCGTGCCGCACCTGCCTCCAGCACCGAAGGCAGCCGGTCGCCGTCGATGCCGCCGATCGCGAACCACGGCCGGTCCGGGGTCCAAGCCGCCGTCGCGCGCACCAGGTCCAGGCCCGGCGCCGGGCGGCCCGGCTTCGTCGGCGTCGGCCAGCACGGGCCCGTGCAGAAGTAATCCACCCCAGGTTCCGCCGCCGCGGCGAGGGCCTCGTCGAGAGAGTGCGTCGACCGGCCGATCACGACCTCGTCGCCCAGAATCCGGCGGGCCAGCGGGACCGGGATGTCGTCCTGGCCCAGGTGGAGCACGTCCGCTCCCACCGCCAGGGCCACGTCGGCGCGGTCGTTCACCGACAGCAACGCTCCGTGCCGGGCGCAGGCCTCGGCCAGGACCTCCAGCGCCGCGATCTCGCCGGCGGCTTCCAACGCCCCGGTCTTGTCGCGCAGCTGGATGATGTCGACGCCGCCGGACAGCGCCGCGTCCGCGAACGCCGCCAGGTCGCCGCGGTTCGTTCGGGCGTCCGTGCACAGGTACAGGCGCGCCGCGTCGAGGCGGGCTCGGATCTTGTCACCGGAAAGGGCGGGCATAGCGGCGACCGTACCCGGCGAGCTAGGCTGAACGCGTCCGCACGGGAGCCCGAGGCACGGGCTGAGAGGGAGCTGCCGCTCCGACCGTGGAACCTGATCCGGGTCATGCCGGCGCAGGGAGCGTGATTCCATGACGAACCTGACAACGAACCTGGCAGTGGTGGGCGGCGGCGTGATCGGCCTGTCCACGGCGTGGCGAGCCGCGTGCACCGGCAGAAAAGTCACCCTCTACGACCCCGAACCCGTGCGCGGCGGCGCGTCCTGGCTGGCCGGGGGCATGCTCGCCCCCGTCACCGAGGCCTGGCCGGGCGAGGAGGACGTGCTCCGCCTCGGTGAGGAGTCCCTCCGCCGCTGGCCCGGCTTCGCGCGCGAGCTGCAAAAAGAAGGCGTCGACCCCGGTCTGGCCGGGCACGGGACGCTCGTCGTCGCCTTCGACAGCGCCGACGCCGGGCACCTCGACATCCTCGCCGGCTACCTGCACTCGATCGGGCGTGCCGCGGAACGCCTTACCGGCCGCGAGGCCAAGCGGCTCGAACCCGGCGTCGGGTCCGTCCGAAGTGGACTGCACGTGCCCGGCGACTTGGCCGTGGACAACCGGAAACTCCTCAACTCGCTGTACACCGCCTGCGAGAACCACGGCGTCCGATTCAAGCACGAGCGCGTGGAAGAGCTCCCTGACGCCGAGGCCGTCGTGCTCGCCGCGGGCGCCTGGACCGGCCGGCTGCACCCCCGGCTCGCCGACGCCGTCCGCCCGCTCAAGGGCGAGATCCTCCGGCTCCGGCCCCGACGCGGCTGCCTGCCGCCGCCGGAACGCACCGTCCGGGCCGTCGTCGAAGGCCGCCCGATCTACCTCGTCCCGCGCGGCGACCAGGAGCTCGTCCTCGGTGCCACCCAGTACGAGGCGGGCTTCGACCAGGCCGTCACCGCACGCGGCGTGCGCGAGCTGATCGAGGGCGCCGAACGCGTCTTCCCCGCGATCACCGAGTACGAGCTGGTCGAGACCGCCGCCGGCCTGCGCGCCGGCAGCCGGGACGCGCTGCCGTACCTCGGCGTCTTGGACGGCAGTGTTTTTGCCGCCACCGGGCACCACCGCAACGGCCTGCTGATGGCCCCGGTGACCGCGGACGCCGTGGTCGCCTGGCTCGAGGGGGCGAAGCCGCCCGAAGGCACCGAAGCCGCTTCGCCCGCCCGCCTGCACCAGAAGGAGCACGTCTGATGGAGATCAAGGTCAACGGCGAGTGGACGGAGTTCCCCGACGGCGCGACCGTCGCCGACGTCCTCGACGCCACCGGCGGGCAGCGACCCGGGATCGCCGTCGCGGTCGACGGCGTCGTCGTCCGTCGCGCCGACTGGCCCGCCACCGCTGTGCCAAAGGGCGCGGGCGTCGACGTGCTCACCGCGGTCCAGGGAGGCTGAAATGGACGAAGAACCGCTGGTCATCGGCACCACCAAGCTGACGTCCCGGCTGATCATCGGCACCGGCGGCGCGGCCAACCTCGCCGTCCTCGAACGCGCGCTGGTCGCGTCCGGCACCGAGCTGACCACCGTCGCCATGCGCCGCGCCGACGCCGAAGGCGGCTCTGGCGTCCTCGAACTCCTGAAAAGGCTCGGCATCGAGCTGCTGCCGAACACCGCGGGCTGCCGCACGGCCGCCGAAGCCGTCCTGACCGCGCAGCTCGCGCGGGAAGCCCTCGAGACCGATCTGATCAAGCTCGAGGTGCAAGCCGACGACCGGACGCTGCTGCCGGACCCGATCGAGACCCTCGACGCCGCCGAGCGGCTGGCCGCCGACGGGTTCACCGTGTTCGCCTACACGAACGACGACCCGGTGCTCGCGCTGCGCCTGGAGGAGGCCGGCTGTGCCGCGGTGATGCCGCTGGGCGCGCCGATCGGCACCGGCCTCGGCATCCGGAATCCGCACAACGTCGAGCTGATCGTTTCGCGGGCGGGCGTGCCGGTGATCCTGGACGCCGGAATCGGCACGGCCTCGGACGCGACGCTGGCGATGGAGCTCGGCTGCGACGCCGTGCTGCTGTCCACCGCCGTCACCCGGGCGTCGGACCCCGAACGGATGGCGGCGGCGATGCGCTCGGCCGTCGTCGCCGGCCACCTGGCGCGCGGTGCGGGTCGCGTGCCGCAGCGCTTCTGGGCGCAGGCGTCGAGTCCACCCCGGTGAACCGGAGTGCCTTCACACCGTCTGCCCACCACGAGCCCGTAAGGTGGACGGCATTTCCGGCGCACCCGCGGCGGGGCGAAGGTAGAAGGAGCCAGCCGTGACCACATCGGTTCAGGACGTCTCGGGCAGGTTGTACCTCGCCGTCGGCAGGCTGTCCCGGTCACTGCGGCAGGCGGGCGTGCCGGGGCCCGGCCACGGCGCCATCTCGGCGCTCGCGACGCTGGTGCACGCGGGCCAGCTCCGGCTCGGCGACCTCGCGGCCAAGGAGGGCGTCGCCGCGGCGACGATGTCGCGGATCATCGCGTCCCTGGTCGAGGCCGGGTACGTCAGCCGCGAGTCCGACCCGGTCGACCGGCGGGCGTGGCTGGCCAAGGCGACCGAAGAGGGCGAGCGGCTCGTCTCCGGCGTCCGGTCGACCCGCGTGCAGGAGCTGAACCGGCGTCTCGACCGGCTTTCGCCCGAGCATCGGGAGGCGCTGACGGCGGCGATCCCGGCCCTCGAGGCCCTGATCGCGGACGACTGAGGCTTATTCTGGTTAGGCCGCCGTGCCCCGCGCGCATACCGCTGATCAGGGCAAAATCATGCGGCGGCCGAGCTCTTCGAGGACCTTCGCGACGCGCGCGCGTCCGGTCAAGGCCGCCCCCTGCTTCGGTCAAGGATCAGTAAGCGCAGGGATGGTAGCCGGGTGGTCGCTCAGCGCTCTTCGGGAGCCAGCCGCCAGAACGCCGAGACCGGGCCGACCTTGGCACCCATCGGGTAGGCGTGCTCGACGGCGTGCGAGACGAACCACTTGCCGTACCGCGCGGCCTCGACGACGGACATCCCCTTGGCCAGGCCCGCGGTGAGCGCCGACGCCATCGTGTCGCCCGCGCCGTGCGTGTGCGGGGTCGCGTAGCGCCGCCCGGGCAGCTCCACGAACGTCGAGCCGTCGAAGAGCAGGTCGACGCACTCGGGGTCGGCTTGCAGGTGCCCGCTCTTGACCAGGACGTACCGCGGGCCCATCCGGTGCAGGACGACGGCCGCGGTGTGCATGCCCTCGCGGTCGGTCACGGTCATCCCGGTGAGCAGCCGGACCTCGTCGAGGTTCGGGGTCAGCACGGTCGCGCGCGGGAGGAGTTCGTCGCGCAGCGCGTGCAGGCCGGCCGCGTCGAACAGCGGGTGGCCGTGCATCGACGCCGCCACCGGGTCGACCACGAACGGGATCCGGGCGTTCCGGCCGATCTCCGCGTTGTCGCACGCGATCGCGACCGCCTGGATGATCTCGGCCGAGGCCAGCATGCCGGTCTTCGCCGCGCCGACGCCCATGTCCGCCGCCACGGCTTCGATCTGCCCGGCCACGATGTGCGGCGGCAGGTCGGCTCGGTCGTGCACGCCCAGGGTGTTCTGGACGGTGACGGCGGTGACCGCGACCAGACCGTGCACACCGCACGTCAGGAAGGTGCGCAGGTCCGCCTGGAGCCCGGCGGCGCCACCGGAGTCCGATCCGGCGATGGTCAACGCCGAAGGAGGGCTCGTGGTCATGGTTTTCCCGACTTCTGGTCTAGTCCAACTGGTCGCATTTGCTTCATCAACAGTCAACCACGGTGGCACATTGTGGGGGCTACTCACCAGTTCACGGGCGAAGGAGCCTGGATGAAGCTCTTCTCGGTGGTATTCCTCACGGCCGCGCTCACTCTCTCCGGAGCGACCGCCGCCAACGCGGACAGCCCGAAGCTCTCCCACGTCACGACCGTCGGCGTGCACAACACGTATGACCCGGCGGCCTACGGCTACCTCGCCCAGGCGCTCGACGCCGGTTCGTCGCTGATCGAGCTGGACGTCTGGCCGGACTTCTTCACCCACGAGTGGAAGGTCAGCCACTCGAACCCGCTGGGGAACCAGAACAACTGCGTCGCGGCGACTTCGGCGGCGCAGCTGTATTCGGGCGGGAAGAACAAGAACCTGGAGTACTGCCTCGACGACATCCGGATCTGGCTGGCCGCCCACCCCGGGCACACGCCGATCACGCTCAAGCTGGAGATGAAGACCGGCTTCTCGGACAACACCGGGATGGGCCCGGACGAGCTGGACGCGACGTTCCGCTCGCACCTCGGCAGCGTCGCCTTCCGTCCCGCCGAGCTGCTGGGGAGCTACGGCACGCTCGACGACGCGGCCAAAGCGGACAACTGGCCGTCCGTGGACGCGTTGCGGGGCCGCGTGATCACCGAGATCATCCCGGGCACGGTCGAGGAGGGGAACCCGACCGACACGCTGCACACGGACGTCGAGTACGCGCGGTACCTGGTCGGCCTCAAGAACGCCGGCAAGCTCGGCGACGCGAACATCTTCCCGACCGTGCACGGCGCGGCCGGCGGAGACCCGCGGGACAAGTACACCGCCGACCTCAAGCCGTGGTTCGTGGTGTTCGACGGCGACGCGAACGCGTGGGTGACCCAGACCGGGCCGGGGTGGTACGACGCCAACCACTACTACGTCGTGATGACCGACGGCCAGAACGTCGCCCCGGCCATCGACGCTCACAACCCGACCGTCGAGCAGGCCAACCAGCGTGTCGCCGACTTGGCGAAGCAGCACGCATCGGTGGTCACTTCGGACTGGACCGGGCTCACGACGGTGCTGCCTCAGGTACTGCCTAGGGGTTGAGCACCCAGAACGGCGAGACGGGGCCGACACCCGCACCCAGCGGGTAGGCCTCGGCCACGCAGCGTTCGATGAACTTCTTCCCCGCGGCGACGGCGTCCGGCACCGAAGCGCCCTTCGCCAGCGATGCCGTGATCGCCGACGCCAAGGTGTCGCCGCCGCCGTGGGTGTTCTCCGTGATGTACCTCGGTCCGCTCAATTCGATGAATTCACGGCCGTCCGAGAGCAGGTCGACGCAGTCGGTCGTGCCCTGCATGTGGCCGCCCTTGACCAGGACCCACTGCGAGCCGAACTCCAGCAGGGCCTCGGCGGCGGTCCGCTGCGAAGCAGCGTCGACCACGGAAACACCCGTCAGCAGCCGGACTTCGTCGAGATTCGGCGTGATCAGCGTCGCGCGGGGGAACAGCTCCGTGCGGATCGCCTCCAGGGCGTCCTCGCGCAGCAGGGCGTGTCCCGTCATCGACGCCGCCACCGGGTCGACCACGAACGGGAAAGGCCCGACTTCGTCCAAGGTTTTCGCGACCGCGCGGATGATCTCCGCCGTCGCCAGCATGCCCGTCTTGGCGGCGTTGACGCCCATGTCCGACGCCACCGCCTTGATCTGCGCGGTGACGACGTCGGCCGGGATCTCGGTGAAACCCTGTACGCCCAGGGAGTTCTGGACGGTGACCGCGGTCAGCGCGACCAGCCCGTGGACACCGTGGGCGAAGAACGTGCGCAGGTCCGCCTGGATGCCCGCACCACCGCCGGAGTCGGACCCGGCGATGGTGAGGGCCGTCCGTGGTGTCATGGCCCGACCACGGGGAGGTAGACCTTGTTCCCCGACTCCGAGAACTCCGCCGACTTCTCCGCCATGCCGGCCTCGATGGCCTCCACAGTGGACAGTCTGTGTTCCTCGGCGTACTTGCGGACGTCCTGCGTGATCCGCATCGAGCAGAACTTCGGCCCGCACATCGAGCAGAAGTGCGCGGTCTTGGCCGGCTCGGCGGGCAGCGTCTCGTCGTGGAACGACCGTGCCGTGTCCGGGTCGAGCGAGAGGTTGAACTGGTCGTTCCAGCGGAACTCGAAACGCGCCTTGGACAGCTCGTCGTCCCACTCCTGCGCGTACTGGTGCCCCTTGGCCAGATCCGCGGCGTGCGCGGCGATCTTGTACGTGATCACGCCGGTCTTGACGTCGTCGCGGTTCGGCAGGCCGAGGTGCTCCTTCGGCGTGACGTAGCACAGCATCGCCGTGCCGTACCAGCCGATCTGCGCCGCGCCGATGGCCGACGTGATGTGGTCGTACCCCGGCGCGATGTCCGTCGCGAGCGGGCCGAGGGTGTAGAACGGCGCCTCGCCGCAGAGCTTTTCCTCCAGCTCCACGTTCTCCTTGATCTTGTGCATCGGCACGTGGCCGGGGCCCTCGATCATCACCTGGACGTCGTGCGAACGCGCGATGTGCGTGAGTTCGCCGAGCGTCTCCAGCTCGGCGAACTGGGCGCGGTCGTTGGCGTCGGCGATCGAACCGGGGCGCAGGCCGTCGCCGAGGGAGAACGTGACGTCGTACTGCCGCAGGATCTCGCAGAGTTCCTCGAAGTGCGTGTACAAAAAGGACTCTTTGTGGTGCGCCAGGCACCACGCGGCCATGATCGAACCGCCGCGGCTGACGATCCCGGTGACGCGCCGCGCGGTCAGCGGGATGTACCGCAGCAGCACGCCGGCGTGCACGGTGACGTAGTCGACGCCCTGCTCGCACTGCTCGACGATGGTGTCGCGGTAGACCTCCCACGACAGCTTTTCCGGATCCCCGTCGACCTTTTCGAGGGCCTGGTAGATCGGCACGGTGCCGACCGGGACCGGTGAGTTGCGGACGATCCACTCGCGTGTTTCGTGGATCCGCTTGCCGGTGGACAGGTCCATGATCGTGTCGGCGCCCCAGCGGGTGGCCCACACCATCTTGTCGACCTCTTCCTCCACTGAGGACCAGACGGCCGAGTTGCCCATGTTGGCGTTGATCTTCACCAGGAAGTTCTTGCCGATGATCATCGGCTCGGACTCGGGGTGCTTGCGGTTGACCGGGATCACCGCGCGGCCGCGAGCGACCTCGTCGCGCACGAACTCCGGCGAAACCCGTTCCCGCGCGGCGACGTACTCCATCTCGCGGGTGATGACGCCCTGTTTCGCCCAGCCGAGCTGGGTGTTGTGCTCGCGCCCGTCGGCCCAGCCGGCCCGCAGCCGGTGCAGTCCACTGTGGACGTCGATCGCGGCGTCGGGATCGGTGTACGGGCCCGAAGTGTCGTAAACGTCGAAGTGCTCACCGTTGGACAGGTCGATCCGCCGTGCCGGGACGCGGAGCCCGGATTCGGTCTGGTGGTACACCTTGTGCGAGCCCGTGATCGGACCCGTGGTCACCTTTACGGCAGCATTGTTCTCAAGCGTCGTCAACGACTTTCACTCCCTACGCCGGCATTACCCGGTCAGGTTCATGCGGTCGGTGACGCCTGCGAAACGCAAGTCACCCTCTCAGCCCGCCATGGCGCGAGCTCCCGCGGTGTTTGGTTGTGCCCCGACCATGCCACGCCGGAGCGGGATACTCAAGTCCGCTCACCTCACCCGACCAGTTCGGCGGGGGTGGCGTAGACGTCGACCATGGCGCCGTTGCGCAGCACGGTGATCGGCAGTGCGGTGCCGATCACTTCCGCGAACAGCTGCCGCTGGATGCCCTGGGCGTCCGAGACTCGGGCGCGCCCGACCGTCAGCACGAGGTCGCCCGCCCGGAGGCCCGCCCGGTCCGCGGGGCCGCCGGAGACCACTTCGTGCACGCGCAGCCCGGCGCTCTGCCCGGTGCGCTCGGCGATGTCGTCCGGCAGCGGTGCGGGCACGCCGACGACGCCGAGGTACGCGCGCCGCACCCGGCCTTCGACGACGAGCGTGTCGATGATCCGCCGCGTGGTCGCGTTGATCGGCACCGCGAGCCCGAGGCCGATTCCGGCGACCGCGGTGTTGACGCCGACGACGCGGCCGGCGGAGTCGGCGAGTGCGCCGCCGGAGTTGCCCGGGTTGAGCGCGGCGTCGGTCTGGATGACGTCTTCGATCACGCGCCCGGCGCGGCCGTGGCGCACCGGGAGGGCGCGGCCGAGCGCGCTGACGACCCCGGCGGTGACGGTGCCGGAGAAGCCGAGCGGGTTGCCGACGGCCACGACGAGCTGCCCGACGACGAGCCGGTCGGCGTCCCCGAGCACCGCGGGCGGCGGGGTCTCGCCGCGAGCCCGCAGCACGGCGAGGTCGGACAGCGGATCGGCGCCGACGACGTCGAACGGCACCTCGCTGCCGTCGGCGAAGATCGCGACGCCCCGCCGGTGGTCGTCGACGACGTGGGCGTTGGTGAGCAGGTGGCCGTCTTCGGCGAAGACGACCGCCGAGCCGCTGCCGCGGCCGAGCTGCACCCCGGCGACGTGCGGGGTGACGGTCTTCGCGACACTGCTGACCGCGCGCGAGTAAGCGTCCATCGCGTCGTCCATGGGCACCTCGATTACACCGTTGCAGGTACTACAAGTGTGCGCCCGGTTCGGCGGGAAAGCCGTTCGCTGCTGGAGAACCGGCCGCCCGATCAGTGACGGTCAGTGGTTCACCGGATTGGGGCATGTATCCGGCAGAAATCGGCGGCAGACTGCCAGGCGCTTCTGTAACGGTGCAGAGGCGATCTTTCTGTGGGGTTGATATGCGCAAACTCATGTTCGGCGCCCTCGCCGGGCTGCTGGTCACCGGCCTGATCCCGGGGATCGCGGCAGCTCAGGGCGAGGCTCCCGGCGCCCCGGGTGCCCATCCCAGCTGGCTCCCGGCGAACAAGACCGGTTTCGGCACCGCGCACGACCGGTCGAGCAACGTCTGGTTCACCCTCCAGGGTGGCCAGCTGTCCGAGGTCTACTACCCGGACCTGTCGACGCCCAGCGTCCGGTCGCTGAACTTCGTCGTCACCGACGGCCGCGGCTTCGCCGTCACCGACTACTCGGCGAAGTCGCAGCAGGTCCGGCGGACCGGCGACGACAGTTTGAGTTACGAGCAGACCATCACCGACGACCAGCACCGCTGGCGCCTCCGCAAGACCTACGTCACCGACCCGGCCGCCACGACCGTGCTGGTCGACGTCGACTTCCAGTCGCTCACCGGGCGGCCCTACCAGCTCTACGCGGTCGCCGACCCGGACCTGACCAACGACGGCTCCGACGACTCGGCCGCCCGTTCGGGGGACGCCGTCACCGCGCAGGACGCGGCGAACGCCGCCGCCCTGACCGCGAAGCCCGCCTTCACGAAAACCAGCGTCGGCTACGCGGGCGTGTCCGACGGCAACACGCAGCTCGCGAAGACGTTCAAGCTGACCCAGTACGACAGCGCCGCGAAGGGCAACGTCGTGCTCGCCGGGCAGACGACCGCCGACGGCCTGTGGAACCGGCACGTCACCCTCGCGCTCGGCATGGGTGCGAAGGCCGCCGACGCGCTCGGCAGCGCGCAGGCGTCGCAGCGACGCGGCGTCCGCGACATCACCCGCGCGTACGACCGCGGCTGGGAGCAGTACCTGCGTGGTGTGAGCAAGCCGCCGTCGTCGCTGAAGACCCGCGCCGAACGCGACCTCTACAAGGCGTCGATGCTGACGCTGGCCGCGAGCGAGGACAAGCACCACCCGGGCGCGTTCATCGCGTCGCCGAGCATGCCGTGGCGGTTCGGCAACAACGACCCGGAGTGGTCGCCGTCCGGCACCTACCACCTGGTCTGGCCGCGTGACCTCTACCAGATCGCGACCGGGCTGGCCGCCGGCGGCGACACGGCCGCCGCGAACCGTGCCGTCACCTACATGTTCGGCACGCAGCAGCAGCCCGACGGGCACCTGCCGCAGAACAGCCGCGTCGACGGCGTGCCGTACTGGACGTCGATCCAGCTCGACGAGACGTCGTTCCCGATCGTGCTGGCCCAGCAGCTCGGCCGGACCGACCTGTGGCCCGGCGTGCGGAAGGCCGCCGACTTCATCCTCGGGTACCGGGGGCCGAACGGGCAGGCGTCGCCGTACACGCAGCAGGAGCGTTGGGAAGAGCAGGACGGCTGGTCCCCGTCGACCATCGCGTCGGTGATCGCCGGGCTGGTCTGCGCCGCCGATCTGGCGTCGCACAACGGCGCGTCCGCGGACGCCGCCCGGTACCTCGCCGCGGCCGACAAGTTCAAGGCCGACCTGCCGAAGCAGACGATCACCACGAACGGGCCGTTGTCGAAGGACCCGTACTTCGTCCGGCTCACCAAGGACGGCAACGCGAACGCCGGGACGACGTACAACCTCGGCAACTCCAGCGTGACGATGGACCAGCGCGCCGTCGCCGACGCGGGTTTTCTCGACCTGGTCCGGCTCGGCGTCTACCGCGCCGACGACCCGGTGATCCGGAACAGCACTCGCGTCACGGACAAGAACATCGCGTTCACCACGCCGACCGGCCAGTTCTGGCACCGCTACACGAAGGACGGCTACGGCGAGCAGGCCGACGGTTCGCCGTGGGACTACACGTTCCCGGCGGAGAGCCGCACGACGTTCGGGCGGTTGTGGCCGCTGCTCGCCGGCGAACGCGGCGAGTACGAGCTGACGCTCGGCGATCCCGCGTCGGCCGCGCGGCGGCTGCGTGACCTCGGCCGGGTGAGCAGCTCGGCGGAGACCATGCCGGAGCAGGTGTGGGACGAGAACCCGCCGTCGGGACAGACCGGCTTCCCGGCCGGTACGCCGACGACGTCGGCGACCCCGCTGGCCTGGACGCACGCCCAGTACGTCCGGCTCGCCTGGGACGTCAAGGCCGGCGCGGTCCTGGAGACCCCGCGGGTGGTCCGCTGCCACTTCCTCGGCTGCTGAAAGGTCCGTGAATGGCACATTGAGGGACTCTAAGTCCCTCAATGTGCCATTCACGGACCTGTCGGTCAGATGACGGCGCCGTCGTCCTCGGGGGTGCGCGGCGGGAGCCACGAGTTGCCCGGGACGCCCCATTTGTTGTGCTTCAACATCTTCTTCGCGGCGCGCGCGTGCCGGCCGACCAAGCGGTCGAGGTAGATGTACCCGTCGAGGTGGTCGGTCTCGTGCTGCAGGCAACGCGCGAAGTAGCCGGTGCCCTCGACCTCGATCGGGGCGCCGTCGACGTCGGAGCCGGTCACCTTCGCCCACTTGGCGCGGCCCGTCGGGTACGACTCGCCGGGCGCCGACAGGCAGCCCTCCCAGTCGTCGTCCGGGTCAGGCATGGTCTCCGGGATCTCCGACGTCTCCAGCTTCGGGTTGACGACGACGCCCTTGTGCCGCACGCCCTCGTCGTCCGGGCAGTCGTAGACGAACACCCGCAGGTCGAGGCCGATCTGGTTGGCCGCCAGGCCGACGCCCTCGGCGGCGTACATCGTCTCGAACATGTCGCCGACGAGCGTGCGCAGCTTCTCGTCGAACTCGGTGATCTCCCGAGTCGGCTGGTGCAGCACGGGTTCGCCGGCGATAACGATGGGGTGGATGGTCACGGCGAGCCAGTTTAGTCGGACCCCTCTGGTAGACCTGCATCAGACCGTGACGCGCCGACGTCGATGCCCACGTCGGCGTGCTGATCCGTGGTTGAATGACGCCCGCGGAGGAGCTAGGTCTGATTCGCCATGACGCCCGATTGAGAGGGACCCGGATGGACGCCGCGGAGTCGATGGCTGAGCCGCAGCCGTCGCCGCCGAAGCCCGTGCCCGGCCTGACCGAACGCGAGGTCGAGATGCTCGCCTTCGAGCGTCAGTGGTGGCGGCACGCCGGGGCGAAGGAGAACGCCATCCGCGAGCGCTTCGATCTGTCCGCCACGCGCTATTACCAGCTGCTGAACAAGCTGCTGGAGAAGCCGGAGGCGATCGAGGCCGACCCGATGCTGGTGAAGCGGCTGCGCAAGACGCGCGCCGCCCGGCAGCGCAAACGTGGCGCCCGGCGACTGGGGATCGAGCTGAAATGAGCGTGTTTTCGGGTATGTCACGGCCGATGAAGGCCGCGGGCGTCGTGTTGGTCGGCGTGGCCATCGTCGCCGCCGTCATCGGCGGGATCTCCGCGCTGAGCGGGGGCGACGGAGCGAACGAAGCTGGACCGAGCGGCACTTCGACGCAGCCGGGCACGTCCGGCGGGACGTCGTCGCCGCCGGCCACGTCGTCAACGGCCACGCCGCCGTCGACTCCGGCTTCGCCCACCCCGTCGTCGCCGGCCTCGCCGCCGCCCGGGCAGCCGACGTCGCCCAAACCCGGCCAGCCGGGCGGTGACCAGCAGGCGTCCAACAAGTGGGTGACCGTCCGGGTCTACAACAACTCGCTGATCGAGGGCCTCGCGGCCCGCGCGGCCGACGACTTCACCCGGGCGGGCTGGAACGTCACCGAGAAAAAGGGTTATCCGTACGGCACCATCCCGGCGACGACGGCGTACTACCGCCCGGGCACCGACGAGGAAGCGGCCGCGAAGCAGCTCGCGCAGGAGTTCGGCTTCAAGGCCGAGCCGCGGTTCGAGGGCATCCAGGACGCGTCCCCCGGCGTGATCGTCATCGTGACGAAGGACTACGGGACCAACAGCCCCAAGGGCAGCTGACTTCCGGCTTCAGCGTGATCAGCGGGTCGACACGCGTGATCAGCGGGTCGACACGGTGTGGCCGGGTAACCGGCGTCGTGTCGACCCTTCAATCACGCGTGTCGACTCCTGAATCACGCGTGTCGACTCTTCAGTCACCGGCCTGGTTCTTCGCGTAGGCCTCCAGGGCGGCCAGCTGGGCCGGGTCGAGGCTCGGCCGGACGGTCTTGCGGGCCGCGTCGAGGTGCGCTGCGGTGACTTCGCGAGCCTCCAGAGACTCGCGCATCGCGGTCAACGCCGCTTCGCGGATCAGCGCGGCGCAGTCGGCGGCGGAGTAACCGTCCAGAGTGGACGCCACCGCGGCGAGGTCCACATCGGAACCGAGCGGCGTGTTCTTCGAACTCGCCGCCAGGATCGCGGCGCGGGCCTCGGCGTCCGGCGGTGGCACGTAGACGCGGCGCTCCAGCCGTCCCGGCCGCAGCAGCGCCGGGTCGACCAGCTCCGGCCGGTTCGTCGCCCCGAGGACGACGACCTCGCGCATCGGCTCGACACCGTCGAGCTCGGTGAGCAGGGCCGCGACCACGCGATCGGCGACACCCGAGTCGGACGACTGCCCGCGGCGCGGGGCCAGCGCGTCGATCTCGTCCAGGAAGATCAACGACGGCGCGGCCTCCGCGGCCCGGCGGAACAGCTCGCGCACCGCGCGCTCGGACTCGCCGACCCACTTGTCCATCAGCTCGGCGCCCTTGACCGCGAAGACGTTCAGCGCGCCGGTGCCGGCCAGCGCCCGCACGAGGAACGTCTTGCCGCCGCCGGGCGGCCCGTACAGCAGCACCCCGCGCGGCGGTTCGACGCCGAGCCGGGCGAACGAGTCCGGGTACCGCAGCGGCCACAGCACGGCTTCGGTGAGGGACTGCTTGACGTCGACCATGTTCCCGACGTCGTCGAGGGTCAGCCCGCCGGTGGCCAGGTTGTCCGAAGTGGACATCGAGACCGGCCGGACGGTGGCCAGCGCGTCGAGCAGGTCCTGCTGCGAGATGCGCGGCTCGTCGGTGTCGCGCTGGCGCAGCGCCGCCCGCAGTGCGGCGTCCCGGCGCAGGGCGATCAGGTCCGCCGCGACGAACCCCGGCGTCCGCTCGGCGAGTACACCGCAGTCGATGCCGGAATCGAGCGGGACGTCGCGGAGCAGGACGTTCAGCAGCTCTCGCCGGGTCTTCGCGTCCGGCAGCGCCAGGCCGAGCTCGCGGTCCAGCAGGTCGGCGGCGTGCAGCCGCGGGTCGGCCGACTCCGCGCGGGCCGTGGTCGCGACGACGGCGAACCGCTCGCGGCGCAACGCCGTCCGCAGCTCTTCGAGCACGACCGTGGCCACCGGCGGCGGCGTGGCCGCGGGCAGCAGCGCGTCGACGTCGGTGAGCAGGAGCACGGTGGGGCCGTTGGCCGAGCGGATCGCCTCGCGCAGGCGGGCCACCGCGACGTTCGGGTCCAGCACGGCGAGGTTCGGCGCGGCCACCGGTACCACGCGGATGTCCGCGTCGTGGGCCACCGACCGCACCAGCGTCGCCTTGCCGACGCCTTCGGGGCCGGACAGCAGCACGCCGAGGTGGGCGGGCGCGCCCAGCCGCGCCAGCAGCTCGGGCCGCTGGAAGGCGAGGTCGAACCACTCGGCGAGCTTGCGGGCGGCCGTCTCGGCGCCGATGAGGTCGGCCAGCGGCACGGCCGGTTCGGCGACCTCTTCGACCGTGACCTCGTCTTCGACGATCTCGGCGTCGATCCACTCCTCGGCCGCGGTGACGGCGGAGGTGCGGACCAGCGCGGTCGCCGTCCGGGGCGCGGCGGCTTCCGGCGCCGGCCGCACCCCGTCGCGCCAGGTGACCACTGTGGACGGTCCGACCGCCACGGTGCCTGCCGGTTCGGCCGCGGTGACGGTGAGCAGCTCGTTCGTCCAGGTCGCGCCGATCGCCCGCGACAGCTGGCCGCGCAGGCCGGCCGGGTCCGACCCCGGCGACGGCGCGAGGTCCTGCGGCAGCAGCGAAACGGCGTCGCCGACGGTGAGCACCTTGCCGATCAGGGAGAGCCGCAGCATGTGCGGGCTGAGCGAGACGCTGGCCAGCCGCGAGCCCGCGACGGTCACCGTCTTCGCCGCGGCGACCTCGGCCGGCGCGACGACGACCTCCGAGCCCTCGGTGACGCCCAGGTTCGACATCGTGACGTCGTCGGTGAGCAGCACCCCGGGCACGCCGGTCTCGTCGGCGGGGGCGGCGAGCGCGGCGCTGACCCGGGCACCGGTGAGGTGCACGGCGTCCCAGGCCCGCAGGCCGAGCGCGTCGAGGACTTCGGGATGCAGCCGGACGACGCCCCGGCGGGTGTCCAGCGCGGACGGCGTGTGCCGGACGGTCAGCGTGATCTGCGGGTGGCTCACGCCGTTCACCCTAGCGATCCGGCGTCCCCGGAGGAGCCGAGAACCCGTGTCGTCCCCCCAATCACGCGTGATGGCCCTTCAATCACGGGTGATCGCCGGACCGGAACGGCCGACTCGTGTGATCAGCGCCCGATCTCGCGTGACCCGGCCCGTGTCTCGCGTGATTGGGGACGGAACTCGCGTGATTGGGGACGGAACTCGCGTGATTGGAAGGTCATCTCGCGTGATTGGAGGGACGACACGCTACTTGCGGCGGAGGCCGATCTGGCGCCAGGTGCGGCGGCGCGGGCCTTGGCCGTTTTCGCTGCTTCGGGGGGTGCGGACCGTTTCGCGCGGCAACCTGACCGCGCGCATCGCCGCGCCTGCCACCCGGCGGCGCAGCGGCGGGCGCAGGCCGAGACGGCGGGTGGAGCGGGCGCGGCGGATGGCGCGGCGCTCGCGCGGCGGGACCGTCCAGGCCTCCGGGTGCGCGGCCAGCCAGCGGTGCCGGTAGACCGAGTACGGGATGTGCGCCAGGTACAGCACCATCGCCACGACCAGCGCGACCAGCGGGAACTGGATGATCGCCGCGGCCAGCAGGGCCACGCCGAGCAGCAGCGGCGCGATCGCCTTGGCCGGTGCCTTGACCGTCTTCAGCGACAGCGTCGGGATGCGGCTGATCAGCAGGGCCGCGATGGCGACCGTCCAGGCCCACACGACGTACTGCGACGACCACCATCCCTCGCCCCACTGCAGGGAGGCGACCAGCGGCAGCATCCCCAGCAGGCCGCCCGCGGGCGCCGGGACGCCGACGAAGAACTCGCTCGCGTACGGCGGCTGCTCGGTGTCGTCCAGCAGCGTGTTGAAGCGGGCCAGCCGCAGGATCATGCAGACGGCGAAGATCAGCGACGCCACCCAGCCGATCCGGTCCGCGCCGGTCTGCCACACGTAGATGACCAGCGCCGGCGCGACGCCGAAGGAGATGCCGTCGGACAGCGAGTCCAGCTCCGCGCCCATCTTCGACGTCGCGTCGAGCAGGCGGGCGATCCGGCCGTCCAGGCTGTCGAGCACCGCCGCGATGCCGATCGAGGCGATCGCCATCCCGTAGTTCCTGGTCAGCGCGAACTGCACGGCCGACAGGCCCGCGCACAGCGCCAGCACGGTGATGGCGTTCGGCAGCAGCCGGACGCCCGGGGTGGTCACGCGGACCATCGGTCAGCCTTCCGAAAGCGCGGGGAGTTCGGCGATCACGGTCTCGCCGCCGACCGTGCGCTGGCCCTTGGCCACGAGCACGCGCGAGCCCGGCGGGAGGTAGAGGTCCACCCGCGAGCCGAACCGGATGATGCCGTAGGTCGCGCCGGCGCCGACCTTGTCGCCCTCGCGGATCTCGCAGAGGATGCGGCGCGCGACCAGCCCGGCGATCTGCACCACGACGAGTTCGTGGCCGTCTTCGGTGCGCATCAGCACGGAGTTGCGTTCGTTGTCGTCGCTGGCCTTGTCGAGGTCGGCGGACAGGAACTTGCCCGGCCGGTAGGCCACCCGCTCGATCACGCCGTTCGCCGGCACGCGCTGGACGTGCACGTCGAACACCGAGAGGAACACCGACACGCGCATCCGCGGCTCGGCGGGCAGGCCGAGCTCGGCGGGCGGGACGGCTTCCTCGATCAGTGACACGAGGCCGTCGGCCGAGGCGAGCGCGACGCCGTCACGTGGCGGCGGGACCCGCTTCGGCTCGCGGAAGAACGCCGCCGTGGCGACGGTCGCGAGCGCGCCGACGAGCCCGAGGCGCTTGGAGAACCGGCGGGCGAGCAGCGTCGCGGCGACACCGCCCGCCACGAACGGGCGACCCGCGGGGTGCATGGGCGGCAGTGTTTCGCGCGCGAGCTGGAGAGCGTGCGCGACTGGGTTGCCGGCGGGCTCCGGCCGGGTGCCGCTCATGGTCGGGTCCCCTGGTTTCGTGTCGGAAGGACGGGTGGGCGCCGGGGTCCGGCGACCGCGTACGGGCGCCCCCACGCTACCGCTGCCCCAGGTGAGCGTGTCCGCGTCCCCCTGCCCGGTCCTCCGTGAGGGGGTCACCGCGGTGGGTGGGAATGATCGCCGCGCGGTAACACAAGGTCGATTTCGCCGATAACTCTGAGTAGTTGACGCCGCTCGGGGCGCTGCCCCGCCCGACCTGGGAGGACCGATGACCGATCGCCGCGATCCCGCCGACGCTCGTCTTCGCGATCTCCTGGGCGCGTGGCGTCAGGAAATCGACGAGGTGCCCGTGCCGCCGCTCGTCGACCCCGTCCGCGCCGTCGACGTGGTCATCGAGGCGAAGAGACGAAGCCGGGTGCATGCGCCCCCCGACGGCGCACGCACCCGGCCGCGGGATCAGGGCCTGCGAGACGCGCAGAACGACATACATTAGCCGCTGGGACGGCGTTGATCACGGTTTGTCCGGCAAAAGTTACCAACGGTCACCCGGACGACGGCCGATGCCGCTCGCCAGGCGCAGGATCGCCAGCAGCACGACGGCTCCGAGGACGGCCACGCCGAAGCTGGGGAAGTCGAAGTCGAACGTCTTCGCCTGGCCGGTCGCGAGCCGGTAGACCAGCCCGCCCAGTGCCGCCCCGACGACGCCGACGAGCACGCTGACCAGGCAGCCCTGCCGGCGCCGCTCCCGCCCGCCGACGACCAGGTTCGCGGCCCAGCCGACGATCGCGCCGAAGATCACCCATGCGACGAAACCCATGGCGGGAGCTTACGCGAGCAGACGTACAAGAGTCATTGCACAAGAGTTCTTGTACAACTACTCTTGTGCGTCATGGCGAGAGAAGAGAACGTCCGGGAGATCCGGGACTCGAAAGCACTGGCCGCCATCGCGCACCCCCTGCGCCACCGGCTGCTGGACCTGCTGCACCTGGACGGCCCGGCGACGGCGTCGCTGCTGGCCGAGAAGACGGGCCAAGCGGTCGGGAACATCAGCCACCACCTCAAGGTGCTGGCGGCCAGCGAACTCATCGAAGAGGCGCCCGAGCTGGCCAGGGACCGCCGGGAACGGTGGTGGCGGCGGACCTCCAGCGCGATCAAGTGGGGTGCGCAGGACTTCCCCGACGACCCGATCGCCGAGGCGGCGGAGGTGCTGACCCTCGACCACCAGCACGCGATCGCCCGCGAGTGGCTCGCCAACCGGGAGACCTATCCCCAGGAGTGGCGTGGGGCGCTGTTCAGCATCGACGGCTGGGCCCGGCTTTCCGTCGCCGAGCTGGGTGAGCTGAACGACCGGATCGTCATCATGCTCGCCGAGTACCGCAACCGCACCGTGCCCGGCGACGGCGTCGAGCGCCGTCCGGTCTTCTTCGCCGTGCGAGCTTCGCTGGGCCAGCCGTGAAGGGGCTCTGGGGGAACAGGGACTTCCGGCTGCTCTGGACCGGCGAGACCACGAGCATGCTCGGCAGCATGGTCGCGAGCACGGCGTTGCCGCTGGTCGCGGTCGTCACGCTGCAGGCGAGCACCTTCCAGGTCGCGCTGCTGACGGCGGCGGCCTGGCTGCCGTGGCTGATCGTGGGCCTGCCCGCCGGCGCCTGGGTCGACCGGCTGCGGAAGCGCCCGATCATGCTGACCTGCAACACAGTGTCGATGGCGGTGTTCGGCAGCGTCCCGCTCGCGGCCGTCCTGGGGGCGCTGTCCATGCCGCTCCTGCTGGCCGCGGCACTGGTCGGCGGCTTCGCGAAGGTGTTCTTCACCCTCGCCTACCGCGCGTACCTCCCGGCGCTGATCGGCGAAGACGACCTCCTCGAAGGCAACGCCAAGCTGCAGGGCAGCGAATCCGCGACGGAGGTCGCCGGACCGGGCCTGGCCGGGTTGCTGGCGCAGGCGTTCGGCCCGGTCAGCGGCATCCTGGCCGACGCGGTCAGCTTCGGCGTCTCCGTCCTGTGCGTGAGCGCGATCCGCGTGCCGGAGGCTGTGGCCCCGGCGCCGCGGACACCGTTGCGGAGCCAGATCGGCGAGGGCCTGCGGTTCGTCGCCGGCGACCGCTACCTGCGGACGCTGATGGTGTTCGGCGCCGTGTCGAACATCGCGCTGACCGGGTACGGCTCGATCCAGATCGTCTTCCTGTCCCGCACACTCGGCGCCGCCCCCGGCCTGGTGGGCCTGGTCCTGGCGCTGGCCGCCGTCGGTGGCGTGCTCGGCGCGGCGCTGGTCGGCCGGCTCGGCGCCCGCTTCGGCACCGCGCGCGCGTTCTTGCTGTGCGAGATCTTCGCCGCGCCGATGGGGTTGCTCGGACCGCTGAGCCGGCCGGGCTGGGGCCTGGTGCCCTACGTGCTCGCGCTGTTCGGCGTCTGCGCCGGCCTCGTCGCCTCGAACATCCTGACCACGACGTTCCGGCAGCAGTACTGCCCGCCCGGCTTGTTCAGCCGGATCAACTCCAGCGCGGCGATCGTCAACTACGGCACGATCCCGCTGGCCGGGGTGCTCGGCGGCGCGCTGGGCGAGGCGATCGGCGTCCGCGAGACGTTGTGGGTGATGGCCGGCCTGCTGATCGCCGCGCTCCCGATCCTCACGCCGTTCCGGAAGCTGCGGGAGTTCCCGGCTAGAGCAGAAGGACGTCCACCTCGTCGCCTTCCGCAGCCGACGTGACGTCCTCCGGCAGCACGATCAGGCAGTTGGCCTGCGTGAACGCGGCCAGGAGGTGCGATCCCGGGCCGCCGCGCGGCCCGACGACCCCGGTGACCTCCCGCTCCGACGGCGTGAACACGCCCCGCCGGTACTGGCGGCGCCCGGACGGCGAGGACATCGCTTCGGTGAGCCGGGCCCGCACGCGGCGGCGGGAGACGTCGGTGTGGCCCAGCGCCGTCAGGATCGCCGGGCGCAGGAACGCCTCGAACGACACCAGCACGCTGACGGGGTTGCCGGGCAACGTCACCACGGGCACGCCCTGCCAGCGCCCGCAGCCCTGCGGCCCGCCGGGCTGCATCGCGATCTTCGCGAACTCGACGCCCTGACCGGTCAGCGCGTCCTTCACCACTTCGTACGCGCCCGCGCTGACGCCACCGGAGGTGACCAGCAGATCGGCGTCCGCCAGCTTCGGCTCGATGACCTTCCGGAACTCCTCGACGTCGTCGACGACGCTGCGGACGACGTCGACCTCGCAGCCGAGGCCGCGGATCGCCGCCGCGAGCATCACGCTGTTGGACTCGTAGATCTGGCCGTGCCGCAGCGGCGCGGGCGCGTCGATCAGTTCGGTGCCGGTCGAGGCGACCAGGACCCGCAGCGGCCGGTGCACGCGGACTTCGGCGAGCCCGACCGCGGCGGCCAGGCCCAGCTGCGAGTGGCCGAGCACGGTTCCGGCGTGCAGCGCGAGGCTGCCCTCGAGAACGTCCTCGCCGGTGCGCCGGATGTGCGCGCTTTCCCGGGCGGGCGCCGAGATCGTCACCGTTTCCGTGCCGCCGTCGGTGTCCTCGACCATCACGACGGCGTCCGCGCCGGGCGGCAGCGGCGCGCCGGTCATGATCCGGTGCGCGGTGCCCGGCTCGAGGGGCCGGACGTCGACCCGGCCCGCGGGGATGTCGTCGGCGACCGGCAGGGTCACCGGAGGGGTCGCAGTGTCATGGGCACGAACCGCGTAGCCGTCCATCGCGGAGTTGTCGAACGGCGGGAGGGAGACACCGGCCCGCACGTCTTCGGCCAGGACGAGGCCGGCCGCGGCGGCGAGGGGCAACGTGGTCGTGGGGGAGGTGCCCAGGAGCGCGGCAACCCGGTCGCGGTAGTCGTCGACGGAGATCACCGGACCATCCTCCCCGTGTTCGGGGCGCATGCAAGACTCTGCCCGTCACGAGCACGCCGATGGGGAGTACGCATGCAGGTCGGAATCCGTCAACAGCCTTCGTTCGCCGTCGCCCGGCTGATGCTGGCGCCCGGCGAGCCGTGCCAGGTCGAGTCGGGCGCGATGATGGCGACCAGCTACGGCGTGCAGGTCCAGTCGCAGGCGCAGGGCGGGATCATGAAGGGCCTCGGCCGCGCGTTCCTCTCCGGCGAGTCCTTCTTCATCTCCACCTTCACCGCGCCGCCGAACGGCGGCTGGGTCGACGTCGCCGCCAACCTGCCCGGCGACATCCAGGTGATCACCCTCGACGGCCGCGCCGGCTGGGCCGTCACCCGCGGCTGCTGGCTCGCGTCGTCGCACGGCGTGCAGACCGAGACCAAGTGGGGCGGCATGAAGAACCTGATGGGCGGCGAGGGCGGCTTCTTGACGCACGCCACCGGCCAGGGCCAGCTGCTCGTCTCCTGCTACGGCGCGGTCGAGACGATCACGCTGCAGCAGGGCGAGATGGTGACGATCGACACCGGGCACGTCGTCGCGTACGCCGACACCGTGCAATACCAGATCCGCAAGGTCGCGCAGGGCATCATCCAGTCGATGAAGAGCGGCGAAGGCCTCGTGTTCGACTTCGTCGGCCCCGGCCAGATCATGACGCAGACGCGCAACCCGTCCGCGTTGGTGAACTGGATCGTCTCCCACGTCCCCTCACGCTGATGCGCGTCCAGACCCGGCACACCCCCGGCTTCGGCGTCGCCCGCGTCCTGCTCGACCCGGGCGAGGCCGTGCAGGCCGTGCCCGAAACCCTGCTCGCCAGCCGGTTCGGCGTCACCGAGACGCCGGCGGGCCGCGGCGGTGTCCGCGCGAGCAAGAGCACGACGGCCGTTTACACCGCACCGTCCGACGGTGGCTGGATCGACTTCGCGCCGCTGCGCCCCGGCGACGTCTACCCCCTCGAGCTGCGCGGCGGCACGGGCTGGTCGGTGCACCGCGACGCCGTGCTGGTGCGGCCGGCGTCGGTCCGGCACGACACCGGCTGGGTGCCGTTGCACCAGCTCTTCGGCGCCGACACGGGGTTTTTGGAGCACTACAGCGGAACCGGGCCGCTCGTGCTGGCCGCGCCCGGCCCGGTGGACGCGTTCGAGCTGGGCCAAGGCGAGCTCGTCACGGTCCGGCCGGACTACCTGCTGGCCTACCCGGACACCGTGCAGTGCCGGTTGCGGGCCCTCGATCCGGGCGGTCCGCAGTCGCTTCGCACCGGTGAAGGGCTCGCGGTCGACTTCGCGGGTCCCGGGACGGTGCTCGTGCACGCGCGGAACAGGCGCCTTTCGGGTTCGTGATCTTCGGACGAATTGCCCATTGCCGACGGGAATAATTCCGGTAGCGTGATTGACACTTCCGCCGCTGGCATCCGCTCGGGCCAGCGGATCCTTTGTGCTGAGGGAGGGCGCCGTGGCTGTCGGCACCGTCAAATGGTTCAACTCGGAAAAGGGCTACGGGTTCATCGAATCGACGGAGGGTCCGGACGTGTTCGTCCACTATTCGGCCATCCAGTCCGAAGGATTCCGCACTCTGGACGAGGGTGACCGCGTCGAGTTCGAGGTGCAGTCCGGCCGCGATGGTCGTAGTCAGGCAGCCGACGTACGGAAGGTTTCGTAGCAGGCCGGTCAGCTGATCGGCGAACCCCCGGCAAGCGCCGAACCAGGGGCGTTAGGCTTCGGGCGTGACAGGCGATGTGTCGGGGGACCTCACCGGTCGCCGGCTGGGCAACTACCGGATCGACGGGGTGCTCGGCAAGGGCGGCATGAGTGTGACCTACAAGGCCACGGACGTGCGGCTCGGCCGCAAGGTGGCCCTCAAGGTCATCGGTGACCACCTCGGGACCGACGCCGAGTTCCGCGAGCGGTTCGTCGACGAGGCGCGCAACACGTCCGCGATCGACCACGCCAATGTCGTGCCGCTGTACGACTTCGGCGAGCTCGACGGCATGCTCTACATCGCCATGCGGATGGTCGACGGTGGCGACCTCGCCGGGTTGATCTCGGGGGGACCCATCGCGCCCGCGCGCGCCCTGACGATGCTCGACCAGGTCGCGGACGCCCTCGACACACTGCACAACCGTGGTCTGGTCCACCTCGACGTCAAGCCGGCGAACGTGCTCGTGACGAAGAAGGAGACTTCGCGCGAGCACGTGTACGTCGCGGACTTCGGGCTGACGCGGCGCGGCGCGACCGGGCACCGGACGCGCGGCGGCGACTTCCTCGGCTCGCCGACGTACGCGGCGCCGGAGCACCTGCGCGGGGAGCCGCTGGACGGGCGCACCGACCAGTACGCGCTCACGTGTGTCCTCTACGCGTGCCTCACCGGCAGCCCGCCGTTCAAGGGCGACGTGCCGACGGTGATCAAGGGCCACCTCAACGGCGACCCGCCCGCGATCTCCCGGGTCGTCGCCCTCCCGCCGTCGATCGACGAGGTCATCCGCAAGGGGATGGCGAAGAGCCCGGCCGACCGCTACCCGAGCTGCGTCGAGATGGTCGCGGCCGCGCGCCGCGCGCTGGGCCCCCTTGCGATGTCCGACACACCGCCCGGCCCACCCGGGTCCCATTCGGGCGGAATCCCCGCGCCGCAGCGTCCTGGTCAGGTACAACAGGGGCCGCACCAGAACAGCGCACCGCAGGGAGAGGGGGCCCCCGTGCACCCGTACGGAGGACAGCAGCAGCCCGGCTACGGCCAGCAGGGCCCCGGGCCGCAGGGCCCGCCGCCCCCAGGGCCCCCGCCGGGCTACGGCTATCCCCCGCAGGGCCCGCCGCCCGGGATGCCGCAGGGCATGCCGCCCCAGGGACCTCCGCCGGGCTACGGCTACCAGCAGCAGGGCATGCCGGGCCCGCCGCCCGGTTACGGCCAGGACCCGATGCGGCTGCGCCCGCCGATGCCCGCGGGTGGCGCGGGCGCGTTCCACCAGCCGAAGAGCGGCGGCGGCAAGAAGTGGATCTTCCTCGTGCTGGGCCTGGTCGTGGTCGCCGGCCTGGTCGTCGGCGCGATCCTCTTCTTCGGCAGTGGTGACAGCGGTGGTGGCGGCAGCCAGACCACGGCCCCGAACATCCCGGTCGGCCCGGGTGACTCGCAGAGCAACGCCCCCTCTTCGCTGAAGGCGCCCCCGACGTCGATCACCATCAAGCCGAGCTCCTGAATCCGGGCGGCACTGAGCAGGTCTTCTTGCACTCTCCTGCCGAGAGTGCTAAACACGGAGTTGGCACTCGACGCCGTCGAGTGCCAAAGGTCGGGACGGTGAGGCTGACCCCCACTCGGGTCCAGTCGTCCGTCGCGGGCACCGAGCCTGGCCGAGGAAAGAGTCCTGCTGCCGCCGCTGCAAGGCTGGTAACACCAACAGCGCAGCGCGGCGGTGGCGCCCAATACCGGAGGACCACACCGCAATGGCCAAACTGATCGCGTTCGACGAGGACGCCCGCCGCGGTCTTGAGCGTGGCTTGAACATCCTCGCCGAAGCCGTCAAGGTGACCCTCGGCCCGCGGGGCCGGAACGTCGTGCTCGAAAAGAAGTGGGGCGCGCCGACCATCACCAACGACGGCGTCTCCATCGCCAAGGAGATCGAGCTCGAAGACCCGTGGGAGAAGATCGGGGCCGAGCTCGTCAAGGAAGTTGCCAAGAAGACCGACGACGTCGCGGGTGACGGCACCACCACCGCCACCGTGCTCGCCCAGGCCCTGGTCAAGGAAGGCCTGCGCAACGTCGCGGCCGGAGCCGACCCCATCAGCCTGAAGCGTGGCATCGAGGCGGCTGTCGAGGCCATCACCGAGCAGCTGCACAAGATGGCCGTCCAGATCGAGACCAAGGAGCAGATCGCTGCTACCGCCTCGATCTCGGCCGCTGACCGCACCATCGGCGAGCTGATCGCCGAGGCGCTGGACAAGGTCGGCAAGGAAGGCGTCGTCACCGTCGAGGAGAGCAACACCTTCGGTCTCGAGCTCGAGCTCACCGAGGGCATGCGCTTCGACAAGGGCTACATCTCGGGTTACTTCGTCACCGACCCGGAGCGCCAGGAAGCCGAGCTCGAGGACCCGTACATCCTCCTCTTCGGCTCCAAGATCTCCACCGTCAAGGACGTGCTGCCGCTGCTGGAGAAGGTCATCCAGTCCGGCAAGCCGCTGCTGATCATCGCCGAGGACGTCGAGGGCGAGGCCCTGGCCACCCTGATCGTCAACAAGATGCGCGGCACCTTCAAGTCCGTCGCCGTCAAGGCCCCGGGCTTCGGTGACCGCCGCAAGGCGATCCTGCAGGACATCGCGATCCTGACCGGTGGCCAGGTCATCTCCGAGGACGTCGGCCTCAAGCTGGAGAACGCGGACCTGTCCCTGCTGGGCAAGGCCCGCAAGGCCGTCATCACCAAGGACGAGACGACCATCGTCGAGGGTGCGGGCGACGCCGACCAGATCCAGGGTCGCGTCAACCAGATCCGCGCCGAGATCGAGAACTCGGACTCGGACTACGACCGCGAGAAGCTGCAGGAGCGGCTCGCGAAGCTGGCCGGCGGCGTGGCCGTCATCAAGGCCGGCGCCGCGACCGAGGTCGAGCTCAAGGAGCGCAAGCACCGCATCGAGGACGCGGTGCGCAACGCGAAGGCCGCCGTGGAAGAGGGCATCGTCGCCGGTGGTGGCGTGGCCCTGATCCAGGCCGCCGAGGCCGCGTTCGCGGGCCTGAAGCTCGAGGGCGACGAGGCCACTGGCGCCAACATCGTCAAGGTGGCCGTCGAGGCCCCGCTCAAGCAGATCGCGATCAACGCCGGCCTCGAGGGCGGCGTCGTGGTGGAGAAGGTCAAGGGCCTGCCGCAGGGGCACGGCCTCAACGCCGCCACGGGTGTCTACGAGGACCTGCTCGCCGCCGGCGTGCCGGACCCGACGAAGGTCACCCGCTCCGCGCTGCAGAACGCCGCGTCCATCGCGGCGCTGTTCCTGACCACCGAGGCCGTCGTGGCGGACAAGCCGGAGAAGGCTTCGGCCGCTCCCGCCGACCCGTCCGGTGGCATGGGTGGCATGGACTTCTGAGTTCGGCCGCTTGATCGGAAAAGCCCGGTCCGCTTCGGCGGGCCGGGCTTTTTCGATGGACACGGTCTTATGGCTTGGTAAAGAACCACACGGCAAAAGCACCGACGATGACGACGCCGAGCGCGAGCACCCCGAGGCCCCCGAGCCAGGCGGTGCTCGCTTCTTCCGCTTCCAGCGCGACGACGATCGCGCCGATCCCGGTGAGCAGGACCCAGATCGCGAACGCCGCGGCGGTGTAGAGCACGGTCTTGGTGACGGACGGGCTGCCGGTGTCGTCGAACGCGAGCGCGACGAAGGTGGCGAACGCGGTCAAACCCAGTCCCCCGACCAGGTACAGCCCGCCGAGGATGCCGACGACGACCTTCGCGGCCGTTCTGCTCCCTTGATCCACGAGCGCGAACCCTAACCCCTCGAACGGGATTCGCGCCGGGCATTTACGCCGCTCGGCTCAGCTGCCTCGGCCGAACGGCCCGGACGTCCCCTTGGCGTCCGGGCCGTTCCCGTTGCTTGCCGCGTCCCCCGACGGCGGCGTTCCCCCGGACCCGCGCCCCCCGGCGCGGGTGGTTTTCAGCGCCCCCGGCGTCCGGCGGGCACCGGTTCCCCCTGCGAACCGGCGCCCGCCCGCGTCAGGAGTCCTCTTCGGGCGTCAGGATGGCGGCGGCGACGTAGATCGGAATGGCGATCCCGACCGACAGGAACACGGCGGCGACCAGCCCGATGCGCAGGACATTGGCGTCGATGCCGAGGTAGGTGGCCCAGCCACCGCAGACGCCGGTGAGCATCTTGTCGGTCCGGCTGCGGCGGAGCTTCTTGGTTTCCGGGGTGTACACGCTGTTCGTCATGGCTCAATGGTGGCTTCCGGGCACCCCGGGCCACATCGGGAACGGCCCGGACCCCGACCCTGAACTTGCCCTCCGGGGGCTCCCCGGTGCGTACGGCTCCGCCTGGCGGGCCTGCCGCCGGGTCCCGCTCAGCGCAGGGCGCGGACCCGGCTCAGCCGGTCTTCCCAAGCGGCCGCGACCCCGGGTGGTGCCGGGTAACCTGAAGCGGGTTCCGGGGCGGTCCGGAGAACCGGGAGGTATCCGTCCACAGGGGACAGTGACTCGGTGGAGACGTCCCCTTCCAGCAGGGAAAGCGTCCCCAGTCCACAAGCGAATTCCAGTTCCGGGAGGGCGCCGGCCAGCGCCAGTCCCGCCGCCAGGCCGATGCTCGTCTCCACCGCCGAAGACACCACGCACGGCAGCCCGCACGCCTCGGCGACCTCCAGCGCCCGCCGCACGCCGCCGAGCGGGGAGACCTTCAGGACCGCGATGTCCGCCGCTCCGGCGACCGCCACCTTCAGCGGGTCCTCGGCCCGGCGGATCGACTCGTCGGCGGCGATCCGGACGCCCACCCGGCGCCGCACCGCGGCCAGGTCCTCGATCGACGGGCACGGCTGCTCCGCGTACTCGAGCCCGGCCGCCGCCTTGTCGAGGTCCGTGATCGCCCGCACCGCCGTGTCGACGTCCCACGCCATGTTGGCGTCGACGCGGATCGCGCCACCCGGGCCCAGCGCGTCGCGGACGGCTTCCACCCGCGCGCAGTCGTCCGCCAGGGAGACGCGCGGGTCGGCGACCTTCACCTTGGCCGTGCGGCAGCCGGACGCGCGGACCAGTTCGTACGCCTTCTCCGGCCCGACCACCGGGACCGTCGTGTTCACCTCGACCCGGTCGCGGACCGGCGACGGCCAGCCCGCTTCGCTCGCTTCCAGCGCCGCACGCAGCCACGGCACGCTCTCGGCGTCGGAGTAGTCGGCGAACGGGCAGAACTCGCCCCAGCCCGCCGGGCCGTGGACCAGCACGCCCTCACGGACGGTGATACCGCGGAACCGGGTGCGCAGGGGGATCGCGTAGACCTTCATCGAGACCGATCATGCCACCGTCCCGCGTGCGGTAAGCGGGTGCCGAACAGCGCGTTTCCGGCAAGAATGACTCCGTGGTCCTCGATTTCCGCGTGCTGGGTCCGGCCGAGGTCACGGCCGACGGCCGCCCGGTACCGCTCGGGGGCAGCCGGCCGCTGATCGTCCTGGCCGGGCTTCTGCTGCGCGCGAACCGGGTCGTGCCGGTCGACGAACTGGGCCGCTGGCTGTGGAACGACGACCACCGCCGCTCCAAGGGCGCGCTCCAGACGTACGTGCTGCGCCTGCGCCGGGCCCTCGGCGACCAGGTCGCGATCCGCACCGAGAGCGGCGGCTACCGGATCGAGCTCGACGACGACCTGCTCGACCTGACCCGGTTCCGCGCGCTCGCCATCCGTGGCAAGGCCGCGGTGGACCGCGGCGAGAGCCGCCAGGCGGCCGCGTACTTCGCCGAGGCGCTCGCGCAGTGGCGTGGGCCGGCGTTGCTGAACGTCGAGTCGGACGCGCTGCACCGCGACGAAGCCGGTCAGCTGGCCGAGGAACGGCTGCGCGTCCGCGAGCAGTGGGCGGACGCCCTGCTCGAAGTCGGCGAGTACGGCACGGTCGTCCCCGAGCTGGCCCGGCTGACCAGGGAGAACCCGCTGCGGGAGCGGTTGCACGAGCAGCTGATGATCGCGCTGTACCGCTCGGGCCGTCAGGCCGAAGCACTCGACGTCCACCGCCGGATCAGCCGCGTGCTGGCCGAGGAGCTGGGGCTCGACCCGGGGCCGTCGCTGCAGCGCACCCGCCAGGCGATCCTCACCGGCGCCGACGACGCTGCCGCCGCCCCGCTGGCGCGCTACCGGCTCGGCACCGAGCCGCAGGTGCCCCACCAGCTGCCCGCCGACCTGCGGATCTTCTCCGGGCGCGAGTGCGACCTCAAGGCCTTGCACGCGCTGCTGCCGGAGGCGCTCGACGCCGACACGTCGACGCCGATCGCGTCCGTCGAAGGCATGGGCGGCATCGGCAAGACGACCTTGGCCGTGCACTTCGCGCACGAGATCGCCGACCGGTTCCCCGGCGGGCAGGTCTACCTCAACCTGCGGGGCTACGGCCCCGGCGAGCCGGTCGAGCCGTCGGCGGCGCTGGAAGCCGTGCTGACCGCGCTCGGCGTGCCGTGCGAACAGATCCCCGGCGACCTCGACGGCCGCGCGGCGAGCTGGCGGACGCACACCGCGGGGCGGCGGCTGCTGATCGTGCTCGACAACGCCAACCGCACCGAGCAGGTCAGCCCGCTGCTGCCCGGGCCGGGCTGCCTGGTCGTGATCACCAGCCGCTGGCAGCTGCGGGCGCTGGTGGCGACGCACGGCGCGCGGCGGATCGCGCTGGAGGAGCTCGGCGACGAGGACGCCGTCGCGCTGCTCGCGGCCACGATCGGCTTCGACCGGGTGGCCCGCGACCCGGCGGCGGCCGAGCGGTTCGTGCGCTACTGCGGCGGGTTGCCATTGGCGATCCGGATCCTCGCCGTGCGCGCTGCGCAGTTCCCGGACCTGCCGCTCGAGGAGTTCGCCGACGCCCCCGACTTGCTGGATTCGTTCGACCTCGCCGACGGCGAAGGCACCAACATCCGGTCGGTGTTTTCGTACTCCTACCGGGCGCTGCAGCCGTCGACGGCCCGGCTGCTGCGGTTGCTCGGACTGCCCACCGGCGTCGACTTCACCGCCCCGGCGGCGGCCGCGGTCGCCGGCCTGGACCTCGCGGCGACGCGGCCGATGCTGGAAACCCTGACGGCCGCGCACCTGCTCGCCCAGCCGCGGCCGGGCCGCTACCAGTTCCACGACCTCATCCGCGCCTACGCCGGCGAAGCTGCTTCGCAGGCCGAGCCGGCTTCGGAGCGCGAAGCCGCTCTGGATCGGCTGCTGGGCTGGTACCTGGCGTCGGCGCTGAACGCGTCAAAGCGGATGCGGCCGGAGCGCTACTACCGGCTGCTGGAGCTCAACGACCTCGGCGGCGGCCTGTCGTTCTCGGCGCACCACGACGCGCTGGCCTGGTTCGGCGAGGAGGCCGGCAACCTGATCGCGGCGGTGCACCTGGCGCGGCGGCTGCGTCGTGACGACGTCTGCTGGAAGCTGGCCTGGCTGCTGCAGAGCTACTTCGTGACGCGCTCGCGGCTCGACGACTGGCGGTCGGTGTTCGCCGTGGCGCTCGAAGCGGCGCGGGCGAGCGGCCATCGGCCGGGCGAGGCGGGGATCTTGAGCGGGCTGGGCGTCGTCAACGCCGTCGCCCGGCAGTACGCGGAGTGCCGGCGATACCTGGAGCAGGTGCTCGCGATCCAGCGCGAGCTCGGCGCGCGCGAGGGCGAGGCGCGGGCGCAGTACAACCTGGCGATGGCGGCCCACAACCTCGACGACTACGCCGGTGCGTACGACCACGGCATGCGGGCGCTGGAGATCGTCCGCGAGCTGGGGCTGGGCCCGTTCGAGGCGAGCGTGCTGCGGGCCCTTGGGGACATCTGCAGCTCGATGGGCGACCACGAGCAGGCGCTCCGGCTGGCCGACGCGGCGCTGGCGATCCTCGGCCCGGACGGCCAGCCGGTGGACGCGCGGTTCCCCCAGCCCACGCGCGGCCTGGCCCTGATCGGCCTCGGCCGGCTCGACGAGGGAATCACGTGCATAAGCGAGTCGGTGGAGATGTTCCTCGCCATGGGCGAGCAGTACGAAGCGGCGGAGGTGCTGTCCCAGCTGGGCACGATCCACCTCCGCCGGGGAGCCCCGGCGCTGGCCAGGGAGTGCTGGCTCCGATCGGTGCACCTGCTGACAGAGCTGAGCCACCCGGACGCGGACGACGTACGAGCGAAGCTGGCGGCCCTGGTCGGAAGTTGTCCACAGGCGGGCCGTGATGTGGACAGACCGCCGTCGTAGGCCGGTTTTCCCGGCTTCCGTCGGTGGTGGCCGATACGATGGACTTGGGGACGCCCCCTGGGAGCGGTGGGGGATGCGTTGGGGCGGCCGGATACCTGGGTGGCGGCTCGCCTCCGCGGCAGCGGCGGTTGCCACGCTCGCCGGTGGGCGGGGATGTTTGGTCCCTCTTGGCTGTGCGCGGTGGCGGACCGTTCGCGTGCCGACCCCCAGCGACAGCACGCAAGCCGGTCCGGCCCGCTTGTCCACTCAAGCCGATGGCGCTCACTGTTCACTCACTGTCGCGTCGGTGGGGTTACTCCCAGCAGGTCGGCGAGGCATTCGGCGTTGCGGGGCGCCGCCACCTTGACGTCGTTGTCGAAGTAGACGTGCACGTCACGACGGCCGCCGGCGTGCCATGCCCGGATTTTCTCCGCCCACCTGCGCAGGGCTTCGTCCGAGTAGCCGCTGACGTACAGCTCCTCGTCGCCGTGCAGGCGGACGTAGGCGAAGTCCGCCGTCTGGTCTTCGAGGAACGGCCACTTGCCCGCGGTGTCGGCGACGACCAGGGCGATCCCGTGGTCCCGCAGGAGTTCCTTCGCCGCGGGCTCGGCGAAGCTCGGGTGCCGGACCTCCAGCGCGTGCTGGAGCGGCCTCCGCGCCCCGGCTTCGAGGTAGGGCGTTCCCTTCAGCTTGTCGTCGTGCTTCGTCGCCAGCTGGGCGGCGTCCGTCGTCGTGCGCGGCAGGAGGGCGAAGAAGTTCACCAGCCGGTCCGGGTCGAATGCGAGGGTCGGCGGCAGCTGCCAGAGGAACGGCCCCAGCTTCGCACCGAGCGCGAGGACTCCGGAGGCGTAGAAGTTCGCCAGCGCCGTCTCGACGTCGCGCAGCTGCTTCATGTGCGTGATGAAGCGGCCGCCCTTCACCGCGAAGAGGAAGTCCGCCGGGGTCTCGTCGAACCAGGCGCGGTACCGCTCCGGGCGCTGCAGTGAGTAGAACGAGCCGTTGATCTCGACCGCGTTCATCCGCCGCGACAGGTACTCGAGCTCCCGTCGCTGCGCCAGCCCGGGCGGGTAGAACACCCCGCGCCAGGGCGGGTAGCGCCACCCCGAAGTGCCGATCCGGATCTCGGCGATCGCCCTCACCGCCTTTCCGCGGTGGGTGATTCCCGCTCGCCGTCCCGGCCAAACACGGCCGCAGCGGTGGAATCCGGACCGGTGGACCGCGGGCCGGGACAGCCGGCCCAAGTTGGTGGACGCCCGTCTCAGCGGTCCTTTGGCTCGTTTGCTCATGGGCCGGCTTCCGATCTGGACACCGAGGTCGTGCGGGTCCTTGGCCGGGGAATGCCATCGGCGCGCTCGCGGCCAGGCGCGAACCCGGCCGCGGCCGTCCGCGGTTTGTCGCTCGTCGCGAGGACGGGAGTGGCGTGTTTCGATCTCCCCGCGCCACTCCCGCCTCCCAGGGGCTCCGCTCGTCGCCCCCGGCCCAGCCGCCGCCCGGCCCGGCTCCCCGCGCTCATGCCCAGGAGAACCGCCAGTGGCGTGTCTGCACCAACCCGGACGCGTACTCGCGCAGGTTTCCCGGCTGCCCGGCGAAGGTCGGCAGGCTGAACGCCCGGTGCTCGGCCGCGACCGTCAGGGCCCTCGCCTGGTTGCGGGGCGGTGCCGCCACCGACAGCTCCATCGTGTCGAACCCCAGCACCAGCAGCGTCGCGCCGAAGCGGTCCTCCCAGCTGCGTAGCACCGCCGACAGCTCGGCCACCTGGTCCGTGCACTTCACCATTCCTGTCCAGCCCAGCAGGGCCGGGATGTCCGCCGGTCGCTCCGTCTGGACCAGGCCGAGCCGGTGTGGGGCGCGCGTCGCCAGGATCGAACCCGTGTTGCCCGCTTCGGCCAGTGGGTCGGACCTGCGCGGGCTGCGCTTGGCCAGACCCGGGAAGCGGGCGCCGAACGGCCGCAGGCAGGCGCCGTCGCAGCACGAGCCGTCCCACCAGCGGGCCAGTGCTCCCGCCGCGTCCGCCGTGGCGACGCGGTGGCCCGCCGGGGCCAGCCTGCCGCGGTCGTCGATCCAGTCCTCGCCGTTCGCCGCGAACCGCTGGTCGTGCGGGATCAGCACCGGCCACAGCCCCGACCGCTCGAACTCGGCCACGCAGCCGAGGTAGCGCTCGGGCCGGGTCAGCGGCAGGTCCGACACCCACAGCCTGCCGTGCCACGACCCCGGTGGCAGGGTCTGGACCGGCGGCGCGGGCGTACCGGGGCGGAGCGGTGCGATCGTCATGGACGTCCCCTCGAACTTGTGTTCGGCTACTGCATCTCGAACAGTAGTTCGAGGGTCCGACAATTTCCAGCGTTGCGCCCGCTCATCCGTTCGAGTGAATCCGTGAATCCGCTGGTCAGAGGGCTGTCCGAGACTCCTGTGGCGGAAGTTGTTCCTGTGACGATTCGCTAGGCCGAAGGAGTGGGGCGAGGACGGTACTCGCGTGGAGGAGGGGGAACTCCTGACGTGGTGCGTGGTCGCGAACGTGCTCGCCGAAACGACCCACGGGGAAGCGGGCGAAGACACCCAGCGGGGTCTGAGCACTTCGCGCCGGGAGTCGGCCGCCACCGGGGGCGGAGCCGCGAGCGGCTCGCCCGGATGGTCGCCGGAGGGCACCACCTGGCCGAGTTCCGGGTGCGGGGTGTCTACAGCCCCGCTGTCTTCCGTGAACTGGCCCGGCCGCCGGCCGACCGGGGAATTCGCCTCCGGGAGTCCGAAGACGAGGCGTGGCAGGCGGCCCTCGCGATCATCCGCGGTGGCCGGAGGTGGCCACCGGGGATGATCGCGGCTCGCGCGCTCCTCGTGGAAACGGGTTAGAGCGGCCGGAGCAGGTCGTCCGCGTCCACGATGTGGTAGGCGTAGCCCTGCTCCGCGAGGAACCGCTGCCGGTGCGCCGCGTACTCCGTGTCGACCGTGTCGCGCGAGACGATCGAATAGAAGTGCGCCTGCCGTCCGTCGCCCTTGGGACGCAGGAGCCGTCCGAGCCGCTGGGCCTCCTCCTGGCGGGACCCGAACGTGCCCGAGATCTGGATCGCCACCGACGCCTCGGGCAGGTCGATCGAGAAGTTCGCGACCTTCGACACCACCAGCGTCTTGATCTCGCCGCGCCGGAACTTGTCGAACAGCTCCTCGCGCTCCTTGTTGCGCGTCGCGCCCTGGATGACCGGCGCGTCGAGCTCGTCGCCGAGCATCTCCAGCTGGTCGAGGTACGCGCCGATGACCAGGGTCGGCTCGCCGGTGTGCTTCTCCACGATCGACTTGATCACCGGGGTCTTCGTCAACGCCGTCGCGGCCAGCTTGTACCGCACGTCGGCCTCGGCCGTGGCGTACTCCAGCCGTTCCGCGTCGGTCAGCGTCACGCGGACCTCGGTGCACTCCGCCGGCGCGATCCAGCCCTGCGCCTCGATGTCGCGCCACGGCACGTCGTAGCGCTTCGGCCCGATCAGCGAGAAGACGTCGCCCTCGCGGCCGTCCTCGCGCACCAGCGTCGCGGTCAGGCCGAGGCGCCGCCGGGACTGCAGGTCCGCCGTCATCCGGAACACCGGCGCCGGCAGCAGGTGGACCTCGTCGTAGACGACCAGGCCCCAGTCGCGCGAGTCGAACAGCTCCAGATGCCGGTACTCGCCCTTGGTCTTGCGGGTGATCACCTGGTACGTCGCGATGGTGACCGGCCGGATCTCCTTCTTCTCCCCGGAGTACTCGCCGATCTCCTCTTCGGTCAGCGACGTCCGCGCGATCAGTTCGCGCTTCCACTGCCGTCCGGCGACCGTGTTCGTCACCAGGATCAGCGTCGTCGCCTGCGCGCGGGCCATCGCCGCCGCGCCGACCATCGTCTTCCCGGCGCCGCACGGGAGCACGACGACGCCGGAGCCGCCCGCCCAGAACGCCTCCGCCGCCTGGCGCTGGTAGTCGCGCAGCTGCCAGTCGCTCTCGTCGAGCGCGATCGCGTGCGCCTCGCCGTCGACGTACCCGGCGAGGTCCTCGGCGGGCCAGCCGACCTTCAGCAGCGCCTGCTTCAGCCGCCCGCGCTCGGACGGGTGCACGATGACGGTGTCCTCGTCGAGCCGGGCACCCAGCATCGGGCTGATCTTCTTGTTCCGGATGACCTCGGTCAGCACCGCGCGGTCGGTGGTCGACATGACCAGCCCGTGCGCCGGGTGGTTGGCGATCTGCAGCCGCCCGAACCGGCCCATCACGTCGACGACGTCGATGAGCAGCGGCTGCGGCACCGGGAAGCGCGAGTACGTCGTCAGCGCGTCGACGACCTGCTCGGCGTCGTGGCCCGCGGCGCGCGCGTTCCACAACGCCAGCGGCGTGATCCGGTAGGTGTGCACGTGCTCCGGCGCCCGTTCGAGCTCGGCGAACGGCGCGATGGCGATCCGCGCGTCATCGGCCTGGGGGTGGTCGACCTCCAGGAGCACGGTCTTGTCGGACTGGACGATCAGCGGGCCATCAGTCACAACTACTGTTATACGTGCCTCGCTCCGGTCCGCTTCCGTCGCGGTCCGCCGGTGGGACGAGGTGCCGAGGGGATCACTGGAGGGCACGTTGACCACACCACCGTCCGACGACAACCCGTTCCGGACTCCCGAGTACGCCACACCGGCTGCCCCGATGCCGCCGGCACCGGGGCAGCAGGCACCGATTCCGCACTGGTTCACCACCAAGGTGCGGGTCACGCTGGTCGCGTGCGTCGTCGCCGCGCTGGGCCTCGGCGCGCTGGGCGCACTGGGCATCAGCGGGCTCAACCGCTACGGCACGCCGTCGGACGGTGACTGCCTGTACCTGACGCACGAGGGCGGCGGCAAACTCGCCTACCACCGCGCCGGCTGCAGTTCGGACAGCGCGACGTTCAAGGTCGAGAACACGTATCGCGGGGCCATCGCGTGCGGCTCCGGCGACTACGTCCGGTTCCGGCTCGGCTCCGGCACCGGCCAGACGCTCTGCCTGGCCCTGAACGTCAGGTCCGGCGAGTGCGTCCGCAACGTCGAAGACGAGACCACGATCGACAAGCTGAGCTGCGCCGACCCGGCGGCGCAGGAACGCGTCGAGATCCTTTCCGGCTTCGGCCGTGACGACGAATGCACGGGGGCCGACAAGGTGCTCTCCTACGCCGGTCCGCCGTCCCGCACGGTCTGCCTGGTCAGGTCGGGCGAGAACATCTAGCCGAACCACCTGGTCAGGTCGGCCGGGTCGACGGCGTAGCCGTCCGGCCGGACGAGCAGCAGCCGGCCGCGGTACTCGGCGTCGTCGGTGCTCGCGCGGACGAAGCCGACCTGGCCGGTGAAGCCGGGCGGGGTGGCGTGGTCGCCGAGGTCGAGGAGCAGCCCGCGGCCGCTCCGCAGCAACGCCGACAGCCGTGTCGGCCCGGCCGTCGTCGTCAGGTCGAAGTCCGGGACCCGGTGCGCGCCGGGGTAGCTCAGGCCGAGACCGGACAGCAGTCCGCTGAAGTAGCGGTTGGCGTCCGGCAGCCGCATGAGGTCGACGACGATCTCGCGCAGCGCCTCGACGTTCTCGCCGCGGCCGGTGCCGTGAACACGCGCTGGGCGGCCGTGTGCCGCAGGACGCGTTCGGCGGCCGGGTGGCGTTCGGCGTGGTAGCTGTCCAGGAGCCCGGACGGCGCCGTGCCGCGGATCGTCGCGGCCAGCTTCCAGCCGAGGTTCATCGCGTCCTGGACGCCCAGGTTGAGCCCCTGCCCGCCGAGCGGCGGGTGGATGTGCGCGGCTTCGCCGGCGAACAGGACACGGCCGTGGCGGTACTGCTCAAGTTGCCGTGTCGCGTCGTTGAACCGCGAAGCGCCGTACACCTCGCCTAAGCGCGTTTCGGCGCCGTACAGGGCTGTCAGCGCTTCAGTCACTTCGGTGTCCGACACCGGTGCGTCGCGGCCGGGCTCCGTCGGGCCGGCTCCGGCGATCAGGACGTCGGTCATCACGCACTCCTCAAGTAGACTGAGTGCAAAAGTAGACCAAGTGCAAGTTTGGCGGTAGCTAGTAACCGGTCCGGTCGGGGAGCAGCGCCTGGACGTCGAGGCGGTTGGCCAGCAGGCCGGAGTTGTGCATCAGGTCGGCGACGCGCTGGAGCCGGATGCCGTTGAGCGACGCCGGGTACGAGCCGAGCGAGATCAGCGCGGCCGTGGTCGGGTCGATGTCTGAGAACTTCGGCAGCGCGTCGCGCACGGTCGCCGGGTCCGTCGCGCTCTGCTGGGCCGCGCCCAGCGCGGTGCGGAACGCCGTGAGCGTACGGGGGTTGGCCTGCGCGAACGGCTTGGCGGACGCGTAGCCGGACAGCGGGAAGCCGAGCGTCGAACCGCGGGCGCCGTCGGCCAGAATGTGCGCGCCGAGGTCCTTCTCGGCACGGGTGATGTACGGCTCGATCATGAGCGCCGCGTCGGCGTCGCCCGCCTGCAGAGCCTGCGGCATCCGGTCGAACGGCACCGCCGTGAACTTGATCTTCGCTTCGTCGACGCCCGCCGTGCCCAGCACCGAACGCGCGACGAGCGCACCGATGTCGTCGAGCATGTTCACCGCGATCTCGGGCGCCTTCTTCCCCGTCGGCACGGTGTAGCCGGAGTCCGGCAGCGTGACCAGGGCCATCGTGTTGGGGCCGGCCGTGTAGGCCTCGCCCTGCAGCTGCAACGCCGCCCCGCCGGCCGCGGCGCGGAACATGGCGATGTCGGAGGCGAAGGTGACGTCGAGGTCGCCGGAGGCCAGCTTCGCCAGCCCGTCGTCGGCGCCGAGCTCGACGAGCCGCACGTTCAGCCCCGCGGAACCAAACTTCCCGGCCGCCACGGCGATCCGCAGCGGGGCCGTGTCGATGGCGTTGCCCACTCCGATGCGGAGGGTGGTCCGTTCCAGCGGCGGCGGGGACGCGGTGCCGCCGGAAGAGAACATGCTGCAGCCCGCGGTCGCCAGAAGCGCCGCTACCAGCGGAATCGTCCGTCCGCGTCTGATCATGACCCTTCACCTACCGCGAGAATTTGATTCTCGTGCTGGATCGTATGGTCCGGGCCCCATACGATCGCGGGCAGGGCCGTATCGTGCCAGCGCGGCTTTCGGATCTTCATGGGGCGGGCTACCGTTCAGTAGGTTCGAGTGTCGTTCGATCCGCGGGTTCCCGCCCGTGGCGGAAAAGGAAACCAGGTGACCCGTCGCGACAAGCGTCCCCGCAAGGGCGGTGACGCGGCGGGACCACGTCCGGCGGGCGGCCGGTGGCGGCTGCGCAACTGGCGCCTCGGCACGAAGCTCTTCGCCGTCCTCCTGATTCCCGCACTCGCCGTGATCGCGCTCGTCGGGCTGCGGATCAGCTCGGACCTGCGTGACGCCCAGCAGCTCGCGGAGTTCGCCACGCGCGGCCGCGTCGACAACACGGTCGCCGAAGGTCTGCACGAGCTGCAGCGCGAGCGCGACCTCACCGTCCGGTTCGTCGCCCAGAACCGGCAGGGCGACACGGCCGAGCTCGCCGCCCAGCGCAACCGCGTCGACCAGGCGATCGGCAAGTTCGAGCGGACCCTCACCGACAGCAAGCCGCGGCTCGACGCGAAGGCCGCCGAAAGCCTGCAGCAGACCGACGACCGGCTGCGTGTGCTCGGCGGCCTCCGGTACTCCGCGGAGCATTCGGCGTTCCCCGCCGACGCCGTGCTGCGCTCCTACAGCGAGCTGATCTCCGGTCTGCTCGACATCAGCGACTCCGCCGCCGCCGACGTCTCCGACCCGGAGCTCGCGCGGATGCGGCTGGCGGGCAACGCGCTCGCCCGGATCAAGGACCAGATGTCGGTCAAGCGGGCGGTGATGGCCGAGGCGCTCGCCGCGGGCACCCTCGACCGCGACCGCACGCGCGCCCTGCTCGGCGCGGAAGCCGAGCTGGCCGCCGCGCGCAGCGACTACCGCACCTTCGCGACGCCCGAGCAGCAGCGGATGTTCGACGACACGGTGATCGGCCTGGTCGTCGACATCGGCAACGACATCGTCGAGTCCGCGCTCACCCGCACCGAAAACGGCCAGAACCTCTCGGGCCTCGACCCGAACCAGTGGGACGTCTCGGCGACGCACACGGTGAACCTCGCCCACCAAGTGCAGCAGGCGCTGCTGGTCCAGTTGCAGGAACGCACGGACGCCCTGGCGGCGCAAGCCCGTACGGCCGCGCTCTGGGACGGCGGCGCGGTGCTCGGCGTCCTGCTCGTCGCCGGCGTGCTGTCGGTGGTCATCGCGCGGTCCCTGTTGCGCCCCTTGCGGATCCTGCGCCGGACGGCCCTCGAAGTGGCCGAGCACCGGCTGCCCGCCGCCGTGCAGAACCTGCTCACCGATCCCGAGCCCGCCCCCGAAAACCTGCGGAAACGGCTCGCCGTCGCGCCGGTGCCGGTGTTCACGCGCGAGGAGCTCGGTCAGGTGGCGCGCGCGTTCGACGCCGTCCACGGCGAAGCCGTCCGGCTCGCCGGCGAACAGGCGATGCTGCGCGAGAACGTCAACGCGATGTTCGTCAACCTCTCGCAGCGCAGCCAGGACCTCGTCGAGCGGCAGCTCACGGTGCTCGACCGGATGGAGGCCGACGAGCAGGACCCGGACACCCTCGCGGGGTTGTTCGAGCTCGACCACCTCGCGACCCGGATGCGGCGCAACAGCGAAAACCTGCTGGTGCTGTCCGGTCAGGACTCGGCGCGGGAGGACGCCGGCCCGGTCCCGGCCGACGAGATCATCGGCGCCGCGCTCTCGGAGGTCGAGCACTACCAGCGGATCGAGCTCGGCCCGGCCCCGCAGGTCGCGGTCCGCGGCGAGGCCGTCAACGACCTCGTGCACGTCATTTCGGAGCTGCTGGAGAACGCGACGCGCTACTCCGGCAAGGAACCGGTCACCGTGGCCAGCGCCGAAACCCACGACGGCGACTGGCAGATCGAGATCATCGACCACGGCGCCGGCATGCCGAAGGCCGAGATCGACCGCACCAACGCGCGGCTCGCGCACCCGCCGGACGTCGACGTGGAGGTGTCGCGCCGGATGGGCCTGTTCGTCGTCGCGACACTGGCCATGCGCCACCACATCGACGTCAGCCTGAGCGCGGGGGCGGACAGCGGGCTGGTCGCGACCGTGCTGGTGCCCGCGGGCCTGATCGTCGAGCTGCCGCCGATGCCCGCGCCGCCTCCGCCCGCCGAGCCGCAGCGCACTCCCGACGTGGAACCCGAGCTGCTGGCCCCGCTCGCGCCGCTCACCCCGGTGGAACCGGAACCGCCGGAGCCGGAGCCCGAGGAGCTGACGCCGCCGTCGATCGAGGCGGGCCCGCCTCGCCGGGCCCCGGTGGTGGCGCGCGAGCACGCGCCGGAATGGCCCGCCGCCGACGGCGACGTCCACCTCGACCTCGACGCGCCGACCGAGCGGATGCCCGCCTACCGCGACGTCCTGTCCCGCTGGTTCGACGCGTCCGCGGCGCCCGAACAGCCGCGGCGGCAGGCGGAGCCGCTCCCCGTCGCCGATGAGCCACGGCCGGGCGTGGCCCAGCCGCGGCACGCGCTCGCCACGCCGCCACCCCCGCCGCCGCCTCCACCACCCCCGCCGTTGCGGTCGCCCGATCCGGTGGTGACCGAGCCGAACCCGGACGACGAAGACACCGAGCCGCAGCTCGCGCCCGTCGCGCCGCCCGCCGCGGTCGAACCCGACTACCAGTGGCCGAGCCCGGCCGAACTGGAGCAGGAGGACGGCGCCGAGGACACCTGGCCGTTCCTGCAGACCGTCGATTCGGCGGCGAGCCCGGGAGCGGTGCCAGCGCAGCGGCCGATACTCTCTCTTTCCCCGGAAGCGGTGCGCGAGCGGATGACGAGCCTTCAAGGCGGCTTCCGGCGAGGGCGGCACGCGAGGGGAGACGACACCCGGAACCAGTGAAACGGATGAGGCATGAGCTCGAAGACGCCCCTGCTGGAAGTGATCGCGCTGGACGCGGCGGATGCCGAAGGCGCGCAGGCGGGCGGGGCGGACCGCCTCGAACTGGTCGCGGACATGGCGCAGGACGGCCTGACGCCGTCGGTGGAAACCCTGCGTGACGTGCTGTCGGCGACCGACCTCCCGGTCCGGGTCATGTTGCGGGACAACGGTTCCTTCGCCATCGGCGACCTCGAAGGGCTGCGCGCGGACACCGCCCGGCTGGTCGACGCGGGCGCGCGCGAATTCGTCTTCGGGTTCCTCACCGTCGACAGCGAGATCGACCTCGACGCCTGCGAGGCGCTGATCAAGGAGATCGACGGCCTCCCCTGGACGTTCCACCGCGCCATCGACCGCACGCGCGATCCGCTGCGCGCGTACGACCGGCTGGCCTCCCTCGGGTGCGACACCGTGCTCGCCGCCGGCCACCCGAGCGGCGTCGCCAGCGGGCTTTCGGTGCTGCAGCGGCTCGCGCAGCGCGAGAGCGGGCCGGACCTGCTCGTGGGCGGCGGGCTGCGCGCCCAGCAGGTGCACCTCTTGCGCGCGGGCGGGGTGCGCGGGTTCCATGTCGGGAGTGCGGTGCGGCCCGGCGGCTGGCAGGCGGCCGTCGACGCCGAAACGGTGCGCACCTGGGTGGACCTCGTCAAGTCTTGAGCGACTGCGGAAGCCGTATGCGAGACGAGGTTGCCGCCGAAATTCGCAGCCGGTTGGCGAACATTACGCTATTCGCCAACCGGCTATACCAGTATTCGTTTTCTGAATCGTTCCGATGAAATTGCAGCCGCCTTGTGCTGATGCCGGGGCGTCTTCGCCTGTGCGGTCGCACGTGCAGTGCGGTGGTTGGGCTGCTTGGGGGCTGATGGTCCGGCAGGTGCTGGCTATCGTAGAAGTGAAGCCGTGAAACAGTGACGACTGGCGGCTGGGCGAGCCGGTGTGCGATGAACGGGTCGCTGTTCACTCGAATGGTGTCAAGAATTGTTCGACTAGGGCGGAGGCAGCGCTGTGGGCGCGCGTATTCGGTTCGCGGTCAATTCGATGAGAAGCCATCGGGAAACCAGAACTCCGGCCATCCGGTGGATTTCTGACACATGGGGGCGCCTGATTCCTCGTGGGTATCGGCCGAGTTCGTCCGGAACGAGCCGGAAGGTCGAATCGTGACTGCAATGGTACCGCGTCAACGCCGGACCGAAACGTCCGAAGACGAGTTCGCGAAACTGGGGCTCGGTGGGTCGCTCGCCCTGACCGGCGTGCTGGCCGCCGTCAAGATCGCGGAAACCGCCACCGGTGTGGTGTTGACCGCCGCCGGGGTCCTCCCCGGTGCCAGCGCCTCGAAGGAGCGGGCTCCGGCCTGGCCCGGCGGGGAATGAGCGGAGCTGCCCGATCGGCAGCTCTCTACGGACGGAGGGCTGCCATGACCGGCAGTGGAGGGCGGGACGAACCGCGCGGCACACGCGTGGGTCTCGCCGATGCGCGGCGGCTGGAGGACGTCGTCGCCGAACTCAGGGCCTTGGACTACCGCTACGGCGGCGGGGCCTGCCGGGTGGCCGTCGAGTCGCGGCTGGCCGCCGCCGTGGCGCTGCTGGACGGCGTGACGAAGACCGTCGTGCTAGCGCGGCTCTTCACCGCTGTCGCCGACCTGTACAACCTGGCCGGCTGGACGAACTTCGACCAGGATCGCCCGGGCGCCGCGCTGGACGCGTTCGCGCGGGCGCTGGAACTGGCCATCGAAGCCGGGAACGACGACCTCCAGGCCAACATCCGGTACCGCGTCGGGCGGCTGCACCTGCACTACGGCGCGATCGACGCGGCGCTGGCGGAGTTCGCGCGGGGCCGGGAGGTGGCGCTGCTGGCCCATTCCCCGCTCGCGCAGGCGATCCTGTCGGCCAACCAGGCGTGGGCGCACGCCAAGAAGGCCGACGTCACCGCTGCGCTGACCTACTTGCACCGCGCTCGTGCGGAATTCGCGGAGGCCGAGTGGCGGGAGCCGTCGCCGTGGGCCGCGTTCTTCGGGGCGGCCGACATGGCGGCGATGATCGGGACGGTGCACGGGGAACTGGCGCAGATGGCCGACATCCGGCACGGCCGCGACGGTATTCCGGCCCTCATCGAGGCGATCAGGGAGTATCCGCGGGGGATGGCCCGCAGCCGCTCGCTGACCTTGATCTGGCTGGCCACCGTGCACGCGCTGGACGGTGACCTCGACGTCGCCGCGACTGTCGGCGAGGAGGCGGTCGAGCTGGCGGGTGCCCTGCGATCACCGCGGGTGAAGCAGCGGCTGCACTCGCTGTCGGCGGCCGCCCGGCGGTTCTCCGGCAATTCGGCCGCGCGCGAGATCGTCGAACGGATCGAAATGGTCGGACATTCCGGACAATAATGGTTGCGTTATGGCGAGGTAAACCACTCGGAAAATGAAAATGGGATCCGCCGGAAGCCCAGACAAAAGTAGGTTCTCGGCGTGATCATGGGTTCTTATGCTTCTCGGCAACCTGCGGCGAGCATTCCACGCAGGCCCGGTCCCCACCGCCGAGAGGAAATCCCCCCATGCGCTTGCGCAAGCTCGTCGCGGCCGCTGTGCCGCTGCCTGCGTTGCTCGGCCTCGCCGTGGCCGTCCCGGCCGCCGCCGCGCCGGAACCCCTGGTCACGCTGGCCGACAACGCCGCGCCGCTGGTCAACAGCGAGCGCACCGGCGACGTCGCGACCGACCGGCCGATCACCGCCGCGCTCTCGCTGAAACTGCACAACCAGCAGGCTTTGGAAAAGTTCCTCGCCGACGTGCAGAATCCCGCTTCGCCGCAATATCACCACTTCCTGACGCCGGCGCAGTTCAATGCCCGGTTCGGCCCGACCCAGGCCGATGTCGACAAGGCCGTCTCATTCCTCGGGAAATCGGGTGCCACCGGGATCGAGGTTTCCGGCAACCGGCAGGCCATCACGTTCACCGGCTCGGCAGCGCAGCTCGAATCGGCGTTCCGCACCCGGATCGGGACCTACCACGACCGGGTTTCCGGGCGTGACTTCTTCGCCAACGACGCCGCGCCCGCCGTGCCCGCGGGCGTCTCGGACGTCGTGGGCAACGTCGTCGGCCTCGACGACCACGCGGTGCGGACGCACTCGGCGAAGCCGCTCGCCCAGCCCAACGTCGTCAAGTCCGCGACGCCGCCGGTGCTCAAAACCGCTTACGGCACCAGCGCTCTCTCCGCGACCGGCAGTGGCGTCAACGTCGGCTTCGTCGAGTTCGACGGGTACCAGAAGTCGAACATCACCAAGTACGACAGCACCTACGGGCTCTCGGCGGGCTCGGTGACGACGGTGGGGGTCAGCGGCGCGAACTACGACTCGTCGCCGGGCGACGGCCAGGTCGAGGTCGAGCTCGACATCGAGGTCGTGCACGCGGTGGCCGCCGCGGCGAACGACTACGTCTACGAGGCACCGAACTCGGGCGCCGGCGAACTGGCGATGTACCAGAAGATCGCGTCGGACGCGACGGTCGACGTCGTCTCGATCTCTTGGGGCGCTTGCGAAGCCTCGGAGGGTTCGAGCGCGGCGAAGAGCGTCAGCAGCGCGGTCGCGACCGGCACCGCGGAGGGCATCTCGTACTTCGCCGCCGCGGGCGACGACGGCACGACCGACTGCTACCGCCAGACGGGTTCGACGGCGCGCGGAGTGGACTTCCCGGCGTCGAGCCCGAACATCACCGGTGTCGGCGGCACGAAGCTGAACGTGACGTCGTCCAACGGCTACAGCAGCGAGTCGACCTGGAACGACGGCAACAACGGCGGCTCGACCGGCGGCGGCATTTCGACGGTCTTCACGGCACCTTCGTGGCAGTCCTCGCAGAGCACGACCTACCGCAAGGTGCCGGACGTCGCGGCGGACGCCTCGCCGACGTCGGGTTACTACATCTATTCGGCGGGCAGCTGGGAAACGGTCGGCGGCACGTCGGGCGCGACCCCGCTGTGGGCGGCGTTCGCGGCGCTGCAGAACCAGGTCCACGGCGGCGCGCTGGGCAACCTGAACCCGAAGTTCTACTCGATCGGCAACGGGTCCTCGTACGGCACGGGCTTCCACGACGTGACGACGGGCAACAACACCCTCCACGGCACGACCGGGTTCACCGCCGGGACGGGGTACGACCAGGTGACGGGCTGGGGTTCGTTCAAGGCGAGCGGGCTGTCGGGCCTGATCGGCTGAGTGTGTCCGGCTGAGTGTCAGACGGGGCTGTAGCGGATTGGCTACAGCCCCGTCGGCCGTTGTGGTCGGTGGTCGGTCAGCACTCGATGGTCAGTCTTGCTCTTTCTCCGCGCGTGACAGTCTGGCTCTGCTTCGCGAGGTCCATCCTGGACCGGGGCGGATCATGCCTTTCGGAGCAAGTACGGCAGTCGAGCTGAGCCGTGTGTCGCGGATTCGCGACACCAAGGACCGCGCCGGGGGCACGCTCGCCGTTTCTGCGGCCGCTTGGCGGGCTTTACTTCGCAAAACTAAGCGTTAACCTGTCCGCATGATCAAGCGCACGGTGCTGGACGCCACCCGGGAGCTGCTCCGCGAACTCGGTCTCACCACGGTGTTCGGCAACCCCGGCACCACCGAGGTGCCGTTCCTCACCGACTGGCCCGACGACTTCGACTACGTCCTGGGCCTGCAGGAATCCACCGTCGTCGCGATGGCCGATGCCTATGCGCAGGCCACCCGGCAGGCCGTGCTGGTCAACCTGCATTCCGCGGGCGGGGTGGGGCACAGCCTCGGCAGCCTCTTCACCGCCTACCGCAACCGGTCGCCGCTGATCATCGTCGCCGGGCAGCAGGTCCGGTCGCTTCTGCCGCACGAACCGTTCCTCGGTGCGATGGATGCCCCCGAGTTCCCCAAGCCGTACGTCAAGTGGTCGATCGAGCCCGCGACCGCCGAGGACGTCCCGGCCGCGCTGGCGCGGGCCTACCACGTCGCGACGCAGGCGCCGTCCGGTCCGGTTTTCGTTTCCGTTCCGGCCGACGACTGGACCGTTCCCACCGAACGGCCCGTCATCTCGCGGCCCCGCATCCGCGGCTTCGCGCCGGATCCCGAGGCCATCGACGAGCTCAACGCCGCGCTGGAAGGCGCGCAGCGGCCGGCGATCGTCGTCGGGGGAGCCGTCGATCAGGACAGTGCCGTCCCGGAAACCGTCGCGCTCGCCGAACGCCTCAACGCCGGTGTGTGGGTCGCGCCGATGTCCTACCGCTGCTCGTTCCCCGAGAACCACCCGCTGTTCCAAGGGTTCCTGGAGCCCGAACGCGGCGCCGTCGCCGACGCGCTCGGAAAGCACGACCTCGTTCTCGTGCTCGGCGCGCCCGCCTTCACCTACCACGTCGACCGTGGACGCGGGGACGCTCCGCTGCCGCCGCTGTTCATCCTCAGCGACGACGAACAGATCCTCGCCCGGGCCTTCGAAGGCACCGGCATCCGCGCGACGCCGAAGCTGGGCATCCGCGCGCTGCTCAACGTCGTCGAGCGGAGCACGCGGCCCGCGCCGGCGCCGCGGCCGCGGCCCGCCAAGCCCAGCGGTGAGACGCTCACCGGCGAATTCCTCTACGCCACGCTCGCGGACCTGTTGCCGGACAACGCCTTGGTCGTCGAGGAGGCGCCCAGCCACCGCGGGAGCCTGCACGAGCACCTGCCGATCACCACCACCGGCTCCGGGTTCCTGACGATGGCCAGCGGCACGCTCGGCTACGGCATCCCGGGCGCGGTCGGCGCGGCGCTCGCCCGGCCGGACCGCAAGGTCGTCGCCGTGGTCGGCGACGGCTCGAGCATGTACGGCATCCAGGGTCTCTGGACGGCGGCGCGCAAGCAGCTGCCGGTGACGTTCGTGATCTTCGACAACTCGGAGTACGCGGCGGTCCGCCTCCTCGGTGACACGATCGGCGGCGTGAAGCTGCCGGGCACCGAACTGGGCGGCATCGACTTCGTCGCGCTGGCGGGCAGCATGGGCTGCCAGGGCGTGACGATCACCGAGCCGTCCGGCCTGGCGGCCGGCCTCGCCGCGGCACTCGCCGACCCGCGCCCGACGCTGGTGCACGTCCGGGTCGCGCCGACCCACGCGTTGTCGTACTGAACGAAACGGCTCAGCCGTGCCGGGCCCACCGCCCCGATCCGACAGGCCACCCGGATTTCTTTCCGAGGGCCCGCCGGGTCAGCTCCGGGTCCTGCTCTCCGTCACGTCCGAGGCGTGCTCCGCCAGCTCCCATTCCGCGGCGTCGGACGCGGCCTCGGCCGCCTCGACCGGGCTGCCGCCGTGCAGCAGCCGGGCGACTTCGCCGCGCAGCGTCACGAACTCCGCCGACTCGCGCGTGGTGATCTGGTCGCGCTCGGCGGGCAGTCCGACGGGCAGGTCCGCGACGATCGACGCCGGCGACTTCGACAGCACCAGCACCCGGTCGGACAGGTAGACGCTCTCGTCGATGTCGTGCGTGACAACCAGGATCGTGCTGCCCTGCTCACGCTGCACGCGCCGGGTGAGGTCTTCGAGCTCGAACCGCGTCTGGGCGTCGACCGACGCGAACGGCTCGTCCATGAGCAGCAGCGCCGGGCGGCTGGCCAGCGCGCGGGCGATCGACACCCGCTGCTGCATGCCGCCCGACAGCTGCCACGGGTACTTCCCGCCGACGCCGGAAAGCCCGACCTGCTCCAGCGCCTCGGCCGCCCGCTTCCGCCGCTCCGCCTTCGAAATCGATCGCCACCGCAACGGGAACTCGACGTTCTTCTGCACCGAAAGCCACGGGAACAGCGAACGGCTGTAGTCCTGGAACACGACGGCGAGGTCGTCCGGCACGCCCGAGACGCGGTCGCCGTGCAGGCTCACCGTGCCCTCGGTCGGCGGGGTCAGCCCGGCGACGCACCGCAGCAGCGTCGACTTCCCGCAGCCCGACGGCCCGACGATGCTGGCCAGCTGCCCGGCCTCGACGGTGAACGACAGGTTGTTCACCGCGGTGTGGGCCTTCGCGCCGCTGCCGTAGGTGTGGCTGAGGCCGGAAACTTCGAGCATGGTCGACATAGGAGAGGCCTTTCGCGGGCGTCAGTCGCGGCCGAGGCGGGTCGGCTGCCAGGCCAGGACCCGCCGCTCCGCGGCCAGGAAGATCATGTTGAAGACGTAACCGAGGATGCCCAGCAGCACCAGCCACGACCACATGGTGGGGAACTCGAAGTTCTGCTGGGCGTCCATCAGCGACCGGCCGATGCCGTGGTAGGCGCCGACCAGCTCGGAGATCACCATCAGCAGCAGCGAGATGGACAGGCTCACCCGCAGCCCGGCGAAGATCTTGGGCGCCGCCGCCGGCAGCACCACCATGCCGAGCCAGTACCCGCGGGGCGTGCGGAACGACCGGGCCGTCTCCACCTTGACCTGGTCGACCGAGCGGGCGCCGTCGACGGAGTTGAGCAGCACCGGCCACACCGCGCCGAAGATGATCGACCCGATCTGCATGCCCGAGCTCAGTCCGAACAGGACCCCGAACACCGGGATCAGCGTGGGCGGCGGGATCGAGCGGAAGAACGCGAACAGCGGGCCGACGTAGTCCAGCGCCCGCGCGGACCGGCCGATCAGCACGCCGAGCACGATGCCGGCGACAGCGGCCAGTGCCCAGCCGCCGAGCATCCGGCCGAGGCTGGGGACCACGTTGACGAACACCGTGTCGGTGAGGAACAGCTGCGACGCGGGCCCGGTGAACCACAGCTTGGCGGCGGCGACCGCGATCTCCGTCGGCGGGGGGAAGAACTTGCTGCCGCCGGCCCGGGCGGCGAACTCCCAGACGACCACGAGGATCGCGAACAAGAGCCAGTTGCGCAGGACCGTCGCGGCACCGCGCGCGGCGCGCCTGCCGACCCGGCCCGAAAGAGTCGCTGCCGTCACGCGATCGCCTCCCGGTCGACCGAGCTCCACCGGAACAGCCGCTTGCCGACCTGTTCGAGCCCTTCGTTGATCACGTATCCCAGTGCTCCCGCCACGAGCGTACTGGCGAAGACCAGGTCGAACCGGGTCGAGCCGGTGCTGACGAGCAGGATGTAGCTGCCGAGCCCGACTTCCGAGCCGGCCAGGAACTCGGTGCTGACGACGGCGATCAGCGCGATCGTCGCGGACAGCCGGATGCCGGTGAAGACGAACGGCGCGGTCTGGGGCAGCGCGACCGACGACAGGATGCGGAACCGGCTGGTGCCGCACGCACGCGCGGTCTCCATGAGCACCGGGTCGATCTCGTTCATCCCGTAGATCGTGTTGAACATGATCGGCCAGAGCGAGGCGTACACCGCGAGGCTGATCTTCGCTTCGGGCCCGGAGCCGATCACCAGCAGCACCAGCGGGACGAGCGCGGCGACCGGGATCGGGCGGAGGAACTCGACGATCGCGGCGGTGGTGGTACGCAGCACCGGGATGCTGCCCAGCAGCAGCCCGGCGGGCACCGCGATGGCGATGGCGATGGCGATCGCGATCAGCCAGGCGAGCATGGTCGCGACGATGTCGCGGACGAACTGCGCGTCACCCAGCAGGTTCACGAGGCTGACCAGGACGACGCTCGGCGGCGGGACGAACGTCTTACTGACCAGGCCGACCTGGTCGGCGACCTCCCAGAACAGGAGGAAGCCGACCAGGCCGGCCAGGCCGCGGAGCAGTTTTGTCACTTTAGTTGGTCGCCTGCGGGGCGATCATCGGCGCGGCGTCGACCTTGCTGGTGATGACGGCCATCTGCAGCAGCAGGTCCGGGACGCGCTGGAGGCGCCGGGCGTCCAGGACGGAGCCGTAACCGGGCAGGGTCAGCAGCTTGGCGGTGTCTTCGTCGATCTTCGCGTACTTGACCAGCAGCGGCTCGACCTTCGAGCGGTCGGCGAGCGCTTCGCTGGTGGCCTTCTTCATCGCGCGCTGGAAGGCGGCGAGCGTCTTCGGGTTGGCCTGCACCCACTTCGTCATCGCGCCGTAGCCGGTCAGGGGGAAGTCCTGGGTGGCGCCGGTGTTGACGTCGATGACCGGGGTGGCCCCGACGACCTTCGCCGCCTGGGACAGCTGCGGCTCCGGCATGTAGGCCGCGTCCACCTGGTTGTCCTTCAACGCCGCCGCCATGTTCGGCAGCTGGACCGGGACCCAGGTGACCTTGCTGTAGTCGACGTTGTGGTCCTTCATGACCGACTTGGTGAGGATGTCCGACGCGGTGTTCAGCGCGGTGATCGCGATCCGCCGGCCCGCCAGGTCGTTGACCGTCTTCACCGGCGAAGTGGGCACCGTGACGATCGCGTTGCTCTTGGCGTTGACCGACGTGCCGTCGGCGACCAGCTGGATGTCCGCCGTGCCCTTGCTCTTGGCGACGAAGAACGGCGTGTAGGTCGAGAGGGCGATGTCGGCCTCGCCGGCGATCGCCTTCCCCATCGAGTCCTGGCCGCTCTTGGCGATGACCTGCTCGACCTCGAGCCCCTCGGCCTTGAAGTAGCCGTTGTCCTTGGCCAGCCAGAACGGCGCGAGGTCCGTGGTCGGCATGATGGAGACCTTGATCTTCGTCTTCTCCAGGCCGCCTCCGCTCGACGAGGCGCTCGAGCTGTCCGAGCCGAGCGCGCTGCAGCCGCTGACGGCTGTGACGGCTGCGACGGTGAGGGCGAGCCCGAGCGCGGCGCGGCGAGTGCGAACCCGGCCACTGCTCATGGCGTTTCCAAGCAAGGCCTGCTCCTTGAAGAAAGTGAGGGTTGGCGAACCGATTCCAACGGAAGTGCGTGACTCATTCGCGAGGCACGCGGGCCACTGTAGAGAACGTGACAGCTTGCTCACAATGGGTGGAATCACTACCTGATGGGGTGGCGCACGTCACTCTTTCGGCCTCTGGTCTAGACCCACTGCTCCACTCGTCGTAGCAGTTCACCCAGCGTAGGGCCCACATTCCGAATCCGAGACCACCAGCTGTGCGCCGACTGAGCGAACGCTGTGCAACATTCAGCGCGTCCTGTCGGGAGGGTTACATCTTCCCCGGCCGTTCGCTACCCTCTGCACCTGCGGGGAGGTATCAACCTCCGATGTAGTGAGAGAGAGTGCCTGGATGGCCGATCAAGTCGATCCCCGGTTTACCAGGGCACGCTGTGCTTTTCCTGAGCGACTCTTCCCCGCGGAGGCCACTGCCTGGCCGGGCTCAGCCGCCTTGCCGGTGGGCTAGGCCGAACAACAGACCGATGCGAGACCAGCGCAGGGACCCGACCGTGATGCTCGAGCTGAACCGATTCCGTCCCGTGGGACGGGGTTCAGAAACACCCGTCGAAGACGATCTTTTAACCCGTACGGGTAGCGTCTTGCGCTGGACTCCCTCCGATCGGCCGGGGTGCCGGACCGCCGGGAGCGTGCAGACGAGTGGCTGAGGAGAACGCGATGCGCCCTGGCGGGCGCTGGACCGATCAGAGTTTCACGAGCTCGAACGATGATGGTGGTGCGGCGGTGCCGAACGAAGACGCCGCAGGGGTAGGAGGGGCCCCTGCGCAGTCGCCCGGAGTGGATCCGGGCCGGAAGACCGGGCTGTTCTCCGGCATGCGCGACTGGCGGCTGCGGACCAAGCTGGCCGCGGTCCTGATCATCCCGACGCTGACCGCGGCGGTGCTGGGTGCTCTGCGCGTCGTCGACGACGCCCAGCAGGCGGCCGAGTTCCAGCGCACCGCCGACCAGGTCGCGTTCGCGGTCAAGGTCACCACAGTGGTGCACGAGCTGCAGAACGAACGCTCGCTGGCCGTCGCGCGGATCTCCTCGAGCAACGGCCTGCTGCAGACCGGGCTCGACGCGCAGATCTCCAAGGTCGACCGCGAGGTCGCCGACCTGCGCGGCGCGGCGAGCACCCTCGGCTACGACGACCAGGCGACCAAGGACCGCTACACCCGCGGTCTCCAGCGCCTCGACGCCCTGCGCCCGCTGCGGGCGGCGTTCAACACCCAGAACAGCCTGCCCGACATCACGGTGCTGACCGCCTATTCGGGCGTCCTCGACTCGCTCATCGAGCTCGGCCGCGAGGTCACCACCGCGGTCACCGACCGCGACGTGCTGCGCCTCGGCACGAGCACGCAGGCGATCAGCGAGGCCAAGGAGTTCACCACCCGCTCCGACACCGAGCTGCAGATCGCCGCCTACCGCGGCAACTTCCCCGGCGACCTGCTGGACCAGACGCGCGCGTCGGCGTCCAGTGCGGACGCCTCCGTCGCGTCCTTCCTTGCGAACGCCGACGACGACCAGCGCCAGCTCTACAACGACACCTACTCCGGCCCGGAGGTCGACGACCGCCGCCGGATCCAGACCGCGGCGTTCGCCAACGCCCAGCTGGGCACCGCGCCGGTCATCGACACCACCGCGCTCGGCAAGGACAGCACGGTGTCGGCCGACAAGCTGCACGCGGTCGAGTCGAACCTGCTCGCCCAGCTCAAGACCCGCGCGGACGAACTCGCCACGAACGCGGTCAACTCGGCCTGGATCGGCGGTGCCGTCGTGCTCGCCGCGCTGGCCGCCGCGATCGCGCTGATGCTCGTCGTCGCCCGCCTGATGCTGCGCCCGCTGCGGATCCTGCGGAAGAGCGCGCTGGACGTCGCCTACACCCGGCTGCCGGAGACCGTGCAGGCCATCCTCGACGACCCGGACCCGGTCGGCGCCTCGAAGAAGGCCGTCCAGCCGGTGCCCGTCACCTCCCGCGACGAGATCGGCGAGGTCGCGCGGTCGTTCGACATCGTCCACGAACAGGCCGTCAAGATGGCCGCCGAGCAGGCCCTCCTGCGCGAGAACGTCAACGGCATCTTCGTGAACCTCTCCCGCCGGTCGCAGCGGCTGGTGGAACGCCAGCTCGGCGTCATCGACCGGCTCGAGGCCGACGAGCAGGACCCGGACCACTTGGCCAGCCTGTTCGAGCTCGACCACCTCGCGACGCGGCTGCGGCGCAACGGTGAGTCCCTGCTGGTGCTTTCCGGCGCCGGCCTGGCCAAGTCCGTGCCCAAGCCGGTGCCCGCCGCCGACGTCATCGGCGCCGCGGTGTCCGAGATCGAGCAGTACGCCCGGATCGAGGTCGGCATCGTGCCCGACGTCGCGGTCCAGGGCCTCGCGATCCACGACCTCGTGCACGTCCTCGCCGAGCTGCTCGACAACGCGACCTACTTCTCCGAGCCGGAGACGAAGGTCATCGTCCGCGCGGTGGTGACCCGCCGGAAGGCGCTGGCCATCCAGGTCACCGACCACGGTGTCGGCATGAGCGAGGACCGCTTGGCCGAGGTCAACGCGCGCCTGGCCGACCCGCCGGACCTGGACGTGTCGGTGACCCGCCGGATGGGTCTGTACGTGGTCTCGCGGCTGGCCAAGCGCCACGGCATCGAGGTCCGGCTGCGCGAGAACGAGGACATCGAGGGTGGCGTGATCGCCCGCGTCGTCGTCCCGGCCGAGCTGCTGACCCACCTCCGTCCGGGCATGCAGCGGCAGACCCCGCTGCCGGCGAACCGGTCCGAGACGTCGATGTCGATGCCGAGCATCCCGATCCCGGCCGCGCGCACGGACTTCGACCAGACGCAGACGTTCGCGCAGACCCCGCCGTCGGCGCCACCGCCGCCCCCGGCTCCGCCGTCGTACGAGCCGGTGCCGAACCAGGGCGGGCTGGTCCCGCTCGACCAGCCGATCAGCCTGGACGACCTGGTCAGCGGCGGCCGCGCGGCGGGCCCGTTCCTGTCGCCGGAGCTGCCGAAGCCGGAGACGCCCGCCTGGCCGACCGCCGAGGACCTGGCGCCGCTGGCGCCGTCGCCGAACGGCGAAGGTGCCAGCTCGCGGGCGAACGACACGCAGTTCGCGCCGCTGGTGCTGCCCAAGCGCGAGCCGAAGTTCGTCCCGCCCGAGGAACCGCCTCCGGCACCGCCGCCCCCGGCGGAGGTAGGCTCGGCGGCCCTCGAAGACGATGTACCCACCCGGCGGCTGCCCATCTACCAGTCGGTGCTGTCACGCTGGTTCAGTGAGGGCGACGACTCGGCTGCCGACCCCGTGCCGCCGCAGAGCTCGGGTGAAGACCCGAACCTGCCGCCGCTCACCGGCTCCGCAGAGCCGGCCGCGCCCGTCGTGTCCGCGCCGGCCGCGCCGGCGCCCGCGCCTGCTCCGGACGAGCTGCAGCCGACCGCGGCGACCCGGCACCCGCTCCTCCCCGCCGACGACGGCTGGCACAGCGCCTCCGACGACGGCTGGCAGGCGGCGCAGTCGCTGCTGGAGTCCAAGAACGAGGAGATCACCACGGCCGGGCTGCCCAAGCGCATCCCGAACGCCTACCTGGTGCCGGGGTCGATCAACAGTCCGAGCTCGACGTCCGAGTCACCGGCCCAGAACAGCTTCGCGGACGCAGGAGCCGGTATGCCCGGAACGGGTGCGATCACCCGCTCGGCGTCCGCGGCGCGGAGCCGGATGGCAAGCTTCCAACGGGGCTACACCTCGGGACGGCACGCCTTGAAGGAACTCCCGGCCGAAGAACAGCTGGAAGGCAGCAGGGTTCCGGGGCGTGGCAACACCACAGACAGCAGTGAGGAGTGAAAGTGACACGGGCGGGTGCAATGCAGCCGGGTGGCTCCGCGCAGCCGAACGGCCAAGCGCATGCCAAGGCGAACAATTCCGGCAGCTTCGCTTGGCTGATCACGGATTTCGTGCACCGGGTGCCCGGCGCGGCCCACGCGGTCGTGGTGTCGGCCGACGGCCTGCTCCTGGCGGCCTCGAGGGGCTTGCCGAAGGACCGGGCGGACCAGCTGGCCGCGGTGGCGTCGGGGCTGACCAGCCTCGCGCGCGGCGCGGCCAAGGTGTTCGAGGGTGGCACGGTGGCGCAGACCGTGGTCGAAATGGCCAACGGCTTCCTCTTCCTCATGTCGGTATCCGACGGTTCCTGCCTGGCGGTCCTGGGATCGCCGGAGAGTGACATCGGCCTGGTCGTCTACGAGATGACCCTGCTGGTGGAGCGGGTCGGGCAGCAGCTGACCCCGGAGATGCGGGCGCAACTGCAGGGTTCGGCTGTCCGCCGCTGAGGACGTGGGAACCGAGGAGAGAGCCGTGGACGACGGGCGCGTGAGGGGTGATGGCCGGCTCGGTGACGACTTCTCCGGTGGGTGGTCCGATCACCAGGACGACGGCCGGGAGGACTGGCAGTCGTTCCGGGACCGCGTCGACCGTGAGTGGCGAGCACGACGGGTGCAGGCCACCGACAGCGACCCCGTACGGGAACCACCGAACTGGCTGACCGACAGCAACGCCGGGCAGGAACCGCTCCGGCCGATCCAGGCCGGCGGCACCGAGTACCGTGACCGCCTGCTGGGCGGGCCGGGCTCGGAGCTGTTCGGCGGCTCGAGCGGGCCGCTGTACGACGCGCACGAGTTCGCCGCGTACAGCACCGAGCGCGACTTTTCGTCGGGTCCGGACTCCGGTGAGTTCGCGGCGGCCTTGCCGCAGCAGGCCCACCAGGAGTACGTGGACGCGCCGCCGCCGACCGAGATGGAGACGTCCGGCCTGGTCCGGCCGTACTTCCGGACCCGTGGGCGGACGAAGGCGACCCTCGACCTGGCGATCGAAGCGCTGATCTCGACCAGCGAACAGGGCCGGATGCTCGACCGGGTCCGGGTGCCCGAGCACCGGTCGATCTGCGACCTGTGCCTCGACACCAGGTCGGTGGCCGAGGTGGCGGCGCTGCTGCGCCTGCCGCTCGGCGTGGTGCGGGTGTTGATTGGTGACGTGGCGGGTCTCGGGCTGGTGCTGGTGCACTCCAGCAGCACGACCGTGGGCGACCGGCCGAGTATCGAGTTCATGGAAAGGGTGCTCAGTGGGCTTCGGAGAATTTGACTCCGACGCGAACGCGCCGCAGGTGACGGGTCCGACCTCGTCGGCCAAGATCGTGGTCGCCGGCGGGTTCGGTTCGGGGAAGACAACCATGGTCGGGGCGATCTCCGAGATCGACCCGTTGACCACCGAGGCCATGATGACCGAGGCGAGCGTCGGGCACGACGACACCTCGGCCACGCCCAACAAGACCACCACCACCGTGGCGATGGACTTCGGGCGCATCTCGCTGGACTCGGACCTGGTGCTGTACGTGTTCGGTACCCCGGGTCAGCACCGGTTCTGGTTCATGTGGGACGACCTCGCGGTCGGCGCCATCGGCGCGGTCGTGCTGGTGGACACGCGGCGGCTCGCCGACGCGTTCCCCTCGATCGACTTCTTCGAGAACCGGAAGCTGCCCTACGTCGTGGCCATCAACTGCTTCGACCGGCTGCTGCACCACCAGATCGAGGACGTCCGGCACGCGCTCACCATCGCGCCGTCGGTCCCGATCATGGCGTGCGACGCGCGTGAGCGCGAATCCGCCAAGCAGGTGCTGATCTCGGTCGTCCAGCACGCGATCGCGCACGATACGGCCCTGCGCGCGGGCTGAGGGTATGTCCGCCCGGACCGGATGCGGCCGTTGGAGTGAACTCCGCGTGCTTCACCCACTTCGGGGAGTGCTGCCGCCGTCCGGAGGAGGAGGCTGCCGCCCCGGTTCGGTAACGTCGAAGGCGGCGCCGCCGACCCGGACCGCCGGCACCTCCGCTGACCTGCGTGGAAACCCCGCCGGCCCGCGGCGGTGCCGACGCCGGGGAGTGACCTCCGGACGGGGGGAACGGCCTGGCCCGGCGCGGAACGGGCCGCGGTGCACACGTAGGGTGCGCAGCGGCCGCGCGGTGGCGGACTCGACACCACCGGCGGTGCGCATACGCTTTACCGTGGCGTCGCCGACCGGCAGTGCCGGACGCTCCGGGGTGCGGCGCGCGGCGCCGCACGAGCAAGGAGGAGCAGGAGTGACGGCTTCCGGCCAGGGCACATTCGGCTGGCTCATCACGGACTTCGTGCGCCGGGTACCCGGCGCCGCGCACGCCGTTCTGGTGTCCGCGGACGGACTGCTCCTGGCGCCGTCGGAAGGGCTGCCCCAGGAACGCGCCGAACAGCTGTCCGCGGTGGCGTCCGGCCTGATCAGCCTGACCGCCGGGGCCGCGCGCTGCTTCGAAGCGGGCGGGGTCAACCAGACCGTGGTGGAGATGGAGCGCGGCTACATGTTCCTGATGTCCGTTTCGGACGGCTCGTCGCTGGCTGTGCTGGCCGCGCCGACGTGCGACATCGGCACGGTCGCCTACGAGATGACCCTGCTCGTCGAGCGGGTGGGGCAGCAACTGACGCCCGAGCTGCGCGCGCAGCTGCAGGGTGGCGTGCGTGGGTAGGGCGAGATGAGGATTTCGGGATTCGACGATCCGGACTCCAGCGGCTGGGACGCACTGCACCGCGGCACCGAGCGCGAGGGTTTCGATTCGCCCAGCAAGTTCGACATGTCGACACTGTCGATGATCATGCCCAAGCGCAAGCCGTCGCGGCCGAAGCCGGATGCGCAGGGCTACACCGACGAGGACACCCGCGAGTGGGGCTCGTCGGACTCGGACGACGACGGTTACGACCCCGTCGAGCCGGAGTGGCAGGACGAGGAGAGGTACGAGCCGGAGCCGCCGCCGCTGGAGCCGGCGTGGACCCCGCCGCGAGGTGCCCGCCAGCCGGCGCCGCCGCGGCCCATTGCGCCCCGGCCGCTCGCGCCGCGTCCGCCCGCACCCGGTCCGCCCGCGCCCCGGCCACCGGCGCCCAGGCCGCCACTGTCGGGACCAGCGCCGTCGGGACCGTATCCCGCGGCGCCGCCACTGTCGGGACCAGCACTGTCGGGACCCGCACCGTCGGGACCGTACCCGGCGCCGCCGCTGTCCGGACCGTACCCGGCGCTGTCGCCGCCGTCCGGGCCCCAGCCGCAGGCACCTCCGTGGGGTCAGCCGCCCGGTTGGACGCCGCCACCGGACCCGGGGACGCGCTGGATCCCCCACCCGGAACCGTGGGAGGAACCGGCCTGGAACGAACCGGCCCGGGTGGCGCCCGTCGCTTCGCCGGGTTCGCGGGTCCGCCCGTACACCCGCACGGGCGGGCGCACGCGGTCCGACCACAACCTGGCGCTGGAGGCCCTGGTCTCGACGTCCGACGACGGCCGCCGCTACCGCGGGGTCCGCTCGGTCGAACACCGCCGGATCTGCGACCTGTGCCTGGACACGCGTTCGGTCGCCGAGATCGCCGCGCACCTGCGGCTGCCCCTCGGCGTGGTGAAGGTGCTGGTCGGCGACATGGCCGACATCGGGCTGGTCCTGATTCACCAGACCGAGCTGATCCTCGGGGACCGCTCGTCCCGCGAGTTCATGGAACGCGTCCTGGCCGGCCTGCGCGCCCTCTAGCCAAGTCCGTGAATGGCACATTGAGGGACTCAGAGTCCCTCAATGTGCCATTCACGGCTTCGGGTGCTCAGGCTGCGGTGAGGTCGAGGGTCAAGGTGTTGCCGGGGCCGGGGACGACGGCGTTGATCAGCGAAGTCGCCTTGCCGCAGTTCGCGAAGGCGCCGATCGGGTAGGTCGATTCGAGGCGGCCACCCTTGCCCGCGACGAAGTCGTCCGACGCGAGTTCGGTCGTCAGCGGCTCGGCCGTGCCGCACTCCGGGCCGACGTCGTAGGACCTGCCGTTGACCCGGACGTCGGACAGCCGCACCGGCCAGGTCGCCGAACCCGAGAAGCCGCCGAACACCGACCCGTCGGCGTGGCCAGGGCCGAGCGTGACGGTCCCGCTGACCGTGCCGACCCCCGGCAGCGATCGGGTGACCTCCACCGGCGGGAGCGTGATCGTCCCGTAGAACGTGTACGGCCCGACGAGCGTGTACATGTCGAACTGTCCCGGCCCGAGTTCGAGATCGGCGTCCGGCTTCGCGATGTGCATGGTCCCGCCGACGGCGTACTTCGAGTAGACCGGCGGCCCCGCCGCGTCAGCCGCTCCGGCGAACCCGATCCCGCTCAGCGCCGTCGCCGCCGCCAGCGCCGTCACGCGCGTTCCCCACTTCATGCACCAGGCTTACCACCTGTCCGGGCGGTTCGGCGGCGATTCACCGAATCCGGTGGTCAGTCCTCGACGATGGCCGCCGACGTGATGCGGTGCAGGGAGTAGCGCTCGTTGTTCTCGCCTTCGAGGACGCCACCCCCGACGCGCACCGGCCGGACCACGCGCTGGCTGGCGGTGCCGCGGGAGTCGACGAAGCCGATCCACACCTCACGGCGTTCGAGGGTCGCCCGTGACAGCAGCTCCAGGGTCGCCGACGTGTCCGAGCCCCCGCCGACCGGCGCCCGGACCGCCGAGCCGCGGCGCCGGGCCGATGCCGCGTCGCCCGCGCGCAGGTTCGAGACGATCCGGACCGCCTGGTCCTCGGTCAGCACCGCCTGCTCACCCGGGTTCCGGCGCGCCGCCCGCGCCTTCGCCGGCAGGCGGCGGCCGCCGGGCCGGATGTCGACGACCCGGCCGTCCGGGCCCTCCGCGGCCGGGGCGAACCCGGCCGCGCGCAGCGCCGTCAGGACTTCGTGCAGCGGGTCCGGGCTGATCACGACGGTCGGGGCGATCAGCCGCAGGGCGTGCTCCGCGGCGACCGGGTGGGCCAGCACCTCGGCCAGCAGCGCCTCGTCGTCGCACCGCAGGAACGACGCCGCGACCCCGCCGCGCAGCCGCCCGTGCCGCCGGGCGACGTCGTCGACGAGGTAGCTCAGCCCCTGCGGCACCGGCGTCGCCGACTTCGTCTTGAAGAGCGCGTGCAGCTCGTCGGCCGTGCGGCCGGTGTCCAGCGCGCGCCGCACCGAACCCTCGGTGATCCGGTAGACCGTCGCGTGCCCGGACGACTCGACGTCGGCGACCGCGGCCATCTCCACCGCCAGCTCCGGCTCCAGCGGGCCCGGCGCGACGACCGTCAGGTCGGCCTGCAGCAGGACGCGGTCCACCGGCGCGGGCAGCGCGTCCAGGATCGCCTCGACGGCGCGCGGCCGGGCGTCGGCGAGCAGCGCCCGCGTCGCCGTCGTGACGCCGCCGAGCCCGGCCAGCCCCAGCGCCGACGCCTCGGCCATCGTCCAGCGCACGGTCTCGTCCCGCAGCCGCCCGCCCCGCCTCGGCGCGCGCCAGGCCAGCACCGCGACGAGCTCGTCGACGCTCTTCACCCCGGCGCCCGCGGGGAGGTCGGCCAGGGTGGCGAGGATCCGGCGCCGCGCGACCGGCGCCAGCGGGCGGCGCAGCTCCTCCGACAGCGGCGCGATCGGCTTGTCCTTGGCGTCGCGCCCGCCGGCCAGCCCGGGTAGCCGCGGCAGCTCCAGCCACGCCTGGGCGAGTGTCATCCACCGCTGTGCGGTCGGCGACGCGAGCCACGAGTCGGTCAGCGTCGTCGGCACCCACTCGGGCACGGTCGTCTCGCTGTCCGCGACGAGCCCGGCGCCGACGACCAGCTCGGCCAGCAGCGTCGCCTGCGTCTCGTCCATCTCCAGGTCCTTGGCGAGCTTCTTCAGCTCCCGCACGCCGAGCCCGCCCGACTTGAGCACCGGCGGCGGCGCGGCCGACCACGCGCGCAGGAGGGCTTCGGTGCGGCGCAGGAACTCCATCGCCTCGCCGGCCGCCGCCTCGTCGACAGTGGACGGCTGATGCCGGTGGACCGGCAGTTCGGGCTCGGTGAGCGTCCCGGGTGCGAACACCCCGCCGCGGACAGCCATGCCGAGCTCGCGCGGCAGCTCGACGGTCTGGTCGTCGCGCCGCAGCAGCAGCCCGCGGGCCAGCAGCTTCTGCACCGGCGTCTCGGCCTTCTCGAGCGAGAGGTCCAGGCCGGCATCGCGGGTGCGGCCGATCGGCGGCCCGGCGGCGAGGGCGTTCAGCACGGCGCGTTCGTCGTCGGACAGCTCGGCCAGCCGCGCTTCGAGGTCTTCGCCGGCGAGCGAAGGCGACGACGCGCCCAGCCCGGCCGGGAACGGCCCGAGCGCCTCCCGGGCCGCGGGCGGCACGCGCAGCGCGTCGTCCGGTCCCCAGGCCAGCGCTCGCGCGCGCAGCCGGGCCAGCGGCGCGGCGATGTCGGTGCTGACGAGCTTCGCGACGTCTTCGACCGGCACCGGGTCGCGGTCCGCGCCGGCCAGCAGGCACGCTTCGAGCACGGACAGGGTGAAGGTGTCGAGGTCCTCGCAGGCGCGCGCGACCGAGCCCGGTGTGCCGGCCCGGGTGGCCAGCACCGTGCTGTCGGAGGGCGGGGGCGTGGACAGGTCGCGCCGCGTGCGGAGCAGCTCTGTGAGCGCGGCGTCGGACTCCGCTCGCAGCCAGTCCGCCAAAGAGGTCGCGGGCATAGAAGACCAGGATACCGGGCGGTTGCGCCGGGCTGCCCGGGCTCAGGCAGACTGTCTCTCGAGAACCGGACACCGCTGTGGAGGACGTTGTGGCCAAGGGTGAGAAGAAGCACAAGGGCGTCGACCCGACCTGGCCGGGCGAGGACGGCGAACACCCCGTGACCGAGCTCGCGGCCGACCGCCAGGGCGCGCTGTCGCCGTTCGGTGACGTCACGTTCCCGCTCGACACGGTGCCCTACGTGCACCCGGAGACCGAGATCAACCGCTGAGGCCAGCCAGCGGCAGAGTTACTGGTCAGTACCGGTATCGGCCCCTCGTGAGGGCGGTCACGGGAGTAGGTTCGCTCCCGTCCCAGCCCACCTTTCCCATGCGGGGGTAGTGCCATGCCGGTTCCCGGTCCCGGATATTCGATCACCGTCCGGGTGGAGGCCCCGGCCTCGTCCAGCGCCGCCGGTGACCTCACCACCGCCGTGGGGCGCGTCGGCGGCGTGCTGACCGCGTTCGACGTCGTCGAGTCCCACTCCGACTCGATCGTGGTCGACATCAGCGCCAACGCGCTGTCGGAGAACCACGCGAACGACATCACCCAGACGCTGGACTCGCTGCCCGGCGTCAAGGTCCGCAAGGTCTCCGACCGGACGTTCCTGATCCACCTCGGCGGCAAGATCGAGGTCACGCCCAAGGTCGCGCTCCGCAACCGTGACGACCTCTCCCGCGCCTACACCCCGGGTGTCGCCCGCGTCTGCCAGGCGATCGCCGCGAACCCCGAGGACGCGCGCCGGCTGACCATCAAGCGCAACACGGTCGCCGTGCTGACGGATGGCTCCGCGGTGCTCGGCCTCGGCAACATCGGCCCGGCCGCGGCGCTGCCGGTGATGGAGGGCAAGGCGGCGCTGTTCAAGAAGTTCGCCGACGTCGACGCCTGGCCGGTCTGCCTGGACACCCAGGACACCGAAGAGATCATCATGATCGCCAAGGCGCTGGCCCCGGTGTACGCCGGGATCAACCTCGAGGACATCGCCGCGCCGCGCTGCTTCGAGATCGAGAAGCGCCTTCGCGAGCAGCTGGACATCCCGGTGTTCCACGACGACCAGCACGGCACCGCGATCGTGGTCGTGGCCGCGCTGCGCAACGCCCTGCGCGTGGTCGGGAAGAACATCGAGGACTGCAAGATCGTGGTCAGCGGCGTCGGCGCGGCCGGCTCGGCGATCATCCGCCTGGTGCTGCAGAAGAACCCGGGCGACATCGTGGCCGCGGACATCGACGGCATCGTCCACTCCGCGCGCGGAAACCTCGACGACAACCTGGCCTGGATCGCGTCGCACACGAACAAGGAGCAGGTCAGCGGCACCCTGCACGAGGCGCTCAACGGCGCCGACGTCTTCATCGGCGTCTCGGCGCCCAACCTGTTCGGTGCCGAGCAGGTCGCGACGATGAACAAGGACGCGGTGGTCTTCGCGCTGGCGAACCCGGACCCGGAGATCGACCCGCTGGAGGCGCAGAAGCACGCCGCCGTCGTCGCGACCGGCCGCAGCGACTTCCCGAACCAGATCAACAACGTCCTGGCGTTCCCGGGCGTCTTCCGCGGCCTGTTGGACGCGCACGCGCACAACATCGACGACAGCATGCTGCTCGCGGCGGCGGACGCGATCGCCAACGTCGTGGACAACGGCAAGCTCAACGCGTCGTTCATCGTGCCGAGCGTGTTCGACACGGCCGTGGCGCCGGCGGTCGCCGAGGCTGTCCGGAAGGCAGTGCTCGCGGAGCGCTGAGCCTCAGCGGATCCGTTCCAGCAGCCTGACTTCGACGTCGGGAAGGTCGCCGAACCGGGCGCGGCCGTCCGTGGTCACCAGCGTCCGGCCGGTGGCCCGGGCGGTGGCCGCGATGATCAGGTCGTGCGCTCCGCGGGCCTGCCCGGTGCGTTGCAGGTGCACCAGGAGCTCGGCGTGGTGGTCGACGACACTCGCCGAGTAGTCGACCACCGGGGTGACGGCCAGGAAGTCGGCCAGGAACGCATCGTGCGCCGCCCGGCGGGCCGGGTTCGGGTCGAGCAGCAGGCCCACCCGGTACTCGGTGATCGCCAAGGCCGGGATGGCGACGTCGTCCTCCTCGCCGATCGCGCCCGGGGGGAGCCGTTGCCGCGCGGCGTCGACGAGGACCCCGGTGTCGAGGATCAGTCGCGCCACGGGTCGCCGTCCAGCTCGGCGGACGCGGTCTCGCGGACCTTGGCGACGTTCTCCTCGAACCGGTCGTCGACGGGGAGCTTTCCGGCCCAGCGGTGGAACACCGCGCACACCTCGGTGCCGTTCGAGCGCGGCGCGGGCACGATCAGCGCGACCCGCTTGCCGTTGCGGGTGACGACGATCGTCTCGCCCTTCTCCGCTTCGTCGAGCACGGCGGAGAACGACCGGGAGGCTTCCGATGCGCTCAGTTCCAACACCGGATCAGATTATCACATTCAGAAGGTCTGAATCGAGGGTGGTGGCGACCCGGCCGGCGGCTTTCGGAAGTAGCCTCGGCGGGGTGAGTGAACTCAGCCACGTCGACGAGACCGGCGCCGCCCGGATGGTCGACGTCTCCGGCAAGACCGCCACCGCGCGCACCGCCCTCGCGGCCGGGACCGTGCGGACTACCGCCGAGGTGCTGCGGCTGCTGGCCACCGACGGCCTCCCGAAGGGCGACGCGCTGGCCACCGCGCGGATCGCCGGGATCATGGGTGCCAAGCGGGTGCCCGAGCTGATCCCGCTGTGCCACCAGATCGCGCTGTCCGGGGTCAAGGTCGAGTTCAGCCTCGGCGAGGCCGAGGTCGGCATCCGCGCGACGGCGAAGACCACCGACGTCACCGGCGTCGAGATGGAGGCGCTGACCGCGGTGGCCGTCGCCGGGCTGACGCTGCACGACATGATCAAGGCCGTCGACCCGGCGGCGACGCTGGACGAGGTCCGCCTGCTCCGCAAGGACGGCGGCAAGACCGGAACCTGGGAGCGGCCGTGAAGCGCACCGCGCGCGTCGTCGTGGCGTCCAACCGCGCCGCGAAGGGCGTCTACGAGGACAAGACCGGCCCGGTGATCGTCGCCTGGCTGGCGGACCGCGGATACGACGTGCCCGCCCCGGTCGTCGTCGAGGACGGCGACCCGGTGGGTGCCGCGCTGCGCGCCGCGCTGGCCGACGGCGTCGCCGTGGTGCTCACCACGGGCGGCACCGGCATCTCGCCGACCGACCGCACCCCGGACGTCACCCGCGCGCTGCTGGACCACGAGCTGCCGGGCGTCGCGGACGCGATCCGCGCGGCCGGGCTGCCGAAGGTGCCGACCGCGGTGCTGTCGCGCGGTGTAGCCGGAGTGGCGGGGCGGACCCTGGTCGTGAACCTGCCTGGCTCCAGCGGCGGCGTGAAGGACGGCCTGGGCGTGCTCGACGGCGTCCTGGACCACGCGGTCGACCAGCTGGCCGGTGGCGACCACCCGCGGCCGGCCGCTTCGGGGCCCGCGGTGCGTGTGGTGCGGGCGCTGGTCACCGAGGACGTGCTGTCGGTCGAGGAGCACTCCCGCCTGGTCGAAGACGAGGCGGCGGGTGCGGTGGTGACGTTCGCCGGGGTGGTCCGCGATCACGACGGCGGCAAGGGCGTGCGCGACCTGACCTACGAGGGCCACCCGAGCGCGGGCGAGGTGATCGCGGAGGTCGTCGCGGACCTGTCGGCGCGCTGGAGCGGCGTCCGCGCGGTGGCCGTGAGCCACCGCCTGGGGCCGCTGACGATCGGCGACGTCGCGCTGGCCTGCGCCGTGGCGGCGGAGCACCGCGGCCAGGCGTTTTCGGCGTGTTCCGAGCTGGTGGACGAGGTGAAGGCGCGGCTGCCGGTCTGGAAGCACCAGCACTTCACCGACGGCACCGACGAGTGGGTCAACTCGCCCTGACGCGCGGGAGGCCGCAGCGGGGCCTCGAAACGCCCGTGTGGCGCTTGGAGAAGCTCAGACGTGTCCCGGGTGCCCGGACGCGTTCAAGGGGCGCACGAACGGAATCAGCGGGCGTCGCCAACGCAGCAAGCCCTCCACCGCCCGGGGGATTGGCGGTGGAGGGCTTGTGGCGTCACGGCTCGAGGCCGGACTCACGCATCACTGCGCGATCGTCACTTGGTGGCGATCTTCTGCCCGACGAGGATCAGGTCCTTGTTCGGGATGTACTTCGCGTTCAGCTCCTGCAGCTTCTGGTAGCCGCCCTGGACGTTGAACTGCTTGGCGATCTTGGACAGGCTGTCGCCCGCCACGACGGTGTAGTCACCGGCCGGGTTGGAGCTGTTGACGCCGGTCGCCACCGGGGCCACCGGAGCCGCCGCCTGCTTGGGGGCGGTCGTGCTCTTCTTCGGGGTCACCTTCTTGACGGTGGACTTGCCGGTGGCCTTGGGGGCCGACGAGCCGCCGCCACCCTTCTTGCCACAGAGCGGCCAGGCGCCGATGCCCTGGCCCTGCAGGACGCGCTCGGCCACGGCGATCTGCTCGTCGCGGGAAGCGTTCGCCGCGCTGCCGGTGCCGCCGTAGGCCTTCCAGGTGCTCTGCGTGAACTGCAGGCCGCCGTAGTAGCCGTTGCCGGTGTTGGTGTTCCAGTTGCCGCTGCTCTCGCACTGCGCGATGGCGTCCCAGTTCGTCGCCGACGCGGGGGTCGCAGCGATAGCGAGGGGAGCGCCGACCGCAATGCCCGCGATGGCGACGCGAGCGACGGTGCGGGTGGCAGCGGACATCTTGCGGTGCTTGCCTCGGTAAGACATTTGGTCGCTTCTCGGTATCCCAGCGCCTACGAACCAGTGTGAGGGTCAGGATCGGGGTCCCGGCGCCGGCCATCCCAGGCCGGCAGACGAGTCCGACGCACGGCGCGTCTTCGTCGTCCCCTCGTCCCTGTCCGGAAATGCTTTCGCTCGGGGTATGGGTCCGGGAATCCGTCGGACAGGGCTAGGCGCTACGGATTCCCGGTCGTGCTGGTTGGTCGGGGCCAACCGAATAGCGACGGTACGTAACGATCGCCGTGATCGGAAATTATTCGAGGCGTGACCTACGTCACAGTAACGACACGCAACGCTCGTCGATTGGCCTGTTTGCGCTGGTCAGCGGGCCGTTATCTGGCCGTTTCCTAGCCGAGATAAAACACGGATCGTGAGGCTTGCATCACGTGTTTCGGGCAGCGAATGGGCCATTCGCGCCAGCCCGTTCGCGATTGAAGCGCGCATCTTATGACCACTCGCGGCCGCACGCCAGACTTGACAATGCTGCCCCTTGTACCCCAGGAGTCACACCAGTCCCACCTGTTCGGGGGGCCGACATCACCCTGGAGGCGTCGTGATCGGCCGTCTCGGCCGGTCCGGGCGACGCACCGCGACGGACCAGGCGAAACGGGTCACCGGATGGCGTCGTGATCGGCCGGCTCAGCTTGCCGCGAACAGCCGGGTCCGATGGTGCGCCACGCCGAGGGCGCGAAACGGCGTCGCCGAGCGGTCGGCT